>NZ_CP139707.1:0-300000 GCF_034377145.1 Sulfitobacter sp. OXR-159
ATGACATTAGATCACTGGGGCGAGATCAAAGAGCGGCTTCTAAAGACGGTGGGGCAGAACAACTACACCACCTGGATTGAACCGCTTGTGCCCGGCGCTGTTGAAGACGGAATCGTGACACTCAAAGTGCCGACAAATTTCTTTGGGAACTACGTCAGCCAGAACTTCTCGGATCTGATCCTGCATGAGATCAACACGGCGGGCACCGATGCCACCCGTTTGAACTTTGCCTTGAATCAGCAACCCAGCCCTGCCGCCGAAAAGCCTGCCCCGGCTGCGCGTCAGACCACGGCTGCCGTGAAACCCGCCGCCAACACCCAGCTGAGCACCGCCCCGCTTGACCCGCGCTTCAGCTTTGACAATTTCGTTGTCGGCAAGCCCAACGAACTGGCCCACGCTGCCGCCCGCCGCGTCGCCGAAGGCGGCCCGGTCACCTTCAACCCGCTGTTCCTTTATGGCGGCGTTGGTTTGGGTAAAACGCACCTTATGCACGCCATCGCGCGCGAATTGCACGCGCGTAAGCCTGAGATGAATGTGCTCTACCTCTCGGCTGAGCAGTTCATGTACCGTTTCGTTCAGGCGCTGCGCGACCGCAAGATGATGGACTTCAAAGAGATCTTCCGTTCGGTCGACGTACTGATGGTCGATGACGTGCAGTTCATCGCGGGCAAAGATTCCACACAAGAAGAGTTCTTTCACACGTTCAACGCGCTTGTGGACCAGCACAAACAGATCATCATCTCTGCCGACCGCGCACCGGGGGAGATCAAAGACCTCGAAGACCGCGTCAAATCGCGTCTGCAATGCGGCCTGATCGTTGACCTGCACCCGACGGACTATGAACTCCGCCTCGGCATTCTGCAAAGCAAGGTCGAAGTGCAGCGCAAGACCTATCCGGACCTCGAAGTGGCCGATGGCGTGCTGGAATTTCTGGCGCATCGCATCACCTCGAACGTCCGCGTGCTCGAAGGCGCGCTGACCCGTCTGTTCGCTTTCGCCTCGCTCGTGGGCCGTGAGATCGACATGGGCCTGACGCAGGACTGTCTGGCCGACGTGCTGCGCGCCTCCGAGCGCAAGATCTCGGTCGAGGAAATCCAGCGTAAGGTCTCGGATCACTACAACATCCGCCTGAGCGACATGATCGGCCCCAAGCGTCTGCGCAGCTATGCCCGCCCGCGTCAGGTGGCGATGTATCTGTGCAAGCAGATGACCAGCCGCTCCCTGCCCGAAATCGGCCGCCGCTTTGGCGGGCGCGACCACACCACCGTCATGCACGGGGTGCGCCGCATCGAAGAGCTCAAGGTCTCGGACGGGCAGATCGCCGAGGATCTGGAACTGCTGCGCCGGGCGCTCGAATCCTAAGCTGAGCGGCCTGAGGGGTTGTCCTCAGGACACGGTTAAACAGCGATCGGGGGCGCAGCTTGCGCCCCTCTTGCATTCACTTAAACAAAGCCACAAAAGTTCTTGTGTAAGCGTGGGAACCGGGTAGTTTGCCTCTCCCGGCAATCGGTATGGGAGAAGGCATATGAAATTCAGCATCGAACGCGCGGCACTGCTCAAGGCCGTTTCGCAAGCCCAATCCGTGGTCGAGCGCCGCAACACCATTCCGATCCTCGCCAACGTGCTGATCGAGGCCGAGGGCAGCGATGTTTCCTTCCGCGCCACCGATCTGGATATCGAAGTGGTCGACAAGGTCGCCGCGCAGGTTGAGCGCGCTGGCGCCACCACCGTTTCGGCCACGCTGCTGCATGAAATCGTGCGCAAACTGCCCGATGGCGCGTTGATCAGCCTAACCGCCGATACCGCCGCTGGCCGTCTGACTGTTGAAGCGGGCCGCTCGAACTTCTCGCTGGCGACCCTGCCGCGTGAGGACTTCCCCGTGATGGCGTCCTCGGAATATGCCTCGAACTTCGCGGCCCCTGCCCCGGTGCTGCGCCGCCTGTTCGACAAGTCGAAATTTGCCATCTCCACCGAAGAGACGCGCTATTACCTGAACGGTGTTTACCTGCATATCGCGGATGCCGAAGGCGGCAAGGCCCTGCGCTGCGTGGCGACCGATGGTCACCGTCTCGCCCGGATCGACGCCGAGATGCCCGAGGGTGCGGCCGAGATGCCCGGCGTCATCGTGCCGCGCAAGACCGTGGGCGAATTGCGCAAGCTGCTGGATGATGACGAGATGGAAATCGCGGTGTCCGTGTCAGAGACCAAGATCCGTTTCGCCACCCCCGCCATCACCCTGACCTCCAAGGTCATCGACGGCACCTTCCCCGATTACACCCGCGTGATCCCACAGGGAAACACCCGCAAGATGGAAGTCGACGCTGCCGATTTCGCCCGTGCGGTGGACCGTGTGGCGACCGTGAGTTCCGAGCGTTCGCGCGCCGTAAAACTGCAACTGGACGAAGACCGTCTGGTGCTGTCCGTCAACGCGCCTGACAGCGGCGCCGCCGAAGAAGAGCTGGCCGTGGCCTATGCCGACGAGCGGCTGGAGATTGGTTTCAACGCCAAATACCTGCTTGAGATCGCAAGCCAAGTGGACCGCGAGAACGCCGTCTTCCTGTTCAACTCCTCTGGCGACCCGACCCTGATGCGCGAAGGCAATGATACGTCGGCGGTTTACGTCGTCATGCCGATGCGCGTGTGAGTTGGGCGGGAATTTTTGAAATTCCCGCGCCGTTTTCTTTCAAAGAAAACGGGGTCTGAATGGCGCAACTGTATCTTTCCAACCTCGGCCTCTCGCATTTCCGCTCGCACCGCCGGGCGGTGATCGACGTGGATGCGCGCCCCGTCGCGCTCTATGGCCCCAATGGCGCGGGCAAGACCAATGTCATCGAAGCGATCTCGCTGCTGTCGCCGGGTCGCGGGCTGCGCCGCACCAGCGCGCAAGATATGGCACGGCGGCCCGAGGCTTTGGGCTGGAAGGTGACCGGGCTGCTGCACGGCCCCACGGTGCTGCATGAGGTCGACATCTGGTCCGAAGCGGGCGCTGCACGGCAGACCAAGATCGACGGCAAGGCGTCCGCACAAACGGCGCTTGGTCGCATTGCCCGCGTGCTCTGGCTGATCCCCGCCATGGACCGGCTTTGGATCGAAGGCGCCGAGGGGCGGCGGCGCTTTCTTGACCGGGTGACGCTTTCGATGCTGCCCGATCATGCGGACCTGTCACTGAGCTACGAGAAAGCCATGCGCGAGCGTAACCGGCTGCTCAAGGACATGGTGCGCGAGCCTGCGTGGTACACAGCGCTTGAGACCCGCATGGCTGAAACCGGGGCGCAGATTCACGCCAACCGCCTACAGGCGCTGGCAGCCCTTGAGGCGGCGCAGGCAGAGGCCCAGACTGCTTTCCCCATCGCGACCCTGTCGCTGCTGAACGACATGCCCGAGAGCGCCGATGCCCTGCGCGCTGCGCTCTCGGACAACCGCATGCGCGACCTTGCCGCCGGGCGCACGCTCATCGGCCCGCACCGCGCCGATCTGGAGGGCACCTATGCCGCCAAGGGCATCGCCGCGCGGGACTGCTCCACCGGAGAGCAGAAGGCGCTGCTGGTCTCGCTCATCCTTGCCAATGCCCGCGCCATCGCCGCCGACTTCGGCGCGCCGCCGCTGCTGCTGCTGGACGAGGTCGCCGCCCATCTCGACGCGAGCCGCCGCGCGGCGCTTTACGACGAGATCACCGCGCTTGGCGCGCAGGCATGGATGACCGGCACCGGGCCTGAACTGTTCGAAAGCCTTGGCGCGCGGGCGCAATATGTTGAGGTCACCGAAGAGGACGGCCTTTCGCAGGTGGAGCGGCGACCGTGACCCTTACCCCCGCCGATCTGCTGCTTTACTGCGGCGCGCTCTTGATCCTGTTCCTCACCCCCGGCCCGGTTTGGCTGGCAATGATGGCCCGTGCCCTTTCGGGCGGGTTTCAGGCGGCATGGCCGCTGGCGCTCGGCGTGGCGATTGGTGACATGCTTTGGCCGCTGGTGGCGGTGCTGGGGATCACATGGATCGTCTCGGCATTTGACACGGTGATGGAGGTGCTGCGCTGGACCGCGGCGCTGGTGTTCATCGCCATGGGGATCGGCCTGATCCGTCAGGCGGGTACGCAGATCAGCACCGACAGCCGCCTCACCCGGCCCGGGATGTGGTCCGGTTTCGTCGCGGGGCTGGTGGCGATCCTTGGCAACCCCAAGGCGGTCCTGTTCTACATGGGCGTGCTGCCCGGCTTCTTTGATCTGCGCCAAGTCACCGGCCCCGACATCGGGCTGATCCTCGCCGCCTCGGTCATCGTGCCGCTTATCGGCAACCTTGTGATCGCGCTGCTGGTGGGCCGCCTGCGCGGCTTTCTGACCGCCCCGCGCACGCTGCGGCGGATCAATCTGATCTCGGGCGGGATGCTCATTTTCGTGGGGCTGATCATCCCCTTCACCTGACACAAAATCTTGTGTCATTCGCGTGACAATGCCGGGCGAAAACACTATAAATCGGGCAAACGAGAAGGGTTATTTCCGCATGTCCGATACCGCGCAGACACCACAGGAATACGGCGCCGATTCCATTAAGGTTCTCAAAGGGTTGGAGGCTGTTCGCAAACGCCCCGGCATGTATATCGGGGACACCGATGACGGCTCGGGCCTGCATCACATGGTCTATGAGGTCGTGGACAACGGCATCGATGAAGCGCTGGCCGGTCATGCCGACGCGGTAACGGTCACAATTCACGAGGATTCCAGCGTCTCGGTCAGCGACAACGGGCGCGGGATTCCGGTGGGCATCCACGAGGAAGAAGGCGTTTCCGCCGCCGAGGTCATCATGACCCAGCTGCACGCGGGCGGCAAATTCGATAGCAACTCCTACAAGGTCTCAGGCGGTCTGCACGGGGTTGGCGTTTCGGTTGTGAACGCCCTGTCGGACTGGCTGGAACTGCGCATTTGGCGCGAGGGCAAGGAGCATATCGCCCGCTTTGAAGGCGGCTTCACCACCAAGCACCTCGAAGTTGTGGGCGAGACGGACCGCACCGGCACCGAGGTCCGCTTCATGGCCTCGACCGAGACTTTCTCGAACCTCGAATACAGTTTCGAAACGCTGGAAAAACGCCTGCGCGAACTGGCCTTTCTGAACTCCGGCGTGCGGATCATCCTCAATGATGAACGCCCTGTCGAGCCGCTGCGGACGGAGCTGTTCTACGAAGGCGGGGTGAAAGAATTTGTTAAATACCTCGACCGTCACAAGTCTTCGGTCATGCCCGAGCCAATCTTTATCACCGGTGAGCGTGACGACATCGGCATCGAAGTGGCGATGTGGTGGAACGACAGCTACCATGAGAACGTACTGCCCTTCACCAACAACATTCCACAGCGCGATGGCGGCACCCATATGGCGGGCTTTCGCGGCGCGCTGACGCGGACGATCAATAGCTACGCCCAGACCAGCGGCATCGCCAAGCGGGAGAAGATTAACTTCACCGGTGACGACGCCCGCGAGGGCCTGACCTGCGTGCTATCCGTCAAAGTGCCGGACCCAAAGTTCTCTTCGCAGACCAAGGACAAGCTGGTGTCTTCCGAAGTGCGCCCGGCTGTCGAAGGTCTGGTGAACGAAAAGCTCGCCGAGTGGTTCGAAGAGAACCCCAACGAGGCCAAGCAGATCGTCGGCAAGATCGTCGAGGCCGCACAGGCCCGCGAAGCCGCTCGCAAGGCGCGCGAGTTGACCCGCCGCAAGACGGCGATGGATGTGAACTTCCTCGCGGGTAAGCTCAAAGACTGCTCGGAGAAAGACCCCTCTAAAACCGAAGTTTTCCTCGTCGAGGGGGACAGCGCCGGCGGCTCTGCCCAGACCGGACGCGACCGTCAGACCCAAGCGATCCTGCCGCTCAAAGGTAAAATCCTCAACGTTGAGCGCGCCCGGTTCGACCGGATGCTCGGCAGCCAAGAGATCGGCAACCTTGTCATGGCGCTCGGCACTGGCATCGGGCGGGATGAGTTCAACCTCTCCAAACTGCGCTACCACAAGATTGTCATCATGACCGACGCCGACGTCGACGGGGCGCATATCCGCACGCTCCTGCTGACCTTCTTCTACCGCCAGATGCCCGAACTCATCGAGAACGGACACCTCTACATCGCGCAGCCGCCGCTCTACAAAGTGTCGCGCGGCAAGTCCGAGGTCTATCTCAAGGATGAGGCCGCAATGGAGGAATATCTGATCCAGCAGGGCGTCGACGGTGCCATGCTGCGCCAAGGCAACGGCGAAGAGATCACCGGCCAAGACCTCACCCGCGTGGTCGACATGGCGCGCCAACTCAAGCGCGTGCTGGAAGCCTTCCCAACCCATTACCCGCGCCATATCCTTGAACAGGCCGCCATCGCCGGGGCCTTTGTCGATGGCGCGGTGGACAGCGACCTGCAAGGCGTGGCCGACAAGGTCGCCGACCGTCTGAACCTGATCGCGCTGGAATACGAGCGTGGCTGGCAGGGCCGCATCACCCAAGATCACGGCATCCGCCTCGCCCGCATCCTGCGCGGCGTCGAAGAGGTGCGCACGCTTGATGGCCGCATGATGCGGTCGGGCGAGGCGAAGAAATCCGGCAGCTTCACCCAGCACCTACAAGATGTCTATGACCAGCCCGCCAAGCTGATCCGCAAAGACCGCAGCCAGATGATCTATGGCCCCATGGACCTGCTCGGCGCGATCCTCGCCGAAGGCGAAAAGGGCCTGTCGTTGCAGCGCTACAAAGGTCTGGGCGAGATGAACCCGGATCAGCTGTGGGAAACCACCCTCGACCCCGATGCACGCACGCTGCTGCAGGTCCGCGTAGAGGACATGGCCGAAGCGGATGATCTCTTTACCAAGCTGATGGGGGATGTGGTCGAGCCACGGCGCGAGTTCATTCAGCAAAACGCGCTGAGCGTCGAGAACCTGGATTTTTAAAGGGGGGAAGTAGGCAGGCGCAAAGACGCGCTTTCGCTCTGCTCAAATTCTTGAAACGGATATCCGCCGCGTAGCTCAGACAGCTACGCGGCGGTTTTGTTTATATCAGGCTAATTACCCGATGATGCCATTCAGCGTCTCGGAGGGGCGCATCACGCGGGCAGTTTTGTTCGCGTCGGTGTGATAGTAACCACCAAGATCGACAGCAGCACCTTGGGCCGCCGCAAGCTCAGAGAGGATGTGGGCTTCCTTAGCGGCAAGCTCTTTGGCGATGGGGGCGAACTCTGCGGCGAGCCCTGCGTCATCACCCTGCGCGGCCACCGCTTCGGCCCAATAGCGCGCGAACCAATAGTGGCTGTCGCGGTTGTCGGGCTCACCCACCTTGCGCGAAGGAGAACGACCGTGGTCGAGGATGCCCTGCGTCGCGGTCTCGACCGCTTTGCCCAACACGCGCGCCTTCTCGTTGCCGCGTGCGTCGGCGAGGAACATCAGGCTTTCACCAAGCGCGCAGAACTCGCCAAGGCTATCCCACCGCAGGTGATTTTCCTCAACCAACTGCTGCACGTGTTTGGGGGCCGAACCGCCCGCGCCGGTTTCAAACAAACCGCCGCCGTTCATCAGCTTCACGATCGACAGCATCTTGGCAGAGGTCGCCAATTCCAAGATCGGGAAGAGGTCGGTCAGGTAATCGCGCAGCACGTTGCCGGTGATGGCAATCGTGTTCTCGCCTTTGGTGATGGTCTCAAGCGAGGCGCGGGTGGCTTCGCGGGGGGCCATGATCTCGAACTTATCGGCCACGCCTTGGGCCTCAAGGATCGGCTTCACGTAGGAGATCAGTTCGGCGTCATGGGCGCGGCTTTCGTCCAGCCAGAAGATCGCCCGGCAGCCTTCGGCCTTTTGACGCGAGATGGCGAGGTTCACCCAATCCTCAATCGGTGCCTTGCGTGCGGAGGAAGAGCGCCAGATATCACCGGCGTCGACCTTGTGCTGGTGCAGCACAGTGCCATCGTCGAGGATCATCTTGACGGTGCCTGCCTCGGCCAGTTCAAACGTGGTGGGGTGGGAGCCGTATTCCTCGGCCTTTTGCGCCATCAGGCCGATGTTCTGAACCGTGCCTGCGGTTGCCGGATCAAGCTTGCCGTTCTCTTTGAAGAAGTTGATCGCCTCGTCGTAAACCGGCGCATAGGAGTTGTCGGGGATCACGCAGTTGGCGTCGTGTTCCTTGCCGTCTGGGCCCCAGCCTTTGCCGCCAGCGCGGATCAGCGCGGGCATGGAGGCGTCGATGATCACATCGGAGGACACATGCAGGTTGGTGATGCCCTTGTCGGAATCGACCATATACATCGGCGGACGGTCTTCCATGCAGGCGTCGATGTCGGCCATGATCTCGCTCTCGCCTTTCACGCGCTCCAGCAGGTCGCCAAGGCCGGAGTTGGGGTTCACACCCAGTTCCTTGAGCTTTTGCCCGTGCTTTTCAAACACCGGTGCAAGATAGGCTTTGACCGCGTGGCCAAAAAGGATCGGGTCAGAGACCTTCATCATCGTGGCCTTGAGGTGCAGCGAGAAGAGAATGCCGTCTTCTTTGGTTTTCTCGATCTGGGTGTTGAGGAAGTCCTTGAGGGCCGCGGCGCTCATGAAGGTCGCGTCAACCACGGTGCCCGCAGGATACTCAAGCCCGTCTTTCAGCACCTTCTCACCATCCGCGGTCGCTAGCACGATTTTCGCGCCGGAGGCTTTGTCGAGCGTGGCCGACACTTCGTTCGAGAAGAAGTCATTGCCGGACATCGACGATACATGCGTCTTGCTGTCCGACTGCCAGTCGCCCATGCGGTGCGGGTTGGACTGGGCAAAGCTTTTGACAGCCTTGGCTGCGCGGCGGTCAGAGTTGCCTTCGCGCAGGACCGGGTTCACAGCCGACCCTTTGATGCCATCATATTTGGCGCGCACGGCCTTTTCTTCGTCCGTGCTGGGCTCTTCTGGATAGTCGGGCAGCGCATAGCCTTGGGCCTGAAGCTCTTTGATCGCCGCGACCAGCTGCGGCACGGAGGCAGAGATGTTCGGCAGCTTGATGACATTCGCTTCGGGCGTCTTTACCAGACGGCCCAGTTCCGCCAGATCGTCGGACTGGCGCTGCGCCTCGGTCAGATGCTCGGGGAAGGTCGCGAGGATACGGCCCGCAAGGCTGATGTCTTTCGTGCCGACGCTCACACCAGCGGCTTCGGCGAATTTCTTGATGATTGGCAACAGCGACGCAGAGGCCAGCTCCGGCGCTTCGTCAACTTTGGTGTAGATGATATCGGACATGATTGCTCCAAATTGCTGCATTTGCTGCCCTGATAGCGGAAGAGGCGGCGAAGGTCGACGGTATACCGCAGTATGCGGTAGGGTCGTTTCGGGAAAAAGCGGATTTCAGCCTTTTAGACGGGCCACCTACCGCAACCCGGGCGCTGCTGCCTAGCGCGCCACGCTGCGCAGTTGCAGAATCTGCATCCCAATCGCCATGGCCGGACCGATGCCGACCGCGAAAAGCAGCGTGCCAAGGCCCAGCGTCCCGCCCAAGGCCCAGCCAATCGCCACGACCGACAATTCGATGCTCATCCGGACCAGCGCGATGGGCTTGCCCGTCACCCGCTGCAGCCCCGTCATCAGCCCATCGCGCGGGCCGGGGCCGAGGTTGGCCACAAGATAGATCGCGCCGCCAAAGCCGGTCACGAAGACGCCGGTCAGCGCCAGCATTACATTGGCCAGATAGCTGTCAAACCGCGGCAGGATCGGCAACGCATATTCCAACACCAGTGCTACGATCACCGCGTTCAGAATGGTGCCGATGCCCGGCGTCTGGCGCAGCGGGATCCAAAGCAGCAGCACCGTGGCGCTGATAAGGAACGTGGCCAGCCCAAGGCTCCAACCCGTGATGTTGGTCACCCCTTCGGCAAAGACGGTCCAAGGGCTGACACCGACGCCTGCATTGACCAAAAGCGCCTCGCCCAAGCCGAACATGACCAGCCCGAGGATCAGAAACACCATCGAGGCAAAAGGCGGCTTGAGGGTGAACGCCTTGGGCGAACTCCAGCGCAATGTCGGGACAGAGGTGACTGACAGGAAACTCACGGACGGCGCGACCTTTGGCGATGCATTCAGGATGCATCCTTGTTCCAGTTTACGCCAAACCCGGCAAGGTCAATCCACCGCCAACTCAGCGCCAGCGGGTGAAGCCGAACGTCATGTAATCTTTTTGATAGGCATCCGCCGTCAGCGCCTCGATCTCATCGTCATAGATATCGGCCAGCGTGAAAGGACCGGGTTCCGCCGCCGCAGGCACGGCGGGGGTGGTCACATGACCTTGGCCCGCGGCCAAAGCGGGCAGTTCACTGGCCAGTTCCTCTTCGCGGATGATGCGATCCGGCAGGCAGAACTCTCCGAACCCCGCGATGGCTTGGGCCTGAGAGCACCATGCCGCATCCACCCGGATCGACGTCTGACCGGCCAAATTGCCTTTGAGAAATTTCAGAAAGGCGACAAAGGCAGTGCGATGCGCATCCCGGTCATGCGCTGCATCGGGGCCGTCCTTGGGCAGCGGCATCTTGTAGCGGCGCATCAGCGTGTTGCGCAATTGGCGATAGCTGCCCTCGCCGGTGGTCAGGATGTGGCGGCAAAAAGCATCATGCGCCCGTCGGGCGGGATGGCGCAGCACGGTAAAGCCACGATGGCCGGGCGCTTTACGTTTCCACTGGCGCAACTCTTTTTGCGACATCTTATCGCGCAGCGCCTCGCGCGGGACACCATCAAGGGCGGCCAGCCAATCCAGCACCTGATCCTGCGGCCCGGATTTGATCGGCAGATAGATCAATCCGCTGGTCGCCGCCGCCACGTAGGAGGGCACGTTCGGCCCGCGCCGGGGCTCGAAATTGGGGGTGCGTGTTAGGTCGAAACGGTCCAACCGCGCCAGCGCCTCCAGCATCTCGTCATAGTTGCTGACCTTGGCCGAGATCGGGCTGGGGTTCTGTTTCTTGAGGTTCTTGTCCAGCGCCTCTAACTGCTCATCCACACCGAGGTAGCGTGCAAGGCCGTTCATCACCTCAACGCTTTGCAGGTCTTCGTAGGCTACATAAAACGCCGTCTGGCCCGAAGTCTGCAAGCGGTTCAGCAGGGTGATCTGAAAGCGCTGCAAGGCATCCAGATGGGTGCTGAACTCATCGGCGTCAAAAACCGCCTGCGCCACCTTCTGCGCCTTCATGTCGGTCAGCTTCCACTGCCCCGTCGCCTGCGCGATCTTCCAACTGACGTAGCTGTCGACCGGATTGCGGGTCAGCACGATTTTCGCGCAGCGCTGGTCTTTGATAATGGTATCAAAGACGCGCGGGTCATGATCGTGGAAATACCGAAAACCGCCCAAAGCATCCTGCTGCCCTCGGATCGCCGCCAGTAGCTTTTTGGGGTTTTCGTCCCGCGTGGCCTGATCGACGCCAAGGATCGGCTCACTTTTGGGATAGCCCATGAAGAAAGGGTTAAAGGCCTCTCCATGACAAGCGATACCCGCAAAAGCATTCAGGTTCGCTTCCAGAAAGTTAGACCCGGTCCGCATCTCGGCGAAGACCACGAAACTGTCGAATTTGTCGTTCATGGGGTTATTTCACCAGATAGGGTTTGGGAGAGGGTTTGGCATCGCCAGTTACTCCGCGGGAGACGGGAAAATCCCCCACCAGATAGGGATGCATGCCTTGGTTCTTAAGGTTCTGCAGGAATTGGTCAAAGCCATTCAGGTCTACCATGCGCGGCGCCTCTGACAGGCGGCGCAGACGTGTACGGCCAATCTCGTCCAATATGCCCTGTAAAGGCTCCATCGGCGCTTCGATGAATTCAGACATCGTCCAGATCCGCACGCGCGCTTTGGCATGGGGTGAACGCAGCACATCCAAATGCGTGCTTTCCGTTTTTTGCAGCTTTGCAGCAAGACGTCGAATATCAGCAAAATCAAGGTTTGAGCGAAACAGTGGCACAGCCCAAGCACCTGTGATGACCGAAATCTGTGCGTTAGGGTCTCTGGCCATGCGCCAATTGATGTCTTGGTTGTCCATTGGGCCGAACTGAAAACACTGGCGTTCGCCACGGGTATTCCAGATCAGGTTGGTCAAAAACGCGCTGGCATTGTGATCGCGCAGCACCGGGTTGTCCGACAAGGCACCGTTCAGCGTGGTCTGGCCTTCAGCAAAATGCACACGGTCAGGGGCAAAGAGATGCCCATGCACGCGGGCCCTGCTGGCACGGCTCAGCCAATGTTCGAAATCCTCAAAGATCTCGGTGAAACCCTGAAATACCGAGTAAGGCGCGGCGGTGACACCATTCTCCCAATCCTTGTTGGGAAAACGGCTTTGCATATAAAGCCCGGCGCGGCCACGGGTGCGCCGCTCTACCGCCTTGGCAAAGATGCGGTCGATCTTGCCGGGGTTCGGCTCGGTCTTTTTCATCGCACCGGCAGAGTCGGTCAGGAAGGCATCATAGAGTCTGTCCGCGTGGGGCCAAATCTTGCGCGCCACAAAGCAATCCGAACGGCGCAATAGCTGCAGGTGGTCGTTGTAAAAGATATGCGGCTTGCCCTGAAAATCGAACTTGGACAGGGTCAGCGAGCGGCTTTCGATCTTGCTGGAATAGAGCCGTGCAAGGGTCTGGAAATAGCTTTCGTCCGGGATCCAGACGTGGCGAAAGAACTTGTCGTAGGTCGGCCTGTCGGGGTCTTGCAGGATCGCCGACAGGGTGCGCCGGGTCAGGCACCACCATTGCGAGCCCATATGCGGCACGATCCCGCGCGGCATCCGGCGTTTCAACCGTAATAGGCGCTGCACCTCGACCGCGCGGTCAAACAGATAGCGATTGCGCCGCCAAGAGAAGGGGAAACGCAGGGTAAACCGCTCTTCATCCAGCCCGCCCACCGTCCAGGGCACATCCGCCGTGGTGGCGCTTTCGATGAAATCGGTCTGCGGGCGGTCCCCAAGATAGTCGATCAATTCCTGCACCGGGCGGAGCGGCAGGCAGGAACCCGAGGCCAGATAGACATGAGCCACCTTGGGAAAGCGCGACAGCATTAATTCCGCCGCCCCCTGCGAGGCGGCAACGATCCCCCAAGTGCCCCACTCGCAGCGTTTGCGGGGGCTGAAATGCACATCCTTCAGGTCAGAGAGTGCCGCCACGAAAGCATCATGCGCCCGCCGGGCCACGGCCTTGTCGATGTGGATCACCACCGGGCAGCCTGCAGCGGCCCAATGGCGCGCGACCTGCTCGGCCCGATCAAAAGCGTTGTGCACCAGCATGACGATCCCGACGCTCATGCCCAGTTCCCTTTCGACATGAGGCCTAGAATCTCTAGCTGCCGCCAGTTGATGTAGCGTTCTGACCATTTGCACCAAAGCTGCGGGTCGTCCTTTAGCTGCGCGGCATAGGCTTTGTATTCGACCGAAGCCGCGTAATGCTCGTTGCGCTGCAACTCCTCCGCCGCCTTGGCGCCGAAGGTGTCGAGGAATTTGGCATGCAGCAGCACGCCCGAGGCTTTCTCTCCGCCCCATTCGTCATAGACCTGATTAAGCCCGCGCGGCAGCAGCGTATGGGTTGAGCTGACATAGGCATAGCGCCGGTCCCATTTGACCAGCGGTACTTTGTTCAGCGCCGGCGCCTTGGCGGGTTCATCGGGGAAGAACACCCGCGCCCGTGGCCCGCCCTGAATCCAGAGGTTTCCAAACCGCCGATTGCGCGAAATGGTGTAATTGCCGCTGTCGAACCACGACGAAATCTCAATCGGGTTTTGGCCCGCTTGGTATGGTTCTTCGTCCAGCCGCCCTTTGGGATACATATCCAGCAGCATCGCGGAAAAGCTTTTGATCGACGACGCATCAAGCCAATCAGTCAGCGCCCGCAGGGGCCGCGTGTCGCAAAAGGGGTAGACCAGAAATTCATCGGGATCGACCGTCAGCGCCCAGTGGCCATGGGCGTATTTCATCTGCAGCCAGTTCAGCCAGTCGACGCCGAAGCGCGCGCGCTTGTAGCTGGCCTTGGCGCTCCAGACCGACACATCGGGTTGCTCGGCAAGATAGTCGAGCGAACCGTCGGTGCTGTCGTTATCGACGAAGAAGAAGTGTCCGACGCCCATCTCACGGTAGTATTTCAGGAAATAGGGCAGCCGGATGCGTTCGTTGCGCTGCGTGCAGAACACAAGGATATCGTCGCGTTTGATCTGGGCGGTGCGGTTCGCCACGCGGGTCAACTCGCGGCGTTTGCGGAAGGCGCGGATGCGCCAGCGCTTGCGTTGCAGCCGCAATCGATATGACTGAATTAAGCCCAAACCGCCCCTTACCTATCGGATCTGACCGCTTCTCTACCGCGCTATCACGTCGACTTTAACACGGTCTTGAAGTGTTCGGCCCATGTTGGCGCGATAAAAGTCGTCGCGGGGCGCGGGTCTGGCACAGATGCGGCCCATTCTTCGATTGTTCTGATCCATGAATAGGGCTCGCTCAGGGCCGCGTAAACGGCTTTGTCGCCTAGGACCTCGTGCAAGACTGGTAAATCGTTGCATAAAACACGCGATCCAAGGCTCAGCGCCTCGGCGGGCGGCAGGCCGAACCCCTCTGCGTGGCTGGGAAAAAGCATCCCCGCTGCACCCTGCACCAATGCGGCCAATCCGGCGTCGCTGAGGCTTGAGAACTCGCGCACAGGGCCGCCCGCAGGCAGCCGATCAAGTCGGTCAAAGACCGCGTTGTTGTTCCACCCCCGAGCGCCGCAGATCAGCAGCAGCGGCGCGTTAGGGCCCATCTGCTGCCATAGGTCCAGCAAGAAACCATGGTTCTTGCGCGGCTCAATGGTGCCTACAACGACAAAAAAGGGAAGCTTTGGCGGCAGGCCCGCAGGCAGTTCACCGCCATCGGGCGCGGGCAGGTCGAGACCCAGATGCGCGACAACGGCAGGGGGAATCCGTCCCCGAATCTGCGCCTCGCTGCGCTGGCGCGTGTCCTGCGAGTTGTAGATCACCAGATCGGCCTGCGCAGACACCCGGTCAATCTTGGCCCGAAACGGCGCGACCGTGCCGGGACGCTGGTAGGCCGGATGGTCTAGCGGAATCACGTCATGGATAAGAACCGCAATCCGGCCCTGCGCCTTTTTCACGCCGCCCAGAACCCGGTCCGTCAGGTTGCTGTGGCCAACATTGAGATAGGCAAAGCCCGGTGGCAGATGCCGCGCAAGCAGTGAGGGCAACCCGGCAGGCAGACACCGTCCCCTCGCCAAGCGCCTGAGGTCACTTTCCGCCCGCGTTAGAGCCACACTACGCCCCCGTGGCAAGCGCGACAGAAGGTCTGCCCGCCCCCAAGGAACGCGGCCTTCAAGGCGATCTTGAAAGCCCTGCATCCCAGCACGGTCCAGCAAGACATAGCCCAAAGCCGTACGCGCCACTCCATAGAGCGGCGCGTCACCAGTCAGAAGATGTGCGAGATAGGCCAGTTCGACCCGATCAACCCCCGTCGCGCCCCGCCCGACCCGACGCAAACTGCGCGTCAGGTCCAAGAGTCGCGCGGCGGGTTCAGCCATCGTAATGGCCGGTCTGGTGCCACTTCCAAGCGTCTGCAATCATCTTGTCCAAGGTCGAGCGCTTGGGCGCCCAACCCAACTCCTCTTCCGCGCGGGAAGAGCCTGACACAAGTTTGGTACAATCCCCCGGACGGCGCGCGCCGATCTCATGGGGCACCGTTTGATTGGTCACAGCGCGGCTATGGTCGAGCACTTCACGCACCGAAAAGCCACTTCCGGTGCCAAGGTTGAACACGCGGCTGCCCTTCCCGTCCTGAAGCCATTTCAGACCCAAAACATGGGCATCGACCAGATCGCAGACATGCACATAGTCCCGAATACAGGTGCCGTCGGGGGTGTCATAGTCATCCCCGAAAACAGTCAGCGCAGCGCGCTTCCCGGCAATCGCATCCAGCATCAGGGGGATCAGATGCGTCTCTGGCTGATGGAACTCGCCCACTTCGCCATCGGGATCCGCACCGGCCACGTTGAAATAGCGGAAGATGACATGCTGCAGCCCATGGGCGGCCTCAAAGTCGCGCAGGATGTCCTCGATCGCCCGTTTGGACGCCCCATAGGCATTGATCGGATATTGTGCGCTGTTTTCGTCCAATACCACGTTATCCTGATCGCCATAGGTCGCACAGGTCGACGAAAAGACGAATTGCTTGCAGCCCGCAGCGACCGCCGCCTCGATTAATGTGAGGGAGCCGTTGACGTTGTTGCGCCAGTAAAGCCCCGGCTCCGCCATACTTTCCCCCACTTGGCTGAGGGCGGCGAAATGCATCACCGCAATGGGCTGATGTTTCGCAAAGACCTCATCCAGCCGCGCGCGGTCCAGCAGATCGCCTTGCTCAAAGGGGCCGAATTTCACGGCATCGCGCCAGCCTGTCACCAGATTATCGAATGTGACGGGGATAAAGCCCGCCGCTTTCAATGCCTTACAAGCGTGCGAGCCGATATAGCCCGCTCCGCCCGTTACCAATACCTTTTCCATTTTGCGTTTTCCCGACCTTACTGCGCGGCCCGGTCGATTTGGGAAATACTTTGCAGATAGGCCGAAAGATCGTCGCGCAATTCCTCACGGGCGAGACCAAAGGCCACGGTCGCTTGAAGAAAGCCCGCCTTGGAGCCGCAATCGAACCGCTGCCCGCGGAACCGGAAACCATAGACATCACGGCCTTGCTCGATCTCTTGGGCGATCGCATCGGTCAGCTGGATTTCACCACCCGATCCGGATTTCAGTTTGTTGAGGTTCTTCAAAACGTTCGGCGAGAGGATATAACGCCCAATCACCGCAAGGTTCGACGGCGCTTCGTCGACGGCGGGTTTTTCTACCATCGCTTTGACCTTCACCATATCGCCGCGTTCTTCGCTGGTGTCGAGAATGCCGTAGGAAGAGGCACGGGAAGGCTCGACCTCCATTGCGGCGACCATGCTGCCGCCGGTTTCTTCATAGGCTTCGACCATCTGCTTCAGGCAAGGCTTTTCCGCCGCGATCACGTCGTCAGGCAGCATGACGGCAAAGGGTTCATTCCCGATCAAACGGCGGGCGCACCAGACCGCATGGCCAAGCCCAAGCGCCTTATGCTGGCGGATATAAGCAATCGCACCGCTGTCCATATTGGTGCTTTGAAGCGTCTCAAGAAGCTCTGTCTTGCCCTTTTTACGCAACTCCTGCTCAAGCTGCGGGGCGTGGTCGAAATAGTCCTCCAACGCGCCTTTGCCGCGCGAGGTCACGAAGATGAACTCTTTGATCCCGGCCGCCCGCGCCTCATCGATTGCGTATTGAACCAAGGGGCGGTCAACGAGGGTCATAATCTCTTTGGGCACCGATTTGGTGGCGGGCAGAAAGCGTGTCCCCATACCTGCGACAGGGAAAACCGCCTTTGTTACCTTCTTGCGCATGTTAATCCTTACAACTTATTCGAAAAATACAGAACGCCACGGTAAATCCACCTGCGTCTTTTTAACGGCTACGATCATCGCTGAAACCGCGCTGTCTGGCAACTCGCTTAACTTCTCTTTTCAGCCGATCACACCGCCGCCTTAAGCGAAAAACCGCGTCATCCCGGGCGGATTTTCCGTATATTCCACCTGTTTGCAGCCAAATAGCGTGGGTCGGATCAAAGGCAACGCGATGGTAGAGCGCCGTTGGCGAAAGGCTGATCAGGGTGACGATCTCTCCGGCTTGCGCCCATTTTGCAGCTTTTGCCCGGTCTCGTGCCAGTTTTATGGGCCGGGTGAAGATCGCCACGCTGCGCCGCGGGCGGGCGGGAAAGGGGCGAAAGGGGCTGTTGGTTGTGCGCGGTACGGTGGTGCTGACGATGGGGCGCTTTAGCCCCTCGGCGTGGCCTTCATCCAGTCTGCGCAGCAGACGGGGAACATCGCTTGGCTCTAACCCGCCGCTTATCAGATGGCGCAGCAACCGGCGGCGCTCTGCCGCGCGAAGGTACGCCCATTGCGCGGCACGGTCCTGCGAGGCCAGATGTTTGCGATGGAACACGGCCCAGCTTGCCCCGATATCGAAAAGATCACGCGGCACGCGGTTGGCGCTGCGCATCGCATTGGCGGCGAAACCGTGATGGACCTCGGCCAGCGGCACGATTGCGGTGGCATGGCCTGCCCGCGCCAGTCGCATGTTCAGGTCGGTTTCATCGAGATAGTAATGAAAGGCCGGGTCAAAACCGCCCACCTCCACCAAGACATCGCGCCGAAAGGCCATATTGGTGCCTTCGGTTTTGATTGCCCCCCCGGGCGGAGGGTGCAGAATGCTGGGCGTTTCGGGGTCTACATCAAGGTTTTCCGGCTCTCCCAAAGCGTTCAGTTGGCGCGCGCGGTATTGGAACGAGATGCCGTTTCGCCCCCGGACGAAACCGGTCATCGCCGCGACGCCGGGCCGTTGCGCAGGTTCCAGCAGGTGGCGCAGCCACAGCGGCTCTGGCACGGCATCATCATCGATAAAGGCCACGACTTCCCCCGCGGCCTCGGCGATCCCAAGGTTGCGCGCGGCAGAGATGTTCGGCCTGTCATAAGTGACCAGCTTTAGGGCCTCGGCAAAGACCATGTCGCGGGCCACGGCGATCCCTGCGGGATCGGCCACGACGATGACTTCGAAAGGGGCATATTGAAGCTGCCCCACCCCCGTCAGACAACGCCGCAATGCCTCGGGCCGATCCCGGCTGACGATCACGATGCTGACAGGCACGCCGCTTTCCAGCGTGGCACTGACGGGGGTGGTGGTCATTCCAGACCCATTTTCGCCATCATAGCTTCGAGCTTCGGCACGTCTTCGGGGTTGTTCAATTCCCAGAACTCGCGGCCCTTGGCCTCAACCTCGGCGCAGAGCACCGGGCGGCCATTCTCAAGGAAACGGAGCTGTTCCAGCCCCTCCAACTGCTCCAAGGGGCCGACAGGCCAGCTGGGGTAGCGCGCCAGCGCGTTGGGGCGGTAGGCATAGACACCGACATGATGGAAAACCGGGGTCATATCAGTCTCTGTATAAGGCTTTCGGGTATAGGGAACGACCTCTTTCGAGAAATAGAGCGCCTGATTATCGGCCCCGAAAACCGCCGTCGTGCCCCCGACGCGGCCCGCCTTACGGTCGCCCAGAAGACTGTTCAGCGTGGCACCGTCGCAACGCAGCACCGGGGTAGCGATCTCGGCATCGGGATTGTCTTTCAACCCCTGCACCAGCCCTTCGACGAACCAATGCGGCGTTAGCGGTGCGTCGCCTTGCAGGTTGACCACGATGTCATAGCCCCCGCCCAGCGCGGCATGTGCTTCGGCGCAGCGTTCGGTGCCGTTGGCGCAGGCTTCCGAAGTCATCACGACCTCGGCGCCGAAACCTTCTGCAGCATCGCGAATGCGGTCGTCGTCGGTGGCCACCACCACACGATCGACGCCCGAAACCGCGCTGGCGGCCCGCCAACTGCGCTCAATCAGGGACTGTTTTTGCCCCGTAGCCCCGGTGAGGGCCACAAGCGGTTTGCCGGGATAGCGGGTGGAGGCATAGCGGGCGGGGATGACGATCAGAACAGACATCAGCCCGCTTTCAACTCAACACCCGGGGCATGGGCGATGAAGAATGGGTTGGCAAAATCTTCCTTGCCGTAGGCCAGCGGGGTGAGGTCATCGAAGCGCACCACAGCGCCGCCGGCCCCGTTCAGCACCGCATGGCCTGCGGCGGTGTCCCATTCCATCGTGCGGCCCAAACGCGGGTAGAGATCGGCCTCTCCGGTTGCGATCAGACAGAACTTCAGCGAGGACCCTGCCGAGGTCATGTCCCGCACGCCGTATTTGCCGATGTAATCGTCGGTCGCCTGATCGCGGTGCGATTTGGAGGCAACAACCATCAGGGCCGTATTGTCTGGATTAGAGACAGAAATCGCCTTTGTCTCACCCACCTGCCCTTTGGCAAATGCGCCCGTCTCCTCGACCGATTGACCATCGGCTTGGGTAAAGAACATCCGGGATTTGGCAGGGGCATAGACCACGCCGCGCGTTGGCACGCCGCCTTCGACCAGCGCGATGTTCACCGTGAAATCCCCGCGGCGGTGGACGAATTCCTTGGTGCCATCCAGCGGGTCAACGATGAGAAATGTATCGCCTTTGGCGGTATGGGTCGCAGCCTGTTCTTCAGTGACCAGCATGACATCGGGAAAGGCAGCGCGAAGCCCTTCGGAAATGATCGCATCGGCGGCTTCGTCGGCGGCGGTGACGGGGCTGTCGTCGGATTTCGATTTCACCTCGAAATTATCCTGACCGTAGATCTCCATGATCTTATCCCCTGCTTCCAATGCCAGCCGCCGCATTTCTGCGACCAATTTCTCGTAATCCATTTTGCCTCCGGCCCTGCGGGCTGTCGTTGCTTCAATTAACCGTTTCCCTTATGCTGTGCAGCTAACGGAACAGCAAGAATTCCGTGCCACGTTAGGGCTTCGTCAAGGACGCGCGCATGTTCCAATCTTCCAGAAAGCCGAAATCCGGCTTTGGCTCGGCTCTCTCCATTGCAGAGTTGGTTTACCATTCTGTGGTGCGCAACGTGCGCAAACAGCACAACAACGCCTTCATCGCCATCGCGATGAACATGCTGCAAACGGTGATGTTCGTGGTGGCCTTCTATGTGATGTTCTCAATCCTCGGGATGCGCGGGTCTGCTGTGCGCGGTGATTTTCTTGTCTATCTGATGTCTGGCATCTTTCTTTATCTCACTCATGTGAAGGCTCTGGGCGCGGTCGCCGGGTCAGAGGGGCCGGCAAGCCCGATGATGCAGCACGCCCCGATGAATACGATCATCGCCATCGCTTCGGCGGCGGTCGGATCGCTCTATATTCAGGTGCTGTCGCTCTTTGTGATCTTGTTTATTTACCACGTGGCGGTGACCCCGATCTCCATCGATCAGCCCTTTGCCGCTTTCGGGATGATGCTTACCGCGTGGTTTACCGGCTGTGCGCTTGGGTTGGTGATGCTGGCGATCAAGCCGTGGTTTCCGTCCTTCGTGACGATTTTTTCGACCGTCTATCAACGTGCCAATATGATCGCCTCGGGCAAGATGTTTCTCGCCAACTCTCTGCCCGGCTATATGCTGGCGATGTTTGATTGGAACCCGCTGTTTCATAGCATTGATCAGGCGCGCGGCTTTGCCTTCATCAATTACAACCCGCGCTACAGCAGTTGGGAATACCCGCTCTGGGTTGGTCTGGTGCTTTTGATGATCGGGCTGATGGGCGAATTCTATACCCGCCGCCATGCGTCGATCAGTTGGAATGCGCGGCGGTGAGACTGCTGGCGGCCCTTCTCTGCCTCTGGGCGCTGCCTGCCTCGGCAACGCAGGAGGCATGGCCCGCTCTTTACGATGTCAGTGGGGTCGCGGCGGATGACGTGCTAAACATTCGCCAAGCACCTGACGCAAGCGCCCCGATCGTCGGCAGCCTCAAGCCCGACGCTGAAAATATCGAAGTGATCCGCCCCGACGACCATCACGGCTGGGGCTTGGTAAACAGCGGCGAAGGGCGCGGCGGGGTCTCCCTTCGCTACCTCACCCGACAATCTGGGCAATGGGCTGGTGCGATGCCACCCGTGGCGCGCTGTGGGGGGACGGAGCCGTTCTGGTCCTTCGATGTGACCGGCGAAACGCTGAGCTATGATGCATTAGCGGACAGCCCACGCGATTTTCGTATCACGCAGTCCGGGGCGGCGCAGGGTCGGCGTGACAGCTTTCATTTTATTGGTGAGGGGCCGCAGGGCGCGGCGATCGCCACACTGTCGACCCGCGCCTGTAGTGACGGCATGTCAGACCGCGCCTATGGGCTTGCTGTCGACCTCCTTTTGCAAGGAAATGACGGCTGGCAACACCAAACGGGATGCTGTTCGCTCAGCCGCTGAAACGACGGACTTTTCAAAAAAGTCCGTCGCCGTTTTCTTTAAAAGAAAACGTCACTCCACCACCCGAAGCGTCAGATTGATCCGCCCCCCTTTGGGCAGCAGCGTCGACGTGCCAGGCTTGATCCGGTCCACCCCGTGGTAGGTCAACCGTGCCTCTCCGCCCATGACCACCACATCGCCTGACTGCAGCCAGATCGATTCCGTCTTACCGCCTCGGGTCAGGTTGCCGATCCGAAACAACCCGTCATCCCCCAAAGAGACCGAGACCACGGGCCACTGAAAGTCCGCCTCATCCCGGTCCTGATGCAGCCCCATGCGCGCATCGGCATCGTAGTAATTGATCAAGCAGCATTCGGGACGACGCTCCAACCCCGTCAACTTGTCCCAGATCGCCAGAATCGGTGCGGGGATCTCGGGCCATGGCTGCCCGTCGGGGTGTTCGGTGACGTAACGATACCCGCGCCGATCCGAGAACCAGCCATAGCGCCCCGCCGCCGTCATGCGAACCGACATGCGCCCGCCACGCGGCACCTCAGGGCGAAAGAACGGCGCCTGCCGCACCACACCGCGCACCGCGTCCAGCACCTCCTGCTGGGCCGCTCTTCCCAGAAATTCTTTGTGGATATCGAAGCCCCGCAGGCGCAAAGCAGTCATTTTTCTTTCTTCCTCACTCGTTTGGCAAAAACATCACGGAATCGCGACCATCCTGACCAGCCAATGGTTGCAGGGTGCAAATACCCTCCCTATATACGCTCCGAACCGTCGAAGGCACGTGGTCTTCGATGTCAACAGATCGGGGCAGGATGCCAAAACGGGTCCGCGTCTCGTGTCATCGCCTTAGATTCAAAGAGGGATCGAAACATGTCCAAAGTAATCGGTATTGACCTTGGCACCACCAACAGCTGTATCGCCATCATGGATGGCAGCCAGCCGCGTGTGATCGAAAACGCCGAAGGCGCGCGCACAACGCCGTCGATCGTTGCTTTCACCGACGATGAGCGCCTTGTCGGCCAGCCAGCAAAACGCCAGGCGGTCACCAACCCAGAAAACACTGTCTTCGGCGTCAAGCGCCTGATCGGCCGCCGCAACGACGATGCGGATCTGGCCAAAGACAAAAAGAACATGCCGTTCAACGTCATTGATGGCGGCAACGGCGACGCATGGGTCGAAGCCCGCGGTGAGAAATACTCCCCAAGTCAAATCTCGGCCTTCATTCTTGGTAAGATGAAAGAAACCGCAGAAAGCTATCTGGGTGAGGAAGTCACGCAGGCGGTTATCACCGTGCCCGCATATTTCAACGACGCCCAGCGTCAGGCGACCAAAGACGCCGGCAAGATCGCCGGTCTCGAAGTGCTGCGGATCATCAACGAGCCGACAGCCGCCGCGCTGGCCTATGGCCTCGACAAAGAGAATACGCAAACCATCGCGGTCTATGACCTTGGCGGCGGTACATTCGACGTGACCATCCTTGAGATCGACGACGGCCTGTTCGAAGTGAAATCCACCAACGGCGACACGTTCCTTGGTGGTGAAGACTTTGACATGCGCATCGTCAACTACCTTGCGGATGAGTTCAAAAAGGCCAACGGCGTTGACCTCACGCAAGACAAGATGGCGCTGCAGCGTCTGAAAGAAGCTGCCGAGAAAGCGAAGATTGAGCTTTCTTCCTCCAGCCAGACCGAGATCAACCAGCCCTTCATCTCGATGGGCAAGGACGGCTCGCCGCTGCACATGGTCATGAAGCTGACCCGCGCCAAGCTGGAAAGCCTTGTGGGTGACCTGATCAAAGCGTCGATGAAGCCCTGCGCCGCCGCGCTGAAGGATGCGGGCCTCTCGGCATCCGACATCGACGAAGTCGTGCTGGTCGGTGGTATGACCCGGATGCCGAAAGTCGCAGAAGAAGTGACCAAATTCTTCGGTAAAGAGCCGCACAAGGGTGTGAACCCTGACGAAGTCGTGGCCCTTGGTGCCGCCATTCAGGCCGGTGTTCTGCAAGGCGATGTGAAAGACGTGGTTCTGCTGGACGTGACACCGCTGTCCTTGGGCATTGAGACCCTTGGTGGTGTCTTCACCCGCCTGATCGACCGTAACACCACGATCCCGACGAAAAAGTCTCAGGTCTTCTCGACCGCCGAAGACAACCAGAACGCTGTGACGATCCGGGTTTTCCAAGGTGAGCGTGAGATGGCTGCCGACAACAAGATGCTCGGTGCCTTCAACCTCGAGAACATCCCGCCTGCCCCGCGCGGCATGCCGCAGATCGAAGTGACCTTTGACATCGACGCCAACGGCATCGTGTCCGTGGGCGCGCTCGACAAAGGCACCGGCAAAGAGCAGAAGATCACGATCCAAGCATCGGGTGGTCTGTCGGATGCGGATATCGACAAGATGGTCAAAGACGCGGAAGAGAACGCCGAGGCGGACAAATCCCGTCGCGAGCTGATCGAAGCGAAGAACCAAGCGGAATCGCTGATCCACTCGACCGAAAAGTCGCTGGAAGAGCATTCCGACAAGGTTGACCCAACCACCGTCGAAGCGATCGAACTGGCCATTGCCGCGCTGAAGGACGAACTGGAAACAGACAACGCCGACAAGATCAAATCCGGTATCCAGAACGTCACTGAATCGGCCATGAAACTGGGCGAAGCTATCTATAAGAACGCTCAGGAGGAAGGCAACGACGATACGGCGCAGCCTTCGGATGCTCAGCAATCGCAGGGTGGCGACGATGACATCCTCGACGCCGAGTTCGAAGATCTGGACGACGACAAGCGCGCGTAAGCGTGAAACGGAACCTGTGAAAGGGCCGGTCCGTCAGACGGGCCGGCCCATCACGTTCCAGCGCAGGAGCATGATAACCCATGGCAAAACGTGACTACTACGAGGTGCTTGGCGTTGCCAAAGGGGCCTCTGCCGACGAGATCAAGAAGGCCTACCGCAGCAAGGTCAAAGACCTTCACCCCGACCGCAACAAAGACAATCCGAACGCCGAAGCCCAGTTCAAAGAAGTGGGCGAGGCCTATGACGTGCTGAAAAGCGACGACAAGAAAGCGGCCTATGACCGCTACGGCCACGCCGCCTTTGAAGGTGGCATGGGCGGCGGGCGTCCCGGCGGCGGCATGGGTGGCGGTCAGGGCGATTTCTCTTCGGCCTTTTCCGACGTCTTTGACGATCTTTTCGGTGACTTCATGGGCCAACGTGGGGGTGGCGGCGGACGCCGTGCCGCACGCGGTGCCGACTTGCGCTATAACCTGCGCATCTCGCTCGAAGATGCCTTCTCGGGCATGCAAAAGTCGATCACCGTTCCGGCCTCTGTCCAGTGCGACTCCTGTGATGGCAGCGGTGGCGAGGGCGGCGCAGAGCCTTCGACCTGTCCCACCTGTTCGGGCATGGGCAAGGTGCGCGCACAGCAGGGTTTCTTCACTGTTGAACGCACCTGCCCCACCTGTTCCGGCATGGGTCAGATCGTCAAGAATCCTTGCAAGAAATGCCGCGGCGCGGGCCGTGTTGAGAAAGAGCGCACGCTCTCGGTCAACATCCCCGCTGGTGTTGAAACCGGCACCCGTATCCGGCTGGCCGGTGAGGGCGAAGCGGGCATGCGCGGGGGGCCGTCGGGGGACCTCTATATCTTTATCGAAGTGGCCGATCATGAACTCTTTGAGCGTGACGGGCCGAACCTGTTCTGCCGCGTTCCCGTATCGATGAGCACAGCCGCCTTGGGCGGCAATATCGAAGTGCCCACCATCGATGGTGGCCGTGGCCGCGTGCAGATCCCTGCAGGCAGCCAATCGGGCCGTCAGATGCGTCTGCGTGGCAAGGGCATGCCGCCGCTGCGGGGCGGTGGCGTCGGTGATATGATCATCGAACTGGCGGTTGAGACCCCGGTGAACCTGACCAACAGACAGAAAGAACTGCTGCGGGAGTTTGAGGGCGAAGCCCAGAACAACAACCCGGAAAGCAGCAATTTCTTCTCTTCTGTCAAATCCTTCTGGGATTCGATGAAGGGTTAAATTTGGCCGGGTGAGGCGTATCGCGCGCCTCACCCGCAACCCTAGGTGCACAAGGTAAATAGGACGTGAAAACCCTGTTAACCGAATCCTAACCACCTTAGCGCAAAACTCTGGTCATGACCCGTGCCCCGAGAACCTTGGCTGATCAGCCCCTTCCCTTCCTAATGGACGAAGCGCGCAAACCGCCGTCCAATACGGGCAAACAACCCTCTTATATCGCAGACCACCGCCAGCGCCTCCGCAGCCGTTTTGTCCATGGGGGCGCCGCCGCCATCCCGGATTATGAGATGCTGGAGCTTGTCCTTTTCCGCGCCATCCCCCGCCGTGATGTGAAACCGCTGGCGCGGGAACTTCTGGACCGGTTCGGTGACTTTAACCGCGTCATCACCGCCCCTGCCGCCCGCCTGCGCGATATCAAAGGTGTTGGCGAAGCGGTGATTGTCGAGCTCAAGATCGTTGAGGCTGCGGCCCAGCGGCTGGCCCGGGCGAAGGTGCTACAGCGGCATATCGTGTCCTCTTGGGACGCTCTGCTGGACTATTGCCACACCACCATGGCCCATCTGGAGATGGAGCAGTTTCGCGTTCTCTACCTCGACCGCAAGAACATCCTCATCGCGGATGAGGAACAGGCGAAAGGCACGGTCGATCATGTCCCGGTCTATCCGCGCGAGGTTGCAAAACGCGCGC
Source organism: Sulfitobacter sp. OXR-159 (assembly GCF_034377145.1). Classification (NCBI taxonomy): domain Bacteria; kingdom Pseudomonadati; phylum Pseudomonadota; class Alphaproteobacteria; order Rhodobacterales; family Roseobacteraceae; genus Sulfitobacter; species Sulfitobacter sp. OXR-159. The sequence goes on from NZ_CP139707.1 coordinate 26,550, forward strand.
TTGAACTGAACGCCAGCGCGATCATCCTTGTCCACAATCACCCCTCGGGCGACCCCAGCCCATCAAGATCGGACATCGACATGACCCGGCAGGTCGCCGCCGCCTGTGACGCCTTGGGGCTGACCCTGCATGACCACCTGATCATCGGCAAATCGCGCGAGCTGAGTTTTCGGAGCGAAGGACACCTTTAGGCACGGGCCCCTTAGCGCACCCAAACCTCAACCCGACGGTTGGCCTGACGGCCCCATTCGCTGTCATCGCAGGCAATCGGCATTGCTTCGCCAAAGGCATCCACCCGCAGATCAATCCGCGACAGGTTGGCGGTCACCGCGGCGGCGCTGACGGCACGTTGGACCGCCTCGGCGCGGCGCAGCGCGATCTCGCGGTTGGCCCTCGCTACGCCCTCTCCATCGCTGAAGCCCACGAACATCAACCGCCGCGCGTCATATTGCCCCTGCTCCAGCGCCCGCGCCAATTGCTGAACGTTAGAGCGCGACTGTGCGTCAAGCCGGATCGAGCCTGCCTCGAACCGGAAAGAGGTCGTCAGCCGCGCCATCGGCACCAGCGTCGCCGTCATGCGCTGCAATTCTTCCAGCGGGGTTTCGATCCCCGCCGTGATAATGGCATTGGCAAAGCGGTTGCCCTGTTCCTCTACCGGGATTTCTTCGGGCGTCTGATCCACGAAACCGGCTCTACGGATCACGATCTGCGCCGAGGGGCCGCGGGTAAAGGCGAGAAACTCGCGCGTGATCAGCGGCAGCCGACGCGCAGGAAAATAGAGGAACATCGGCGCGGTCAGCGGGTAGTCTTCGGTTTTGATCGTGCGCCGCGCGGCATCTAGCGCAAAGCCACAGTTACCGCCAAGGGTCAGCACCTCGGTCCCGCCCTGTTCGGCATAGCTGGTGATCCCAAGGGCAAAGACATCCCGCGCTACCGCCTCTGCCAGCGCGTCAGGCATGGTGTGGCGCGTAACATCGCCGCTCAGTTCCAGTCCGGCGGGCGTTAATACCTGATCCACAATGGCTTGGCTCAAGCCGCTGTCGGCGGTGGGCAGATGCAGTTCAATGGGCGCGTCCGGCCCGCCAAGGCGCTGCCAGTTCTTAATCTCACCGGAAAACACCCGGGCCAAGGTCAACGGCGAGATCTGTTTCACCGGATTGGACGGGGCAACCACAGGCACCACCGCATCAAGCGCCAGCACCCGGCTGCGATTGGCGCCGGTCAGATCGCCCAGCCCCAACTCGCGGGCATTTATCCGCTCCTCGCGGCGCACTTCGCGCAGGGCCATCACCACATCGGCCTCATCCGCCAGAAGATCGGCAAAGCCTTCGTTGGTATTGGTCGCCCGGAAATCAAATCGCGCAGCCAGTTTGCCATCATCCTGACGCGAAAGCAGAAGCGCAAATCGCCCGCCTTCCCCGTCTTCGCGGTTGACCGTATAGCCCTGCCGCGCCGCGAAGGCTTCGATCAGCGCAGGCATCAGCACCGCCCCCATGGTCGCCGAGCCCGAGAACCGCACCTCGGCCACGAAATCTTCAAGGTTGGGGCAACCCGGCCCGGCGCAGGACACGCCACTGCTGTCGACGGTCAGCTCGCCGTAGTCGGTTTCGACGCGATAGAATTCGCCGTCAAAGCCCAGCAAGGTGCCGCTGAGTTCAACGCTGCCATCGCGCGAGGTCAGCGCGATATCCTGCGCCGTGCCCGTAACCGCCGTAAAAAGCAAAAGTGCGGCGCTGATCGCCGCACGTTTCAACCCGTTCATCAAGACCTACCCGGTTGCGTCAGTTCTGCGCGACTTTCAGGTCTTGGAGCAAATTATTCAACACCAGAAAGTTGCCAACCGCATCACAGTCCGGCACGGCGAGGGTCAAGTTCTGGGTTTTCACCGGATCGTCGCCACGCAATTCCAGCGCCTGTGCTTCGATCTCAAGCCCGCAGTTGGCCTCGCTCACCTCTGCCTCGACACTGAGCGCGACATCGCCCTCCTGCGCCGCTTTGGCGACCGGGAAGCTATAGACTTCGGCCATCAACGGCTCAGCGGTGTCGGTGTCGCCATTGCGGGTCATGAAGCCGCCTTCGCCCAGCACGGCAGCGGTCATATCGCGCGGGGCGCCGGACCAGACATGGCCAGCATCACCGTAATCCGCGCCGAACTCACGGGCGTGAAGCTCAAACCCCGCGGTGCCTTTCCATTGCAGCACGACGCGGTTGAAATCAGACAATTCGGGCACGGTGGTCTGCGCCACAGCGCCATCACCATTGCCAAAGGCAAGGATGAACACAGCCTCTTCCGCGAGGGCCGGGACGGAGACGGACAACCGCCCTTTGTCATCGGTGACTTCGGTAAAGATCATGCCGTTGTGGTGCACGGTGAGCCGTTCATTCGGCAGACAGGCCGCATCCAAGCTGAGCTTCACCATCGCGGCGGCCACGGCGTCTGCAGTGGCGATGATATCGCAGGTCGCGGGGATCGCGGTGCTGTGGCTCTCAGGTGCGGGCAGCAGGCTTTGAGGGGCTGCGGCTTTGACCACCCGGTCATCCAGCGTCGGCAACGCGATGGGACTGTCCAGCGCGGCAGAGGTCAGGGTGATGCCCTCAACTTCAAGCAGCGCGCCATTGTCGGCCACCAGACGCTGCGCCTCAGCCGCGCCATAACGCTGCTGCGCCGTGTCAGAGCTTTGCATGACATAGCCGATGCCGACGGCACAGGTGAGAGTGCCGACAGCCGTCAGAATTTCTTTAGTGCGCCACATCACAAGTCTCCTTCAACGGATTCGTTGGAGACTTTATGAGCGGGGATCAGGGCCGGGGTATGGCCCTGAAACGCCAAGTTGTGGGCGAAAAGATGTCGCGGCTCAGGTGATCTGGCCGTGGCAGTGCTTGAACTTCTTGCCAGAACCGCAGGGGCAGAGATCGTTCCGGCCCGGGCTGCCCCATGTGGACGGATCGTTTTCATCAAAGCCCGGTGCGGCGGCCTCGGCCTGCTCAGATGCCTCATCTGCGGCCTCGGTGGCAGCGGCCTGCATGGCGGCCTGACGGGTGGCCATTTCCTGCATCATCTCGCGGCGCTGCTCTTCGCTCATCGGTTGGATTTGCCCCAGTTTCTGGGTCACGTCCTGCCGCAGACTGTCGAGCATCGTCTCAAACAGTTGGAAGGCTTCGTTTTTATACTCGTTCAGCGGGTCGCGCTGCGCGTAGCTGCGGAAACCCACGACCGAACGCAGATGTTCCAGCGTCAGCAGGTGGTCGCGCCATTTGGTGTCGATGGCCTGCAACAACAACTGTTTCTCGATGTTGCGCATGTTCTCTTCGCCGAAAGCCTCGGCCTTTTTTGCCATCAGCTCATCCGTGGACTGCATCAGACGTTCGCGGATTACCTCGTCATCCACGCCATCTTCTTCGCACCATGCGATGATCGGCACATCGACGTTCAACTGTTCGATCACCGCGGCATAGAAACCTTGGGTGTCCCACTGATCGGCGTAGGTTTTGGGCGGCATATAGGTGTCGATCAGATCGTCGATCACCTGCTCGCGCATGTCGGTGACGATCTCATTGAGGTTGTCCGCCTCCATGATCTCGCGGCGCTGGCCAAAGATCACTTTACGCTGCTCGTTCATCACGTCGTCGAACTTCAAAAGCTGCTTGCGGATGTCAAAGTTGCGGCCTTCGACCTTTGCCTGCGCGCGCTCCAGCGATTTGTTCACCCAAGGGTGCACGATGGCTTCGCCTTCTTTCAGACCCAGCGTGGTCAGAACCTTCTCCAGCCGTTCCGAGCCGAAGATGCGCATCAAGTCATCTTCGAGCGACAGGAAGAAAGAGGTGCGGCCCGGATCGCCCTGACGGCCCGAACGGCCCCGCAACTGGTTGTCGATCCGGCGGCTCTCGTGACGCTCAGACGCCAGAACATAAAGACCACCGGCCTCCAGCACCTTTTGCTTTTCCTCGGCGTGCTGCGCTTCGATCTGGGCGCGGATGTTGGCCGGATCGGCCTCCGGATCGGCATCCAGCGCGTCGAGCACTTTGAGCTCGACGTTGCCGCCCAGCTGAATGTCGGTGCCGCGGCCCGCCATGTTGGTGGCGATGGTCACGGCGCCCAGCTTGCCAGCTTCGGCGATGATCTGCGCTTCTTGCTCGTGCTGGCGGGCGTTAAGCACGTTATGCTCGATCCCGTCGGCGGTCAGCATGGCGCTGAGCTGTTCAGACTTTTCGATCGAGGTGGTGCCGACAAGGCAAGGCTGACCCTTGGCGTGGGCCTCCTTCACCTTTTCAATCATCGCCTCGTATTTCTCGCGCGCGGTGCGGTAAACGGCATCGTCTTCGTCGACACGGGCAATCGGCACGTTGGTCGGCACTTCGACAACGCCAAGGCCGTAAATCTCGGCGAATTCCTCAGCTTCGGTCAGGGCCGTGCCGGTCATGCCGCCCAGTTTGTTGTAAAGACGGAAGTAGTTCTGGAAGGTAACGCTTGCGAGGGTCACGTTCTCGGGCTGGATATCGACGCCCTCTTTGGCCTCGATCGCTTGGTGCAGACCATCCGACAAGCGGCGGCCCGGCATCATGCGGCCCGTGAATTCGTCGATCAGCGTCACCGCGCCATCGCGGACGATGTAATCTTTGTCGCGCTGGAACAGCTTGTGCGCGCGCAGACCTTGGTTGACGTGGTGCACGATGGTCGTGCTTTCGGGATCATAAAGGGTCATCCCCTCTTCGATCAGATCACGGGCGCGCAACTGCTCTTCGAGGAACTCATTGCCCTCATCGGTGAAGGTCACATTGCGGGTTTTCTCGTCGAGCTCGTAATGCTCATCAGTCAGCGAGGGGATCAGCGCGTCGATGATCTGGTACATCTCCGAGCGGTCCTGCGAGGGGCCAGAGATGATCAGCGGCGTCCGCGCTTCGTCGATCAGAATACTGTCGACCTCGTCCACGATGGCAAAGTTATGCCCGCGCTGCAGCATGTCCGACAGGTTCGACTTCATGTTGTCGCGCAGATAATCGAAGCCCAACTCGTTGTTTGTGGCATAAGTGATGTCGCAGGCATAGGCCGCGCGCTTCTGGTCTTCGGGCATGCCGGAATAGGCGACCCCGGTGGTCAAGCCCAACGCGCCAAAGACTTTACTCATCCATTCGGCGTCACGTTTCGCGAGGTATTCGTTCACCGTCACCACATGCACGCCTTTATGCGTGAGCCCGTTGAGGTAGGCTGCAAAGGTCGCGGTCAGGGTCTTGCCCTCACCGGTCTTCTGCTCGGCGATATTGCCTTGATGCAGGAAAATCCCGCCCAGAAGCTGAGTGTCGAAGGCGCGCAGGCCAAGGGTACGGCGCGCAGCCTCGCGGCAGTTGGCAAAGGCTTCGGGCAGCAGATCGTCAAGGTCCTCGCCCGCATCGGCCCGTTTGGCCAACTCTTCCGTGCGCAGCTTGATCTCGTCGTCGCTTAGCTTTTCGAATTCAGGCTCCAGCGCATTGATCCGTGCCACAAGCGGACGGGTCGCCTTGATCTTCCGGTCGTTTGGCGTGCCAAAGACCTTTTTGGCGATTGTTCCGATACCCAGCATGTAATCTCCCGCCGAAGTTATGATGTCTTGCGCCGATCTGGTTGCCGAGCGCCATGGCAGCCCATAGATAGTGGATGAGCCCGCGCCTCTCAGCGCCATAAGGCGATGTAAGGGGCGTGCCATACACTGTCAATGTAGCAGCCCTGCTACGAAGGAAGCGATTGGATCCAACCATGCAAAAACCCCTCACTTTTCTGTCGTCTTTGGCGCTTGCCGCCGCTGTGGCGCTGCCTGTAGCCGCCCAAGACGAACCGAGTGTCGACACGGTTGTTGCCACCGTCAACGACACTGAAATCACGCTTGGCCATATGCTCGTGGCGCGTGCCAGCCTGCCGCAGCAGTATCAGCAACTGCCTGATGACGTGCTGTTCCAAGGGATCCTCGATCAGCTTGTGCAGCAGACAGCCCTTGCCGACAGCTTTACTGGCGAATTGCCGCCGCGCGTGACCCTGTCGATCGAAAACGAGACACGCTCGCTCACCGCTGGCGAGGCGATCGAAGGCGTTATGGCCGAAGATGTCAGCGACGAAGAACTGCAAGCCGCCTATGACGCGCAGTTTAAAGACGCGGAGCCTGAGAAAGAATTCAACGCCTCGCATATCCTTGTCGAAACCAAGGAAGAAGCCGACGCGATCAAGGCTGAACTCGACGGCGGCGCGGACTTTGCCGAAGTCGCCAAAGAGAAATCGACCGGCCCCTCCGGCCCCGGTGGCGGTTCCTTGGGTTGGTTCGGCCCCGGCATGATGGTCCCCGAGTTTGAAGAAGCCGTCGCCGGCATGGAAGCAGGTGGCGTATCTGAGCCGGTGGAAACCCAGTTCGGCTGGCATGTTATCAAGCTGAACGAGACCCGCACAGGCGAAGCGCCTGCGCTGGAAGATGTGCGCGAAGAGCTTGAGACCCAAGTGCGCCAGACCAAAGTGCAGGAAGCCATCGAAAGCCTGACCGAGGCCGCCGAGGTTGACCGCAGCGCCGCCGAAGGCATCGACCCAACTGTTCTTAAAAACATTGAATGGCTGAACTGACCCATGGGTAAATCACTGGCTGTCTCGCCGCTCGCCCCGGCCCGTTTTCCCGACCTTCCGGTTATTGACGGCGTGACATTCGCCACCATCGCCGCTGGCGTCCGCTATCAGGGGCGCACCGATGTGATGTTGGCGAAGCTGGCACCGGGCAGTGCTGTGGCGGGGGCGTTCACACGCTCTGCCACCCGCGCGGCCCCGGTGCTGGACTGCCAGGCAAAAATCGGCGGCGCCTCGGATGAGGGCGCCGCCATCGTCGTGAACTCTGGCAATGCCAACGCCTTTACCGGGCGGGGCGGCACCGACGCGGTCGAGGCGATTACCGCCGCCACCGCCGAAGCCTGCGGCGTGCCGCAATCGCGGGTTTTCACGTCGTCCACCGGCGTCATCGGCGAACCCCTGCCCCACGAACGGATCACCGCCGTGCTGGGCGACCTCCACGCGAAACTCGACCCTGCGGGCATCGAAGACGCCGCGCGGGCCATCATGACAACGGATACTTTCCCCAAAGGCGCCAGCGCGACCGTAGAGATCGACGGCAAAACCGTCTCAATCGCTGGGATCGCCAAAGGCTCGGGCATGATCGCGCCCGATATGGCCACCATGCTGGTCTATATCTTTACCGATGCGGGTATCGCGACAGATGCGCTGCAACACCGCCTCTCGACCCATACCGAGACGACATTCAACTGCATCACCGTCGACAGCGATACTTCCACCTCGGACGCGCTGATCATGGCCGCGACAGGGGCCTCAGGTGTCGATGTGTCGGATAACGAAGCCTTCGACACGGCGCTGCGAGACGTGATGATGGACCTTGCACATCAGGTCGTCAAAGACGGCGAAGGCGCGCAGAAATTCGTCGAAGTGGCCGTCACCGGTGCCTCTAACGATGACGAGGCCAAGGTCCACGCCATGGCCATCGCCAATTCGCCGCTGATCAAAACCGCCATCGCTGGGGAAGACCCCAACTGGGGCCGCGTCGTCATGGCCATCGGGAAATCAGGCGCTCCGGCAGACCGCGACCGCCTGTCGATCCGCTTTGGGGATATTGAAGTCGCCCGCGACGGCTGGCGCAGCCCCGACTATTCCGAAGAAGATGCCGCCGCCCATATGAAGGGCCAGAATGTCGTCATCGGCGTTGATCTGGGCCTCGGCGAAGGCCGCTGCACCGTCTGGACCTGTGACCTTACCCACGGCTACATCGACATCAACGCCGACTACCGGTCCTGATCCGATGAAGACAGTGCTCGTTTCCGCGGCGGCCTTGATCGATATCGATGGCCGCGTGCTTTTGGCACAGCGGCCCGAAGGTAAGCCAATGGCGGGCCTATGGGAGTTTCCCGGCGGCAAGATCGAACCCGGTGAAACGCCAGAGGCGGCGTTGATCCGGGAGTTGCACGAAGAGTTGGGGATCGAGACATGGGCATCCTGTCTCGCGCCGCTGACCTTTGCCAGCCATAGCTACAGTAATTTTCATCTGCTGATGCCGCTTTTTGCCTGTCGCAAATGGGGCGGCACCCCGGTTTCGCGCGAAGGGCAGACCCTGAAATGGGTACGTCCCAATGAAATGCGCGGCTATCCGATGCCCGAAGCAGACGTGCCGCTCATATCAATATTGCGTGATTGGCTCTAGCCTAGAGTGGCAGAATTGCACTAGTGATCCCCAATCACTCAGCATGTTGCGGATTTTTTAACCCAAAGCGCACCATCCTGAGGCAGAGTTGTAACATCTGTATGAAAGGGTGCCGACATGTTGAGAACCATCGCAATCGGAAGTTCCATTTACGTTCAGGGTATTTTTGTAAAAATGTTGGCGGGCGGTCGCATGGCCGTTCAAGTCGACGGTAAGATTTTCGAAGGCAAACCAGTCTGAAAAATCTGCGTGGAACGCCTATTTAGGTGAACAAATAGGCGTTCCACCGCGTTTCCCCTGAGCATTTGGCAGGGGATTTTATGTCATCGAAGCGCGCTATTGTCATCCTGAACCGCGGTTCGGGCCGTCAAAACGGTGACCAAGCCGAAAGCACTATCCGATCCGCCTTTGCGCGGCACGGGGTCACGGCGGAATTCATTCACATCGACAAACGGAACGATCCGGCCAGTGCAGCCCGGCAGGCTTTGTCTCAGCCTGAAGGCATCATTGCCGTGGCCGGGGGGGATGGCACGATCTCTGGCGTGTCCTCGGCTATGAAGGATCAGGGCCGCCCGCTTGGCATCATCCCGCAGGGCACCTTCAACTATTTCGCGCGGTCGATGGGCATCCCAGAAGACCTGCAAGAAGCGGTTGATGTCATCGCAGGTGGCGAGAGCCGCGCGGTGCATGTGGCGACGATCAACGGCGAGACCTTCTTGAACAATGCCAGCATCGGCGCCTACCCGGCGATCCTTAAGACCCGGGAGGGCATCTATCGCCGCTGGGGCCGCAGTCGGATCGCCGCCTATTGGTCGGTGATCAAAGCTCTGATAGATTTCCGCACCTCGCTCAAGCTAACCATCGTGGTCGACGGCAAAGAGACCGAGCTCCGGACCCCGCTTGTATTTGCCGTCAACAACGCCTTTCAATTGGATCAAATGGGGCTCGACGGGCAAGACTGTATCGCGCGCGGCGATATGGTGCTGCTGGTCGCCCCCGATACCTACCGCTTTGGCCTGCTGCGCCATGCGGTGGCGTTGGCCACGGGCATGGCGAAACATCATACCGATTATGAAATGCTCTGCGGGTCAGAGATCGAAATACGCATGAAACAGCGCAAACGATATGTCGCGCGGGACGGGGAGATTGCGGTGATGAAGGGCCCCTTTAGGCTCACCCGTGCAACCTCTCCCATCCATATTTTCGTCCCCCGCGCCTCTGGAAAGGACGTGCGATGAGCCGCTTGATCCACCTATCCGACCTGCACTTCGGCAAGGACCGGCCCGACCTTCTTATGCCCTTGTTGGAGGCCGTGAACGGCTATGACCCCGATCTGGTGATCATCTCGGGTGATCTGACCCAACGGGCGAGGGAAAAGGAATACCGTGCGGCGCGGGCCTTTATCGACCGGATCAATGCGCCTGTCTTGAGCGTGCCGGGCAACCACGACATCCCCCTGCACCGGCCCTTTACCCGGTTCTTGGCCCCATGGCGTTACTACCGGCGCTGGATTCATCATGATCTGACCCCGGTGCACGAAGGCGCGGATTTCGTCGCTGTGGGGATCAACACCGTCGACCGCTTCAAATGGCAGACCGGCAAACTGGGCCTGCGCCGTTTGGGGCGGGCCTGCCGTGCCCTGTCGCGCGGCAGGAAGAACACGTTGCGCATTGCGGTGTGCCACCATCCGCTGGATCACCCCAATGAAACTGACAAGCGGCCCATTCCGGGCGCGCAGCGGGCCTTGAAACGGCTTCTGGACTGCGGCGCGGACCTGATCCTGTCAGGCCATCTGCACATCTGGCACGCAGGCACCTTTGCCCACCCGGCACCGGAGCATGACGGCCATCTGGCGATCCAGTTGCATGCGGGCACCAGCCTGTCGTCGCGCCAGCGCGGGGAGCCGAATGATTTCAATTTGATCGATATCTCGCCCCTACACGTCAACCTTGCGCGGATCAGCTTTGACGACGGCAAAAAGGCCTTCACAAAAGCAGAGGCCCGGCAATTTGACCGGGCCTCTGGGGAATTTGTCTTGTAAGCGCTTGGCTTAGGCCAATGTGCGGGTCACTTCTTCGCGCTCGAAAATCTCGATCACATCGTCGGGACGAATGTCATCGTAGTTCTCGAATGCCATGCCGCATTCCTGACCGGACTGAACCTCGGGCACTTCGTCTTTGAAGCGCTTGAGCGTTTTCAGCGTGCCTTCGTGGATCACGACGTTGTCGCGCAGCAGACGCACACCGGCGCTGCGGCGGGCGACGCCCTCGGTGACCAGACAGCCTGCGACTTTGCCCACACCGGTGACCTTGAAGACTTCTTTGATGTTGGCATAGCCAATGAAGTTCTCTTTGATCTCGGCACTCAGCAGGCCGCTCGCAGCCGCTTTCACGTCATCCACAAGGTCATAGATGACCGAGTAGTAGCGGATTTCGACGCCCTTCTGGTTCGCAGTGTTCCGCGCCGAAGCATTGGCACGCACGTTGAAGCCCATGATCGGTGCGCCCGAAGCTTCGGCCAGACCGACATCCGTCTCGGTGATCGCGCCCACACCGGAGTGCAGAACCCGAACGCGGACTTCGTCGTTGCCGATTTTCTCCATCGCTTGAACGATCGCTTCGGCAGAACCCTGCACGTCGGCTTTGACCAAGATCGGCAGCTCGCTGACGTCTTCGTTCGCCTTGGCATTGGCCATAAGCTGTTCCAGCGTCGTCGCAGCTCCAGCAGCGGCACGTTTGTCCTTAGCTGCATTGGCGCGGTATTCAGCGATTTCGCGAGCCTGCGCTTCAGTTTCAGTGACGTTCAGAACGTCACCGGCTTCTGGCGTGCCGTTGATGCCAAGCACCTCAACTGGGACCGAAGGACCTGCTTCTTTGACGCGCTCGCCTTGGTCGTTGATCAGCGCACGAACCTTACCGTACTGCTCACCCACAACAAAGATATCACCCTGACGCAGCGTGCCGTTCTGAACCAGAACAGTCGCAACAGGGCCGCGGCCCACATCAAGCTGCGCTTCGATCACCGCACCAACAGCGGCCCGGTCTGGGTTCGCCTTCAGTTCGAGGATCTCGGACTGCAATGCAATCGCTTCGAGCAGTTCATCCAGACCTTGGCCCGTTGCGGCCGAGACTTCGACATCCTGCACATCACCGGACATCTTCTCGACGATGACTTCGTGCTGAAGCAGATCGGTACGGACTTTGTCGGGATTTGCGGCGGGTTTGTCGATCTTGTTGATTGCCACGATCATCGGCACTTTGGCCGCTTTCGCGTGGGCAATCGCCTCGATCGTTTGCGGCATCACGGCGTCATCCGCCGCGACCACCAGAACCACGATATCCGTTACCTGAGCCCCGCGCGAACGCATGGAGGTAAAGGCCGCGTGGCCGGGGGTGTCGAGGAAGGACAGAACCGCGCCATTGTCGGTCGTGACCTGATAGGCACCGATGTGCTGGGTGATCCCGCCGGCTTCGCCAGCAACCACTTTCGCATTACGGATCGCGTCGAGCAGCGATGTTTTACCGTGGTCAACGTGGCCCATGATCGTGATCACAGGTGGACGACCTTGCAGGTCTTCGGGCTTGTCTACGATCTCTTTGATGACATCTTCGACATCAGAGTCGCTGACGCGCACAACCTTGTGGCCAAACTCTTCGATGATGAGTTCAGCGGTATCCGCGTCGATGGTTTCATTCTGCGTGACCATCATGCCGTTCTGCATCAGCGCTTTTACAACAGCGCCGGTCTTTTCGGCCATACGGTTGGCAAGCTCGGATACAACAATTGCCGGGGGCAGATTGACGTTGCGCACGATCTTCTCGCGCTCAACCTGACCACCCATGGCTTTTTGACGCGCACGCTCTTGCTTGCGCTTCATCTGCGCCATGGAACGCTGACGGCCACCTTCACCACCGTTGAGGGCTTGGTTCACTGTCAGCTTACCAGAACGGCGGCTGTCGCCACCCTTGCTACGCTTCTTGGTTTCGTCGCGGTCACGCTCTGTGGTTTTACGCGGCGTTGCGGCGGGCATGGGTTTGTTGCCCGGCTCACGCGCGGCGGCAGGTTCTGGCGCGGGAGCAGCAGCAGCCGCTTCGGCCTCTGCTTTGCGGCGCGCGTCTTCCTCGGCTTTCGCCTTGAGGCTTTCCTCGCGCTCACGCTCTTCGCGTTCTTTGGCTTCAATCTCGGCCCGGCGGCGCTCACGCTCTTCGGCGCGGGCCTTTTCCTCGGCCTCGCGTGCTGCGGCTTCCTCAACCTCACGGGCTTTGGCAGCCTGAACAGCTTTCAGACGACGCTCCATCTCGGCATCGGTGATGCCTGCGGGGCGCTTCTTGGGATCCCCAATCGGCCCGGCGCCCGGCCCGGTTGGTTTCTGGCCACCCGGCTTGGGCACCACAACACGCTTGCGCTTGGTTTCGACCACAACGTTTTTGGTACGCCCGTGGCTAAAGCTTTGCTTTACATTCCCCGGACGTGCGCCACCGCGCAGACCCAATGTTTTCTTGCCGTCACTATCGCTCATGAAGCTCGTCTATCCTTTCGGATGGCCGTTGCCACCCTCGTTTACGCGCACGCCTTTAAGTCGTCCGGCTTCCTCTACAACACGTTGCGTGAGTCCGCCAGAGGCGAGCGCCCCATGTATCACAGTTTGGCGACCGAATGCCAAACCCAATTCATCGGCTGTCAACCAACCGATGTAGTGACCGTAATGAGGGGTGCTCAGCTTGGACTTACCGCGCCCTGACCCGTCTACGGCCTGTATCAATACTTCGGCCTCTTCGGTTTGCAACCAACCTTTGACCTTTTCGTAGCCGGCGACCGCCTTGCCTGCCTTGCGCTGGAGCGAGATCAAGTCCACCACCCGGCGCGCCAATTGTTGTTCGACTTCGTCGATCAACCCGTCTGGCAGCGTGACCGGCTGTTTCGCCGACCGAGCAAAGGCCTTTTTCCTTACCGCAAGTTCCAGCGCGGCACGGTCCGCCGAGACATAAATGCCCCGGCCCGGCAGTTTACCCAAAATATCTGGGTAAACCTGATTGTCCGGGCCGATCACAAAGCGGATCAACCCGTGTTTTGGCTGCACGTCGCCCGTGGCGATGCACTTGCGTTCCGCACCGTCTGAACGGTCATTCGAGGCGCCACCGCGTCCCATGTGCAACCCCCGAGGCCCGCTTAGGCCTCGGCCTCCTCGGCGGTTTCGCCGTCTGTTTCTACGCCGTCCTCGTCCGCATCGGCTTCAAGCTCGGTCGGATCGACCCAGCCCAGCATGACACGGGCGGTCATGATCATAGCCTGCGCATCTTCAAGGCTGACCTCAAAGGGCTCAAGCGCGCCATCGTCCTTAACACGCTCGCCGTTGACCGTGGTCCAGCCGCCAGCCAGTTCCCAATCGGCACAGGTGGCGAAATCCTCCAAGGTCTTCACGTCGTCCTTGGCCAGCGCTTCTATCATTTGGGGGGTCAGACCCTCGAATTCAACCAGGCTGTCTTCGACACCGAGCGCACGGGCGTTATCAAGCGCGGCTTTGTTCTGCGCTTCGAGCACGTCGCGGGCACGGGCCTGCAACTCGCCAGCGGTGTCTTCGTCCACACCGTCGATGACCAGCAGTTCGTCGACTTCGACGTAGGCCACTTCTTCGAGGTTGGTGAAACCTTCAGAAACCAGCAATTGGGCAAAGAATTCGTCGAGATCGAGGTTGTCCATGAACAGCTTGGTGCGCAGTTCAAACTCGGCCTGACGGCGCTGGCTTTCCTGCTCTTCGGTCATGATGTCGATGTCGAGACCGGTCAACTGGCTGGCCAGACGCACGTTCTGACCACGACGGCCAATCGCAAGCGACAACTGCTCTTCGGGCACGACGACTTCGATCTTGCCGGCTTCTTCGTCCAGAACCACTTTCGACACTTCCGCAGGCTGCAGCGCGTTCACAAGGAAGGTCGGCTGGTCTTCGTTCCACGGAATGATGTCGATCTTCTCGCCCTGAAGCTCGTTCACGACGGCCTGCACGCGGCTGCCGCGCATACCAACACAAGCACCAACAGGGTCGATAGAGCCATCATGCGAAATCACAGCGATCTTGGCGCGCGAACCGGGGTCACGGGCGACGGCCTTAATCTCAATGATGCCGTCATAGATTTCCGGCACTTCCATCTTGAACAGCTCGGCCATGAACTCAGGCGCGGTACGGCTCAGGAAAATCTGTGGGCCACGCTGCTCGCGACGCACGTCTTTGATGTAGACGCGGATACGGTCGTTCGGGCGATAGCTTTCGCGGCCGATCTTTTCGTTCCGACGCAGGATCGCTTCGCCAGCGCCCACATCGACGATGACATTGCCGTACTCTTCGCGCTTGACCAGACCGTTGATGATGGTACCGGCGCGGTCTTTGAATTCTTCGAACTGGCGGTCACGCTCTGCTTCGCGGACCTTCTGCAAAATCACCTGCTTGGCCGACTGCGCCGCGATGCGGCCCATCTCAACCGGGGGGACTTCTTCGACGTAGGTATCGCCCACCTTGGGGTCGGCCATGTATTGCTTGGCCTGATCGACGGTGAACTCAGCCTGATAGTTCTCAAGCTCTTCGTCCTCGACCACGGTGCGAACGCGGGTGAAGGTCGCTTTGCCGGTCTTGCGGTCGATATCGACCCGGATGTCCATCTCGGCGCCGTAGCGGGACTTGGCGGCACGGGCGAGGGATTCTTCCATCGCTTCGACGACCAGACCGGGGTCGATCATCTTTTCGCGCGCCACCGCCTCGGCGGTTTGCAACAGCTCAAGCTGGTTTGCAGATGTAATGGCCATTAGGTGTCTCCCTCAGCAGACTCTTCAGTCTCGATATCATCAAATTCGTTTTCGTCGATTGCGCCGGACGCTTTGCGCTGGCGGAGCATTTCTTTGATCAGGTCGTCGGTCAGGACCAGCTTCGCGTCGCTGAGCCAGTCGAACTGGAGGCCGATGGTACCTTCTTCGACGTTGATCAGCACTTCGCCACCCTCGACGCCTGCCAACTCGCCCTTAAAGCGGCGGCGGCCATCGATCAGTTCGGTGGTCTCAATCTTGGCCTCATAGCCCTCGAAAGCGTCGAAATCCTTAAGCCGCGTCAGCGGGCGGTCGATGCCGGGGCTGGAAACCTCAAGCGCGTATTCGTCAAGGATCGGGTCTTCGACATCCAAGACCGCACCGATGGCCTGCGAAATCTTGGCGCATTCGTCCACTTCGATCCCGCCAGCAGGCCGGTCGGCCATGACTTGCAGGATAGTAGACTTGCCCGACATCAGGCGGACGCGCACCAGTTCAAAGCCCATGTCCTCGATCACCGGGGTGATGATCTCGGCCAGACGGCGGTCAATGGCAGCTTTGGCAATCAGGTCATTCGACATGAGACATCCAATTTAATCTGGCAGTTTCGTTCAGGCATAAAAAAACGGGCGCGCGGCCCGTGTTCAAGATCGGTGGAGCCTTCGGTTTGGACCCGAAAGCGCCGCTGTTGAAAGGGGATATAGGCCGGAAAGCCTGAAACTGCAACCCCTCTCAGCCGAACCACCACCGCTCGGGCGCGCGCAGGTTGTCCATCGGCGCTTGGCGTCCGGGGTTCGGCGGTTGGCGCAGATCGTCCGACAGGACGCTGACCCCGCCGGCGCTATCGGCCTGAAGTGTCACATCACCCCGCTCGCGATAGCGGGGCCGTGCGGGTAAATCCGCTGCATCCACAAGCCCTTCGCTCAATGCCTGCGCGCGCACCTCCCGTGCGGGGATCGAGACAAGCTCGACCGTATCGAACCAACCGGCGGTGCCGTCTTTGTAATGGCTCTCCACCCGCTCGGCTAAAACCTGACGCCCGGCGGAAAAGCGCCGCAGACGGTAAAGCCCGGTGCCGATCCCGGCCTCGGGGGCATGGGCGGGGCGGATCACATAGCGCGATTGCGCCAGCAGCAGCGGCAGGTCGGGATTCGCAGCGGCCAATGTGACCTGCACCTTCAGGTCATCTTGCACCGCGACCTCAGCCTCGGTCAGGACGGATTGCAGACTGGCCACAACGTCGCGGGCGGTCAGCGGGCTGCCGTCGTGAAAGCGCACATCGGGGCGCAGATCGAATTGCCACTGCCGCGCGCCGTCGCTGGTTTGCCAGCCAGTCGCCAATTCACCCTTGAGGATGCCATTGCCGGTGACTTCGGTCAGCGTGTCAAAAATCAGCCCCTGCCGCGCGACCTGCATGAACAACCCGTCGCCTTTGACCCAAGTGTCGTCACGCGTGGCACCCGAAAGCGCCAGCCGCAGACGGCCACCGCGCCGGGGTGGCTCTCCGGCGCTGGCACCTGTCGCGGCCAGCAAAGCCGCAGCCGCACCTGTGGTGAAAAGCGCCCGGCGATCCAGTAGAGAGTTGCGCCCGCTCATCGCTGACCAATCCTATCCATGGTCCGCACCAGTTCTGCACTGATCCCCGGCTCCGACAGGGCGTGACCCGCGTTGCGGATCATCCGCAGATCGGCATTGGGCCAGCGTTCGGCCAGCGCATAGGCCCCCGAAGGCGGGCAGATCATGTCGTAACGCCCCTGCACGATCACCCCCGGAATATGTGCGATGCGGCCCATATGTTCGAGGATCTGACCGTCGAACTCCAGAAAGCCGTTATTGGTGAAATAATGGTTCTCCAACCGTGAAAAGGCCCGCGCATAGGCCGATGGCCCGCCATGAGAGACGCCATCGGAATGCACCGAGGCCAGCGCGTTCTCCCAAGCCGCCCATGCGCGGCCATAGTCCTGCTCGACCCGCAGATCACCCGAGAACAGCCGCCGATGATAGGCCGCGATCAGATCGTCACGCTCATCTTCGGGGATCAGGTTCACGAACCGCGCCCAAAGCTCGGGCCAGAACCGCCCGGCCCCGCCGCCGTAGAACCAATCAAGCTCGGCCTGCGTCATCAGGAACACGCCGCGCAGGATCAGATGACGCACGGCCTCCGGATGCGCTTGGGCATAGATCAGCGCCAGTGTCGCGCCCCAAGAGCCGCCAAAAACCATCCATTTGTCGATGCCGAGTGTGCTGCGAATCAGCTCGATATCCGCCACCAAATGCCATGTCGTGTTGTCCGTGACCGACGCATGCGGGGTGGAGCGCCCGCAACCACGCTGATCGAACAGCACCACGCGGTAAATCTTTGGATCAAAATAACGCCGCATCGCCGGGCTACAACCGCCGCCGGGGCCGCCATGGAGCACGACAACGGGGATACCATCGGGATTGCCGCATTGCTCGACATAGACCTGATGCCCCTGCCCCACAGACAACATCCGCTGGTCGAAAGGCTCAACCGGCGGATAAAGATGCGCTGCGTCGCGTTTTTGGTCGGGATACTTGTCCATTGCCGCCCTATATATAGTCATTGAACCCAAAAGAGCACAGGGAGATCAGAATGCAAGCGGATCAATCAACCATCGACCCCGCCGAGATCGCCAAATTCGAAGCGATGGCCGCTGAATGGTGGGATCTGAACGGCAAGTTCAAGCCGCTGCACATGCTGAACCCCTGCCGGTTGGATTACATCACCAGCCAAATCGCGGGCGAGTTTGACCGTGATCTAACTGTCGACGCGCCGTTTAAGGGTCTGCGCATTCTCGACATTGGGTGCGGCGGTGGGCTGCTCTCGGAACCGATGGCGCGGCTGGGGGCCGAGGTGGTCGGCGCGGATGCGGCGGCGGGCAATATCCCCGTCGCGCAAATCCACGCGCAGCAGTCGGGGCTGGAGATTGATTACCGCCACACCACCGCCGAAGCGATGGCCGAGGCGGGTGAGAAATTCGATGTGGTGCTGAATATGGAGGTCGTTGAACACGTTGCCTCCCCCATCGACTACCTGATCGCCTGCCGCCGCCTTCTGAAACCCGGCGGGCTGCACATCTGTTCGACCCTGAACCGAAATCCAAAGTCCTTTATGATGGCGATTGTGGGCGCAGAGCATGTGATGCGCTGGCTGCCCAAGGGCACGCATGACTGGAACAAGTTCATCACGCCGGATGAACTTTTTGACCTGCTGAACCGCGCCGGATTGGAGCCTGTGGATCGCAAGGGTTTCGTCTTCAACCCCGTCGCATGGTCTTGGCGTCTGTCGGATCGGGATCTGAGCGTGAACTACGTCACCGCAAGCCTCAACCCTGGCTCAACTGACGCCTGAGCGCGCGCAGGATCGGCAGCGTGGCGCGGACCTGCTCTTCGCCCAGATCATCCACCACGTTCGAGATCATCGGCGTGATCGCGTTCACCGCCGCATCCCGTGCCTGCCGCCCGGCAGGGCTGATCGCGACCATCTTGCGCCGCGCGTCATCCCAATCGGGGCGGATATGGACGTAACCGGCCCATTCCAGCTTGCTCAGCGTGTTGGTCATCGCCCCGCGGGTGACGTTGAAAGTCTCGGCCAATTGCGCGGGCGAGCGTTCGCCGCCATGCCATGAAAGCGAATTCAGCACCGAGAAATGCGAAATCTCCATCCCGCGTGGCAGAACCCGCGTGAGGCGACTGCGCACCTGTTGATCGGCGGCCAGCAATTCACCGAACAGCATGATCGCAAGTGTGTTTTTATCGTCGGTCATTTTCGGTCCGGTCAGGGCGCGGCAAAGGGGCGGCGGTTGGCAAGGCTGGGCACTTTGGCGCGGGCCTTGTCACATTCTTCCATGTCCATGTCACAAAAGTAAACGCCGGGGGCCGTCCCGGCATCCAGCACAACCTCCCCCCAAGGGGCCACGACCAGCGAATGCCCATAGGTATCGCGGGTTTTGTGTCCGGCACTGGCGTGCGTGCCGGTCTGCGCCGGGGCCAACACATAGCAGCCATTCTCAATCGCCCGCGCCCGCAGTAGGCTGTGCCAATGCGCGGCCCCCGTCACCGGAGAGAAGGCCGCAGGCATCGTGAGGATACGCGCCCCCGCCTCTGCAAGCGCTTGATAAAGCGCAGGAAAGCGCATGTCATAGCAAACCGACATGCCGATCTTACCAAAGGGAGTCTCGGCCACCACTGCCTTGTCACCGGGGCGATAGCCTGCGGATTCGCGGTAGGTTTCGGTCGCGCTGATATCCACGTCGAACATATGGATCTTGTCGTAGCGGGCCACGATCTCTCCCTGTGGGGAGATCAGGAAAGATCGGTTGGCAAAGCGCCCGTCGCCGCCCCGCGTCTTGAGCGCGAGTGAGCCGATCAGCAGCCAAATGCCCGCCTTCGCCGCCTCTTCGCGCAGGGCGGCGAGGGTGGCATCGTCTTCCTCATAGGCGAGCACCGCCTGCTGATGGGTCCGGCTGGTGCTGACGCAATTCGTCACCTCGGGCGTCAGGACAAACGCTGCCCCGCCCGCCACCGCCTCGCGCAATAAGGCGCGGGTTTCGATCAGATTGGCGGCGGGATCGTCCGAGACGTTGAGTTGCAGCAGCGCGATTTTCATCTGTCTTGCAGCAGCGCGTCAAGTTTGCCCGCACGGTCCAGCGCATAGAGTTCATCACAGCCGCCCACATGCACGTCCCCGATAAAGATCTGCGGCACGGTGCGGGCCCCGCCAGCGCGTTGGATCATCTCTTGCTTGCGATCTGGCTCCGACAGAACATCGACCTCATCAAAGGCCGCTCCCTTCTGGGTCAGCAGGCGTTTGGCGGAATGACAAAAACCGCAGAGCGGCGACGTATAGATTTCGACAGGTTGCATAGGATCACCCCTTGAACAGTTAACGTTGCACAGTGATCTAGGTCTCTTTGGCCACGCGCGCCAGTGCCAGCACGAAAACTGGCCCGGAACCGGCGGCAAGGCAAGCCTCCGTACAAGCGGTAAGCGTGGCACCGGAGGTAAAAACATCATCCACCAAAATCACCGGTCGCATGATGATACGGTGTCGCCGCCGCGGATGAACTGCGATCGCTTCCTGCAGGACGCTGTACCGTTCCGCCCGACCCAACCCATCCAGCGACGGCGTGTGCCGGACCCGCTGCAACAGATCGGGACACCAACTGCGGCCGGTTTCAGCCGACAGGGCTTTGGCCAGCAAGGCGGATTGGTTGTAGCGCCGTTTCAGCAAACGCCGCCAATGCAGCGGAACCGGCGCGATCAGAGCCGTATCAGGCAAGAGGCCCTGCGCCGCCTGCGCCATCCACCGCGCGCCCGGGCGCGCGATCTCTTGGCGGTCACCGTGTTTCAGCGCCAAGACCAGCCTGCGCCCCATATCGCGATAGAGCAGCGCCGTGCGGCCCTGTGCCCAAGGCCGCGGCGTGGCAAGACAAGCATCACAATGCGGTGAAGCCACATCACCGCCGCCCGGCAGCGGCACGCCACAGGCGTCGCAGACTGTGCCACCGATAAAGCCCGTGTCGCGCCAACAGGTGCCGCAAAGCCCAAAATCTGCATCGACCAAACCGCCGCAGCCCAAACAGCGGGGCGGATAGATCAGTGATACTGCTGTTTGAAGTCCCCGTGGCGGCATTCTATGTGTTCCCCATGACAGCACAGCCCACCCTGACCGACCCCAAGGCCCTCATCCATCGTCGCGCCCGCGCGACGGCGCGGGGAATGTTCCTGCAACAGGCGGCAGCCGAAGAAGTTCAGGATCGGGTGGGATTAGTTAAGAAAGCGTTTACCGCGCCAGCCATCGTGACAGCGTTCCCGCAGGTCTGGGCGGCCTCCTTCCCCAAAGCCGCGATTATCCCCGAAGCCGAAGTGCTGGCGCTGGAACCGCAGGCCCATGATCTGATGATCCACGCCATGGGGCTGCATTGGGCAAATGATCCCATCGGCCAATTGATCCAATGCTGCCGTGCGCTGCGGCCCGATGGGCTGTTGCACGCCGTGGCGCTTGGCGGGCAGACCCTGCATGAGTTGCGGGCCTGTCTTGGCCAAGCCGAAGCCGAAGTGACCGGCGGCCTGTCGCCGCGCATCGCCCCGATGGGGGAACTGCGCGACCTAGGCGCGCTGTTGCAACGCGCCGGACTGGCGCTGCCGGTGGCCGATAGCCAACCGCTGACCGTGGAATACGAAAACGCTTGGGCCCTGATGCGCGACCTGCGCGAGATGGGGGAAACCAACGCCCTACAAGCCCGCCTGCGCCGCCCCACGGGCCGCGCGGTTCTGACCCGCGCGGCAGAGCTTTACGCCACCCACTTCACCGCCGCATCAGGCCGGGTTACCGCGACCTTCGATATGATCTTCCTCGCCGGTTGGGCGCCGGATGAAAGCCAGCAGAAACCCCTGCGCCCCGGATCGGCCCAACAGCGGCTTGCAGATGCGCTGAATAGTCGCGAGGAGCCGCTCCCCGATTGACCCAATCTGCAAAGCGGCTATCTCTGCGCGGATCATATGCGAGGAAACCCCATGCAGGCAGCCCAGCCCCAATCCGCCCAACCAGACTCCGGCCAACCGGAACACGGCCCCAACGACCACCCCAAAGTCCCGCGTCCCAAGGTTGGCGTTCTGCTCGCCAACCTCGGCACGCCGGACGGCTATGACTATTGGTCGATGCGCCGCTACCTAAGCGAGTTCCTCTCGGACCGCCGGGTGATCGACTATAGCCCGTGGAAATGGCAACCTCTGCTTCAAACGGTAATCCTTACCAAACGCCCCTTCACCAGCGGCGCGGCCTATAAGTCGATCTGGAATGAGGCCGAGAACGAAAGCCCGTTGGCGACGATTACGAAGTCACAAACCGCCAAGATCAAGGCGGCGCTGCAGGCGCGTTACGGTGCCGATGTGATGGTCGATTACGCCATGCGCTACGGCAACCCATCGACCCGGTCCAAGGTCGAAGCAATGACCGCTGCAGGGTGCCAGAAGATCCTGTTTTTCCCGCTTTATCCGCAATACGCCGGGGCCACGACCGCAACGGCGAATGACGCTTTCTTTGCCGCGCTGGCCAAAGAGAAATGGCAGCCCGCGTCGCGCACCGTTGCCCCCTATTTCGACCGCCCCGACTATATCGAAGCGTTGGCCCAATCGGTTGAGCGTGCCTATGCCGCGAAGGACAAAAAGCCCGACCTGCTGGTCTGTTCCTACCACGGTCTGCCACAGCGCTATCTGATGGAGGGCGACCCCTATCATTGCCAATGCCAGAAAACGACGCGCCTGCTGAAAGAGCGTCTGGGCTGGCACGACAGCGAGATCATGACGACCTTTCAGTCGCAGTTCGGCCCCGAGGAATGGCTGCAACCCTACACGGTCGAAGAGGTCGCCCGACAGGCCAAGGCGGGCAAGAAAAGCATCGCCGTCTGCGCGCCCGCCTTCTCGGCTGACTGCATCGAAACGCTTGAAGAGATCAACGAAGAGATCAAGGAAAGCTTTGAAGAGGCCGGCGGCGAGGATTTCACCTATATCCCCTGCCTGAACGATGATGCCGCGCATATCGAGGCACTGACCACGATCATCAGTGAAAATCTGGCTGGCTGGGTCTAAGCCCGCCTTGGGGTCGCTGCGGCGGCCCCTTTTTCAAAGCCATACGCAGAATACAAAAAAGGCGCTGCATTGCACCGCCTTTTCCGTTTGATCGTCAGTTCCGATTAGTCGGAAGCAACAGCTGCGGCAACCAGTGCCAGCAGGATCAGGGGAACCAGGATGCCCGCGGACGAACCTGTTGTTTCTTCCACGATGACCGGTGCTTCGACGATCGGCTCGGCCAGCGAACCAGCAAAAGCCGTCGATGCAGCAGCGGACAGAGCAGCGGCGAGAACGAGTTTCTTCATAACATAACCTCCAGAATAGGCGTGCTGTATCATATACATACACGCACCCAAGACTTACCTCGTAATCTCGTTCTAAACAGTATCGGCAAAAGTTTGCAAACCCGGAATCAGCTATTGCATCAAGGAATCAGGGGGATGTCGTCAAATAAGCAACACCTGCGTGCCGACCTTTGTCATGGCAAAAAGTTCGGCGATATGTTCGTTATAGAGCCCAATGCAACCATTGGAAGACTTGCGGCCAATTTTTCTTGTGTCATGGGTTCCGTGGATACGGTAATACGTCCAGCTGAGGTACAGCGCATGGGTGCCCAGCGGGTTATCCGGGCCGGGCCCGACATAGGGCGGCCACTCGGGATTGCGCTTGAGCATGGAAGGCGTAGGACGCCAGCTTGGCCCCTCGACCTTTTTGATGACACGGGTGCGGCCCCGGCGCGTGAGGTCTTCGGTCAGCGGCACCGACGAGGGGTAGAGTTTGTAAACGCTCTGATCCTCGGACCAGTAATGCACCGCCCGGCTGTCGATATCGACCAGCACCGCGCCGTTGCGCGTGTTGCTGAAATAGGGGCGCCAATCCAACATCCGGAAGCTCGAGACATTGCGCTGGACCGATTCAGTCAGATCGCGCTCGGTCTCGGTCGTCGCGGAGGAGTTGAACGAAGAGGTGCTTTGCGCCAGCGCCGGTGTGGCAATCATCGCGGCGCTGCCAGCCAGAAAGCCACGGCGGCTCTTAATCGAAAAACGGTGAGCGGACATGGAGCGTCTCCAAACTGAAATTATGCTAATTAATGCCATATATATGGCTCGAAAGACGCAGTTTCAATTGAAACCAGCCCCATACGGCAGAGTCACGCCTATGTGCGTTTGAACTGCAACGCGCCCCGATGTAAGGCAGAAAAAATTTCATTGCGTGGAGCGCTCATATGATCCGTATCCTGTCCATCCTGCTGGCGCTGACGGTTGCGCTGTCTGCCTGTGCCCCGTCCAGCACGAGTGGCGGCAAAGCCGGCGGTTCCTACCGCATCAGCCGTTCCGACGCGGGTACAATCCAATTCCGCATGCTCGACTCGGTGAATGCGCTGCGCAGCTCGGCCGGGGTCACGCCTTTGGCGCTGGATGCCAAACTGAACGCCGCCGCCGCGACCCACTCGCGGGATATGTCGGTGCAAAACCGTCCATGGCACTTCGGCTCTGACGGGTCGTCGCCGATCGACCGTATCCAGCGCGTTGGCTATACCGGCGGTCTGGTCGGCGAAGTCATCTCGGAAACCTATGAGACCGAGCTTGAGACCCTCGCCGCCTGGATGGAGCAGCCAGACACCCGCCGCATCTTGATGGCCCCCGATGGCCGTCAGATGGGTTTCTCTTGGTATCAGGAAAACGGCGGCAAGATCTGGTGGACACTGGTTGTCGGCAACTGATCTTTCGCTGAACAAGCGGTTTATCCGGCCCCTGCGGGGGCCGGTTTCGTTTTGACCAACCCGGTGATCAGGGTGTGATCAGGATCGGCGTGCCATCGCGCACCATCGCATAGACATCTTCGATCTCTTTGTTGGTGACCGCGATACAGCCCCAAGTCCAATCGGTCTTTTCTTTCTGCCGCGGGTCTTTTTGCCCGTGAATAAAGATATCGCCTCCGGGGCTTTTGCCCATCGAACGTGCATATTCGGTATCCAACTGGTTCGGGTAATCGATACCAATTGAAAGATGGAACCGGCTGTTCGGATTGCGACGGTCGATTCGGTACAGCCCTTCGGGCGTGCGCCCATCCCCCTCAAAGGTCTTGTGACCAACCGGAGCGAAGCCCAGCTTGATCGGATAGTCCTCCAGCACGCGGTTATGATGCAACAACATCATGCGACGTTGGCTTTTGTTCACAACCACATAGGTCACTTCGGGACCATTGTATCGTTTGAATTTACTGTTGCTGCACGCCCCAAGCGCCACCATAGCGGTGCCGCCAAGTATCATTGTCCTGCGCTTCATCACTGTGCCCTCAAAGCCCGGCCATTCCGGCCCTTTTTACCTGAGCTATCACAATGAGGGATTAATTTCATTCAAAAAGAGGTGATGAGCCGAGCCAAATGCAGCCCTTTTGCCTAACCTTCCGGCAGTGTCAGGCAAGCGGAAAGCTCCACATGCGACGACCAGCGAAACTGGTCCACAACCTGCACCCAGTCCAGCCGGTACCCTGCCGCCACCATATTTTGCACATCACGGGCAAAGCTGACCGGGTTGCAAGAAACATAGGCCACGCGCGGCACCCCGGCGCGGATGATCTCGGCCACCTGCGCCTCGGCCCCGGCGCGGGGCGGGTCCAGTACGACGGCGTTGATCTTGGCCAATTCATCCGGCAAGAGCGGACGGCGGAACAGATCGCGTGTCTCAACGGTGAGCGGTTTGGCCCCCTTGGCCCGTCGCCAGCCGCCCTCAAGCGCGGCGATCATCTCGGCATCGCCCTCAACCGCATGAACCCGCGCCTTTTGCGCCAGTGGCAAAGCGAAGGTGCCGCAGCCTGCGAACAGGTCCGCCACGGTCTCGGCCTCCCCCACGGCATCCACGACGGCGTCGCGCAGGGCCGCTTCGCCATGGCGGGTGGCTTGCAAGAACGCGCCCGGCGGGGGCGTGACCGCTGCGCTGCCAAAGTGCTGCGCGGGCGGCGCACGCATCGCGATCACCTCGCCATCCCAAGTCAGCCGTGCCAGCGCCAAAGCCTCACAGGTCTGCGCCAACTGCTGCCGCAGCGGCCCGTCGAGCGGTTTGCCATTGGCGACAGATACGTCCAGCCCCTCTTCTGAAAGCGTCACTGTGACGGCCAATTCGGCTTTCCGGCTGGTGCCGAGCAGCGCCAGCTCCTCTGCAACCTTCAACCCTGGCAAAAGCGCGGGATCGACCAACTGACAGCCTGGCACCTCGATCAACACGTCGGAAGCACGGCCATGGAACCCAGCCATGGCGCCCTTTTTCGTGCGGCGCGCAGCAAAGGTGGCCCGGCGGCGCGATTGCGCAGGGGAGGTTTGGATGGGGCGAAATTCTGTCTCTAACCCATGCGCCGACAGCGCATTGCGGACCACATCGACCTTCCACCCGGCCACGAAATCATCTGCAGCATGCTGCAACTGGCAGCCCCCGCAGGATTTGAAATGGCGGCACGGCGGCGCGACCCGCTGTTCGGACGGCGTAACGATCCGCACGTCGCGCAGCTGTTGGCCCTCAATTTCACCGGTGACGGTTTCCCCCGGCAGGGTCATCGAGGCAAAGATCGGTCCTTCGGCGATGCCGTCGCCGTGGTGGCCAAGGCGCAAGATGTGATGTTCTGTCATAGCCTGCCCATAGCGCGGCAAAGGCCACAGCGAAAGCCTATTCCGCCGCCTTCACATCCAGAAACCCGCCCGACTGCCGGTGCCAATAGCGAGCATAAAGCCCGTCTTGGGCAAGCAGATCAGCATGGCTGCCGATCTCCGCGATGCGGCCTGCGTCCAACACCATGATGCGGTCCATCTCTGTCAGGGTCGACAGACGGTGCGCGATGGCAAGCACGGTTTTGCCCTCCATCACGCGGTCTAGGGTCTGCTGGATGGCCGCCTCAACTTCGCTATCCAGCGCGCTCGTCGCCTCATCCAACACCAGTATTGGCGCGTCTTTCAGGATCGCTCGGGCCAAGGCGATGCGCTGCCGCTGCCCACCCGAAAGCTTCACCCCACGCTCCCCCAGATGCGCGTCATAGCCGCGGCGGCCTTTGTGATCCTCGAGTTCCTGAATGAATTCATGCGCTTCGGCACGTTCGGCCGCCGCGATAACCTCGGCCTCTGTCGCGCCGGGCCGCCCGTAAAGGATGTTGTCCCGCGCGGAGCGGTTGAACATCGCGGTTTCTTGCGTGACCATGCCGATATTGCGCCGCAAGCTCTCTTGCGTGACTTCCGATGTATCCATTCCGTCAATCACGATCTTGCCCTGTTCCGGTTCATAGAGCCGTAAAAGCAGCGCAACGAGGGTCGATTTCCCTGCCCCCGAGGCACCAACGATCCCCAGCTTCTCGCCCGGTTTGATGGTCAGTGAAATTTGGTCGATCCCACCCGTCTGGCGGCCATAGGCAAAGCCGAGGTCGCGCAGTTCGATCTGCCCGGCCTCCACGACCAATTCCTGCGCATCAGGCCCATCATCCAACCGCACGCGCGGCGTCAAAGTGCGCATGCCGTCCTCGACCTCTCCAATATTGGAATAGATCGCCATCAGCGTGAAAGAGACCCAGCCCGTCATCTGCGCAATACGGATCGCGATGGCACCGGAGGCCACGATATCCCCCTCGCTCGCCATGCCGCGCTGCCACAGCAGGATCGTGCCGCCCAACAGCAGAACCGGCAGAAGCCCGGCAAGGCTCATCAGCGCCAAACGGAACCCGGCGGCGAGATAGCCGAACTCCAACGCCCGGGCGCGAAAGCTCTGCATTGCCGAAAGTGCTGCGCGGTCCTCGTGATCGGCATGGGCAAAGAGCTTTACCGTTTTAATGTTGGTGATCGTATCCACCACCTGCCCCGACACCAGCGCCCGCGCCCCGGCACGGCCCGCCGCCCGCTTGCGCACGCGCGGCAAGAACCAGTTGATCAGCGCCAGATACATGACCAGCCAGACCGAAAACCCAACCGCCACGCGCCAATCGATCGCCAGAAGCAGCGCCACCGACCCCACGAGGGATGCGAGCGCAAAGGCCACCACGTTGATCACCTCAGCCGCCACATCCGTCACCGCCCGCGCCGCCTGCATCTGCTTTTGCGCGATGCGCCCGGCGAAGTCTTCGTCAAAGAAATTGACGTTCTGCCCCAGCGTCCAGCGGTGCAAACGCGACAGCACCAGCGGGTTGACATTGGGCTGCACCATGATCGCGTTCGAGGCCGAGGACAGGCCGAACAGCACAGGCCGCGCCACCAAAAAGAACGCCACCGCGCCCAGTACCAACACCAGACTGCTGCCTTCGAAAAACCGCTCGGGGCCCGCGCTGACCGTGGCATCGATGACCTTGCCCAAAATCCACGCCGTGCCCGCCTCCATCGCGCCGGCGGCTGCCGACAGAAAGGCCGCGAGCCAGAGCACCGGCCAAGCGCCCGACAGGCACCAGCGCATGAAAGCCCCCAGCGTTTGCGGCGGCGGGCCATCGGCGGGGTGAAACGGGTTGATCCAGTTCGAAATGCTCACGACTTGTCATCCAATGCGAGAAAACCGCCGGACTGACGGTGCCAGAAGGCTGCATATAGGCCAGCTTTCTGCAAAAGCGCGTCATGGGTGCCTTCTTCAACGATACGGCCTTGATCCAAAACCAGAATTCGATCCATCTCGGCAATTGTGGACAGCCGGTGCGCGATGGCGATGACGGTCTTGCCCGCCATCATGCCATAGAGCGTTTCTTGGATCACCGCCTCCACCTCACTGTCGAGCGCGCTGGTTGCCTCATCCAGCATCAAGATCGGCGCATCCTTAAGGACCACCCGCGCCAGCGTGATGCGCTGACGCTGCCCGCCGGAAAGCTTCACACCCCGTTCACCGACACGGGCATCATAGCCCGCGCGCCCCTCCGGATCTGTCAGATCAAGAATGAACTCATGCGCCTGCGCCTGTTTCGCCGCCGCGACCATCTCGGCCTCGCTGGCATCGGGGCGGCCATAAAGGATGTTTTCCCGCACCGAGCGGTGCAGCAGCGATGAATCCTGCTGCACGACACCGATATGCCGCCGCAGACTGTCTTGCCGCACCTGTGCAATGTCCTGCCCGTCGATCCGGATCTGACCTGTTTCGGCATCGTAGAACCGCAGCATCAGTTTCACGAGGGTCGATTTCCCTGCGCCAGAGCGGCCAACAAGGCCAATCTTCTCCCCCGGCTGCACGGTGATATCGATACCTTGGATCCCGCCGCTTTCGCGCCCGTAATGATGGCTTAGCCCTGCAATCTCAATCCGGCCTTCGGTCAGCTTCAAGGGGGGCGCATCGCGTCGGTCGGTCAGGGCGAGGGGCTGGGCGATGGTCTCCATCCCCTCGGCCACGACACCCAGTTCGCGGAAGAAACTCGACAGCGCCCACATGATCCAACTGGTCATTGAGTTAAGCCGCAGCGCCAGCGCGGCGGCAGCGGCCACGACGCCGACGCTCGCTTCGCCCGCCATCCAAAGCACCAGCGCCCAGCCGACGATACCCACGATCAACATGCCGTTGAGAAGGGTCAGCACCACGTCCATGATGCTGAAAATCCGCATCTCGCCCTGAAAGGTACGCCGCGCCTCTTCGATGGCCTCTCCGGCAAAGTCGACCTCAAGGTCATGATGCGCGAACATTTTGACCGAATGGATATTCGTATAAGCATCCACGACACGCCCGGTCACTTGCGAGCGCGCATCCGACGCCGCTTTTGAGGCTGGGCCGACCCGTTTGATCGTCCAGGCCACCAAGCCGCCGTAGAGCACAAACCAGCCCAAAAGCGGCACTAACAAACGTATATCGGAGGTAGAAAGCAGGATCGCCGCGCCGATCATATAGGCCAGCGAGTAAGAGATCGCATCAAAGACCTGAAACACTACCTCCCCCGCCGCAGGGGGAGTTTGCATGATCCGGTTGGCGATACGCCCGGCGAAATCATTCTCGAACCAGCCGACGGATTGCCGCAAGACATGCCGATGCGCCCGCCAGCGGATCAGGGTGCCAAAGTTTGGCAGGATGGCGTTGTTCAGCAGCATCACGTCGACCGCCTGCACCAAGGGCCGCAGGAACAGCACGGCAAGGGCCACGAGGGTCAGTTCGGTGCCATAGTCCTCCCACATCTGCGCGGGGTCGCTGTCGAGCAGGTCAACGATACGGCCCATATAGTAGATCAAACCGATCTCAATCGCCGCGACAAGGATCGCCATCACCCCGGCGAGGACAAAGACCTTTTTAAACGGCTGCGCATAGTCCCGCAAAAAGGGCCAAAGCCCCTGCGGCGGGTGATCCTTTTCCCGATAGGCAACATAGGGATTAACGAGGTTTTCGAAAAAGCGAAACATGGGGAGACCTTGGAAATAGACGTGCAAAATACGCGGCAAAGCCCAATAGCAAAGCCGCAAAGGGGCAATGGTTATGCCAGCTTAGCTAAACCAGATCCCGCGGTACATCTCGCCCATCTCCCTTGTAATGCGGTTTGGATAGCCGAATTTCCGCGCGATGTCGACCTAGCTGGACTTCCGCAGCAACTCCGCGCGGGTCTGGGTGAAGCCGGAGTTGATCCAGATTTGCTCCAGCCGGGCAAGCTCTTGCCCTAAGGCCGGGCCTTTGAACGCTGGCATCAGGTCTTTGGCTGTTATCGGAAAACGGGCAGTGGCGGCGCTTGAAATCGTCTCTAACACAGTGGTTTCGGGCATCTTTTCTGCCATAGCGCCGCGTAGCAATGCAGCGCCACGGGCGATCCCTGCCCCATGACGATAGGCAAGTTTGGCCAGCGGTGGCCCGGCAAAGCCTTGCTCTTGCAGCAACGTCAGACGCTTGGCCTCTGCCTTGCTCAACCGCAGACGATCCGCCAAGGCTTCCCCGCCCAGCGCGGCCAGCCGAACCAGCCAGTCAGGCTCAAGCCCCAACATTTGTTCAAAATGAACCAGCATGGATAGCCAGCGGTCATCACTCCCCGGCAAAAGCACCGGCAAGGCACCGGTTTGCCGCATCAACGCCAAGGCGGGGGCGGGATCCGGCGCGCGGAGGAGCTTTTTGAACTCCTGCCCGACACGCTCGGCCGACAGCGTTTCTAACCCATCCAAGTTCGACGCGATGGCATCCAGCGCATCAGGCTCCGGCCCCGCCTCCGGGTCGCCATACCACGCCATGAAGCGAAAATAGCGCAGGGTGCGCAGGTAATCCTCGCGGATACGCTGACCTGCATCCTCGATAAAACGCAGCCGTCGCGCGTACAGGTCAGGCAGGCCGCCCAACGGGTCGATCACACGGCCCTCGGGCGTGGCATAGAGCGCGTTCATCGTGAAATCGCGGCGCCGGGCGTCCTCGGTGATATCGGTCGAGAAAGCCACAACCGCCCGGCGGCCATCGGTTTCCACATCGCGCCGAAAGGTGGTGATCTCAAACGGTTTGCCGCCCGACACAAGCGTTACCGTGCCATGCTCGATCCCTGTCGGCACGGCCTTGACCCCGGCGGCTTTGGCCAGCGCCATCACCGTTTCAGGTGTCGCATCGGTGGAGAGGTCCACATCGCTGTCCGGCAGACCCAACAGCGCGTCGCGCACGCAACCGCCGACGAAATAGATACGGTGCCCGCCATCCTGCACCACGCGGCAAACCCGCTGTGCGTCTGCGTCATGTAACCATCGCGTCGTGGTTGGAATCATCTGTTCATTCGTTTCGCCCATGCCCGCAACATACGCGCGGTCGCGCCCCAGATGTAATAGGGGCCATAGGGAACAGCGTAATAATACCGCCGCTGGCCGCGCCAACGCCGGGAATGCACAAGGTAGTTGCTGGGGTTCAGCACATGGTCAAGCGGCACGCGAAACACCTCTTCGACCTCGCCGGGTTCTGGCACCACGGTGAAATCGCGCGTCACATAGCCGATCACGGGAGTCACGCTAAAGCCGGTGACCGTCTCATGGGCCGGAAGAACGCCCAAGACATCCACGATGTCGCTCGGCAGGCCGATCTCTTCGCGCGCTTCGCGCAGGGCGGCGGCGATGACATCCGCATCGCCGCCGTCTTGCTTGCCCCCCGGAAAGGCAATCTGCCCGGGGTGATGTTTCAGCGCCGAAGACCGCTTGGTCAGGATCAGTTCCAGCCGCGTACCGGTATCCACCACCGGGGCGAGCACACCCGCAGGCCGCAGACTGCGCCCCTCGGGCAGGGTGACCTCCGGGTTCAGATCGAAATCAGAGGATTCTACCCCAGTCTGGGCAAGGGCCTCGCGAAAGGATTGGAACCGGTCGCTCACCCTAGGCCTTGGCGTCGAAACCGACCGTGGCCGGATCAAGGTCATAATGCGCGCCGCAGAACTGACAGTCTGCGGTCACCCGCCCCTCGTCCGTCGTCATCTTTTCGATATCGCGGGCCGAGTAGATCGAAAGGCTTTGACGCACGCGGTCTTCGGAACAGGTGCAGCCGAAACGCACCGGCTGAGGGTCATAGACCCGCGGTTGTTCCTCGTGAAACAATCGCAACAGAAGATCGGTCGGCGGTACGCTGGGGCCGATCAGCTCAAGATCCTCAACCGTGCCGAGCAGGATGTTCACGCGGTTCCAATTCTCGGCCTCGTCGCCTTCGACCAAATCATCGGCTTTGAGGACCTCACCCGTCCCTTCGCCCGACGCTGATAGCGGCGAGGCTTTGGGCATATGCTGCAACATGATGCCACCAGCACGCCAATGCTCTGGCTCGCCGGGGCCCGACGATTTGCCAAAGCTCAGCGAAAAGCGGGTCGGCAACTGCTCGGACTGGGCGAAATAGGCTTCCGCACAGGCAGCCAAAGACCCACCGGCCAGCGGCGTGATGCCCTGATAGGGGGTCATGCCTTTGCCTTGGTCGATCATGATCGCGAAATAGCCTTCGCCGATCTGTTCAAACGGGGCGTCATCGGTCAGCCGATCCGCATCATAGCTGGCATAGGCGCGGATGCGCGCAGGCTCGCCTTCCTTTTCGGGGCCGTAGTAATCAGTCGCGATCATCCGAACGGCACCTTTGGATTGCACCTGTAGCGACAGTTTCCAACGCAGTTTGATCGTCTGACCGATCAATGCGGTCAACAACGCCATCTCGGCCACCAAGGCTTCGACCTGCGGCGGATAGTCGTGCTGCTTCAGGATGCCTTCCAACACGCCATCAAGCCGCGCCACGCGGCCGCGCATGTCGACATCATCAAGCTGAAAGGGCAGAACGGTATCGTCCCACGCGATTTTAGTTCCTTGGGTCATCGGGTTTCCTTATCGGGGGCCGCTTGGCATACCGCGTCTATATAGGCGCAGCAACCCATGGAAAAAGGGGCAGCAGATGATCCGACGTACAGGTGAGACACCACAGCCCGGCCAAAGCTACACACCGCGGCCCGGGGTCTATGCCATTCTCCCGCTGCAACGCCGCTTTCTGATGACGCTGGAAATGGCCCAAGACACCGAGGTGCAATTGCCCGGCGGCGGTATCGAAGCGGGAGAATCCCCGCTCCAAGCACTCCACCGCGAAGTGCTGGAGGAAACCGGCTGGCGCATTGCCCGCCCGCGCCGATTGGGCGCGTTCCGTCGCTTTACCTATATGAAAGATTACGACCTCTGGGCGCAAAAGATCTGCCATATCTACGTCGCGCATCCCGTGCGCCAGATCGCCGCGCCGACAGAACCACATCACGCCACTTTGGTGCTATCGGCCAGCGAAGCATTGGCGACCCTCGCAAACGAAGGCGACCGCCTGTTTCTGCAACGCCACCTGCGCTAAACGTTGCCCTGATACTCAAGCAATATCCCTGACACATCATCGGGGAAATCACGGCTGCCCGCGAATTCGGAAAGCTTCCAAACCAGCGCGCTGAGAAGCGCCGGACCGCTGAACCGGCGCAATTCACCCAGCATCCCTGCCAAACCCTCTTCGCCCAACATCTCTCCGCCCGGATCGGGGCATTCCGTCACCCCATCCGATAGAATCAACAGCCTGTCCCCCGGCGCCATCTGAAGCTTATATTCCTCAAACCCCACCCCGGCGAGCAAGCCAACAGGAAAGCCCCCGGTGCCCGGCTGTTCGACCTGCCCATCGCCGCGCAGCAAAGCGGGATGCGGGTGCCCTGCCTGCGCAACTGTGACCTCCCCGGTGGTGAGGTCGGCAATCGCCAGCATTAGCGTAAAATAATGCTCCGTCTCCATCTCATGAAGAACAAGATCGTTAAGCTCTTCGATCACCTCCCCCGGGGGGCGCGCCGCATAGCTGCCCCCGGGCAATAGCGTGAGCGCAAGGTTCTGGTCCGGCGTCGACGCCGACAGATATCCGGCCAGCCGCGCCGTCATTAGGGCCGAGCTGATGCCATGGCCCGACACATCCAAACCGAAAAGCCCCACGACCCCCGGTCGCACAGGGAAATACCCCACCAAATCGCCGCCAACATGCCCGGCAGAGCGCAGCATCATCGACAGATTGCCCCCCTCCATGGCGCGATAGCGTTCGCGGAGCAGCGATTGCTGGAATTTCTTGGCCTCAATCAAATCCTTGTCGATCAGCGCATGCACCTGCCGAAGAACATCCAATGTTTCGGTGATCAGCTTGTTTTTCTGCGTCAGCTCACGCTGCATGACCAGAAAACGCTCCCCAGCCATGACCCGGGCGCGCAGGTCCGGCGGACCGATTGGCCGGATCAACACATCATCAGCCCCCGCATCAAGGGCGCGGGTCACCGCGCCACCTTCAGGCCTGTCGGTGAGCAGAATGAAATAGCCACGACGCTCTTCCGACAGGCTTCGGAAAGTCCGGCAGACGTCGAGCCCCGACAGCCCCGTCATCGCCCAACTGCAGAGCACAATATCAGGCAAACGGCGCTCGCAAAGGGTCAGAGCCACAGCACCCGACGCGGCAGAGATCACCTCATACCCCCATGCCCTCAGAGACGCCGAGAGAAAACCCCGATGGGTTTCATCCCCCTCAACCACCAAAATCAATGGCGACACAGCAGGCGTCGCCACCGCTTCAGAGAGGCTGGGGATATCCAATTTCATGCGACACGATCCTGACAGGCCCGCTGATCTAAACAGCGGTGCCTTACCGAAACGTGAATTCTTCTGTAAATCCGCCGCGTCGGGCGCGCCTACAGCACGAACTGCGCCAAGGTCTCGTCGTTGGTGATATCCGTATAGGTAAAGCCGGATTGCCCCAGCTGTTCAAGGAAGGGCTTAAAATTCTCAGGTCGCCGCGTCTCGATCCCAATGAGGACAGAGCCGAAATTTCGCGCCGACTTCTTCAAATACTCAAACCGGCAGATGTCATCCTCCGGGCCAAGCAGCATCAGAAACTCCTTCAACGCCCCCGGCCGCTGCGGCATGCGCAGGATGAAATACTTCTTCACGCCCGAATAGCGCTGCGCCCGCTCTTTGACCTCTGGCAAACGCTCGAAATCGAAATTGCCGCCCGAAGCCACACAGACCACCGTCTTGCCGACAATCTGATCGGCCACCTCGCCCAGCGCATCTATCGACAGCGCGCCTGCTGGCTCTAAAACGATGCCTTCGACATTCAACATCTCGTTGATCGTCACGCAAATCCGGTCCTCCGGCAGATGCACCACATCCGCCGGGTTCACCCCGCGCAAACGCTCAAAGGTCCGCGCGCCGATCTTGGCCACCGCAGCGCCATCCACAAAGTTATCGATCGGAGAGACATCGACCGGCGCCCCGGCCTCCAACGCCCGCGCAAGGCTCGGTGCCCCTGCGGGTTCGACGAATGTATAGTCGCAGGCGTCCCCAAAATAACTGACCACCCCCGAAGACAGCCCGCCGCCGCCTACGGGCAAGATCACCCGATCCGGCACCTGGCCCAATTGCGCGGCAATCTCCACAGCAACAGAAGCCTGCCCCTCAATCACGTCATCATCGTCAAAAGGCGACAGGAAATGCGCGCCCTCGTCCCGGCAGAAACTCTGTGCCGCCGCCAAGGTCGCATCGAAATAATCCCCCACCAGCCGAATCTCGACATTCTCACCGCCGAACATCCGGGTCTTTTGCACCTTCTGCTGCGGCGTGGTCACCGGCATGAAAATCACGCCGCGCACCCCGAAATGGCTACAGGCAAAAGCCACCCCCTGCGCATGGTTCCCCGCCGAGGCACAGACAAACAACCCCTGCCCCGGGATCACTTTGCGCATCGCATTGAACGCGCCACGCAGTTTGTAAGAGCGAACCGGGCTTAAATCCTCGCGCTTCAGCCAGATATCCGCGCCAAAGCGCTCCGACAGATGCTCATTCCGCAACAGTGGTGTGGCCGGAAACAACACCCGCAACGCCTCTGCCGCCGCCTGTGCTTTCTGTGCAAATTCATCCGCCATTTGTGCTCTCCTTGCTGCCATTCGTCGATAGGCGCGCAGCCTGCATAGGTCAACGCAGGCTTCAATCTTGCCCGCGCCCGCGAAAACCGCTACCTCGCAGGGCGAACTTGAAAGGAACCCCGTCATGTCCGCGCCCAAGAAAGTCGTGCTTGCCTATTCCGGCGGCCTCGATACCTCGATCATCCTGAAATGGCTGCAAACCGAATATGGCTGCGAGGTGGTGACCTTCACCGCCGACCTCGGCCAAGGTGAAGAGCTTGAACCGGCCCGAAAAAAGGCCGAGATGATGGGCATCGCGCCAGAGAACATCTACATCGAAGACGTGCGCGAGGAATTCGTCCGCGACTTCGTCTTCCCGATGTTCCGCGCCAACGCGGTCTATGAAGGTCTGTATCTCTTGGGCACCTCCATCGCCCGCCCGCTGATCTCCAAACGCCTCGTGGAAATCGCCGAAGAAACCGGTGCCGATGCCGTGGCCCACGGTGCAACCGGCAAAGGCAACGATCAGGTCCGCTTTGAACTGGCCGCCTACGCGCTCAACCCCGACATCAAAGTCATCGCCCCTTGGCGCGAATGGGATCTGTCGAGCCGCACCAAACTCTTGGAATTCGCCGAAGCGCACCAAATCCCCGTCGCAAAAGACAAACGTGGCGAAGCCCCCTTCTCCGTCGATGCCAACCTGCTGCACACCTCTTCCGAAGGCAAAGTCCTCGAAGACCCAGCCATCGACGCGCCCGACTATGTCTACCAGCGCACGGTGAACCCCGAAGACGCGCCGGACACGCCCGAATACATCGAAATCGGCTTTGAGCGCGGCGATGCCGTCAGCATCAACGGCGAAGCTATGTCCCCCGCCACGATCCTCACCAAATTGAACGAGCTTGGCGGCAAACATGGCTGTGGACGTCTCGATCTGGTCGAAGGCCGCTTCGTCGGCATGAAATCCCGCGGCATCTATGAGACCCCCGGTGGCACCCTGCTGCTCGAAGCCCACCGCGGCATCGAATCCATCACCCTCGACCGCGGCGCCATGCACCTCAAAGACGAGCTGATGCCGAAATACGCCGAACTGATCTACAACGGCTTCTGGTACAGCCCCGAACGGACCATGCTGCAAGCCGCCATCGACGCGAGCCAAACCCATGTCACCGGCACCGTGCGCCTGAAACTCTACAAAGGTCATGTCCGCACCGTGGGTCGCTGGTCCGATCACAGCCTCTATTCCGAGGCCCATGTCACCTTTGAAGACGACGCCGGCGCCTATGACCAAAAAGACGCCGCAGGCTTCATCCAACTGAACGCCCTGCGCCTCAAACTCCTCGCCGCCCGCGATAAGCGCACCAAAGGCTGAGCCAAGAGGGGACCTAATTTCTCTCTTCATCCTTTCTTAAATACCCGCGGGGGTCCGGGGGCAGCGCCCCCGGCGGTCTGCCCCGCGCACAGACGCAAAAGGCCCGGACGTTCCCGCCCGGGCCTTTCTACATCTATCAATGCCAAATCAATCGGCAGTGATGACTTTCATCACCAATTCGCCGTTTGGCTTGATCGGCCCGTCTTCCTTGGCGCCCAGCGTGTATTCGAACACACCGGTCTTCATGCCGCCATCTTCGGAATGCACCATCAGCATCAGCATATCACCCGAAGCCACGTCCTCTTGCAGGATCGCGACCACGTCGGTGTTCTCACCCGCACGCAGCGGCGCATAGCCCACAACGGGGCCGGGCTTCATGTCGGCATCGGTGCGGTGCACGACCAGCCAGCCATTCTCTCCTGCCATCACTTTATCGGCGCTAACGACGCCATTCGAAACATCTTGGCCCGACGCTTCGACCATTGCCATGGCATGGGCATCAGCCCATGCGCCACCGGCGATCATGGACAGGGCGACTACGGTGCTTGCAAATTTTTCCATCTGGTTTTCCCTCCGTTTGAAATAACGCCGTAGTCACGACAGCGACCCAAAATAAGTTTCGCAGATTTTAGAAATTTTTAAGACGTTCCACAAATAGCTGCTCATAATAGGGTAAGGCGGCGGCCAGAACCTCAGCATTCGCCCCGTTCAGCAGGGGCACCCCCCCCTCGGGTCCGGCAAATCCGGTGCTTTGATGAATCGCCCCATACCAATGCGGGGCCCAAACCCCATCCTCGGGGCGTGGTCCGGCAGGCCAGCGCAGCATCGCAGGGTCGAAAGGCAGACCGACCGCGGCGCAGAGTTTGCGCAGCATCCCCTCTGGGTCCGCACGGATATCGCCACTGTCGATGACCAGCCCGCCCAAACGCTCAAACAGCATAAGCTGTCGGTCAAATCCAATGTCCGCCAAACGGGGCGCTTCACGTTTCGCGGCGTAGCTCGCGATCACCCGTGCGGGATGGCGGATCAGATGGATGTTCACACAATCCTCCGCCCAGTCCAGCGGAAACCCGTCGATCATATGCTGCGCCATATGTTTCATATAAAGATGCCGCGCGCCGTCCTGCACAAACCCCAAGGGCACCCGCGCAGGGTCTTGCTCCTGAGCCGCCAGCACGGCGTCGCGCATCGGATGTTCCAACCCGGTCGCCTTCAGATAGGCCGCGTAGAAAGGCTCATCCATCGCGGTAAAGTCCTGCCGCGCCCCGAAACTATACATCATCGCGGTGCTTAGATTGCGTGGCCCTGACCACATCGCAATTCGCATGAAAGGTTTCCCCCATTGCCGTTAAACCCGGAACGCTAGAAAGAACGCGCCATCTCGCCAAGTGGTAAATTGCCTTCACCAGCGCGTGACTTCCCCTGCCCCGGCCTTGCGCTATCTCAGTCCCAGCGGCAACCCTACGCCAGAGGAGGACCATCATGTTCCGAAAAACAATGTTCAAACCCGCCATTCTGACCCTCGCCATCACCTTGGGCCTCGCGGCGCAGAACCGCCCTGCCGCTGCGGCGCAAACCGAGGTACTGACCGTCGCAGGCGGCTGTTTCTGGTGCGTCGAGGCGGATTTCGAATCCGTCAAAGGCGTGAAAGAAGCCGTCTCGGGCTTTGCCGGGGGGCGCACCCAGAACCCCACCTACAAACAGGTCACCGGCGGCAACACCGGCCATTATGAGGCCGTGCAAATCCAATTCGACCCAGACGTGGTCAGCCGTAAAACGCTGCTGGACCTCTTTTTCCGCTCAATCGACCCGACGGATGCGGGCGGTCAATTCTGTGACCGAGGGGAAAGCTACCGCACCGCGATCTTTGCGGGCAGCCCTGCCCAGAAAAGCGCCGCAGAGGCGGCCAAGGCCGAGGCGCAGACCGCCCTTGGCGCCAAGGTCGTGACCCCAATCCTTGGCGATGCGCCGTTTTATCCGGCTGAGGATTACCACCAAGACTACTACAAAAGCAGCGAGCGGCTGGCCTTCAGCAGTGTCGGCGTGGCGGTCAAAAAGTCAGTCGCCTACAAACGCTACCGCAACGGCTGTGGCCGGGATGCCCGTGTGAAACAGCTTTGGGGCAGCGCGGCACCCTTTGTGAAGTAACCGCGACACCGATCGCTTAGGTACGAAAATCGTGATCCCGGATCTCTTTCAGGTCGGGGATCACATCCGCGGTGCCATGGCGCATGACCATCAACGCCCCGGCGCGCATCGCCAGATCAATCGCCTGCGGCATGGTCATCCCCCGGTCCAACCCCGCGACCAGATAGCCGGTAAAGGTATCCCCCGCCCCGGTCGTATCCACCGCCTCGACCCGATAGGCAGGGTAGCTTTCCACCAGATGCGCCTTGTTAGAGACCCATTCGCAGCCCCCGGCGCCCAGTGTCACCACGATGTCATCGACAGGCAGTTGTCGCAGCTCGCCCCCCGTCGCGGCCCGAAGCTGCGCCGCTTCGACTTCGTTCAATACCAACAGATCGATCTGGTCTAGGATCGCCGTCACCGCCGCCGCATCGAAAGGCGCGGCGGCATAGGCCAGCCGCAGGCCCAATGTCTTTGCCGTCCGGGCCGCGAACCGCTGGCCGTTGGTCTCATTCTGCATCAACAGCCAATCGCCAGAGGAGGCCTCACTCAGCGCCGCGCCGATCATCTCATCGGTGATTTCGTGGTTGGTGCCGGGGAAAATGACGATGTTGTTCTCGCCCTCAAGATCAACGGCGATATTGGCGTGGCCGGTGACCCCCTCCATCAAGGTGATATGCGCCGTCTCGACCCCGTATTCCAGCAGCCTTTCCAGCGCCCAACCGCCATCGGCCCCCAGCGCGCCGACATGCATCACCCGCGTCCCGGCGCGGGCGGCGGCAACCGACATATTGGCCCCCTTACCGCCCAGCCCTTGTCGAAAATTGCGGGCCGAAATGGTCTCTCCCGGCCCCGGCAGATGGGGCAACAGATAGAAGTTATCCGCGTTGATAGAGCCGAGGTTCCAGATCATCAGCCCACCTTGCAGGCCGCGAGAATGGCCATGTTAAGAATGTCATTCGCCGTGGAGGTGGAGGAGCAGATCTGAATTGACTTGTCCAATCCCGTAAGGATCGGCCCGATCACCGTGGCCCCCGCCATCTCTTGCATCAGCTTGACCGAGATGCTGGCCGAGTGCCGCGCTGGCACCACGAGGATATTGGCAGGCCCCGTCAGCCGCGAGAACGGGTAGTTCGCCTGACTGGCCGCATTCAGAGCCACGTCGACGGTCATCTCGCCTTCGTATTCGAAATCGACGCCGCGCCGGTCGAGCACTTCGGGCGCGAGGTGCATCTTTTCGGCGCGTTCCGAGACGGGGTAGCCAAAGGTCGAGAAGCTGACAAAGGCCACCCGCGGCTCCAGCCCCAGATGCCGCGCTACGCGGGCACCGCTTTCAGCGATATTAGCCAGATCGTTCTCATCGGGCCATTCATGAACCAGCGTGTCCGCGATAAAGACGATGCGCCCCTTGTGCAGCAACGCCGTGATGCCTGCGGCTCCGGCTTCGGCATTGGCCTCAAAGACATGGTTCAACCGTTCCAGAACATGCGCCGATTTGCGCGTGGCCCCGGTGACCAGACCATCGCCATGTCCATGCGCCAGCATCAGCGCCGCGAAGACGTGACGATCGCGCGAAGCAAGGCGGTGGATGTCTTTGCGGTCAAACCCTTTGCGCTGCAGACGGCCATAAAGGAAATCTTTGTATGTTTCCAAATGCTGCGTATTGGCAGCGTTCACCACCTCCAACTCGCGCACCGCATCTTCCATGCCCGCTTCTTCGAGCTTGGCGCGCACGTCGTCCTCGCGGCCCACGACCAAGGCTTTCCCCAGCCCGGCGCGCTGGTACATGACCGCCGCGCGCAGTACTTTGGGATCATCGCCCTCGGCAAAGATCATCCGCGCCTGATTGGCCCGAGCGCGGGCGTTGATGCCGCGCAGGATGCTCGCCGTCGGGTCCATCCGCGATTTCAGACCCAGTTCATAGGCATCCATATCGATGATCGGCCGCCGCGCCGCCCCTGTGTCCATCCCCGCCTTGGCCACGGCAGGCGGAATGCGGTGGATCAAGCGCGGATCAAAGGGCGTGGGGATGATATAGTCGCGACCAAAGCTCAGCGTTCGGCCATAGGCCAGCGCCACTTCATCGGGCACATCCTCACGCGCCAGCTGCGCCAAAGCATGGGCGCAGGCGATCTTCATCTCATCGTTGATAGCGCGTGCGTGAATATCCAGGGCACCGCGGAAGAGATAGGGAAAGCCCAGCACGTTGTTAACTTGGTTCGGATAATCCGACCGCCCGGTGGCGACGATGGCGTCCATACGGACCTCATGCGCCTCTTCGGGGGTGATCTCTGGATCCGGGTTCGCCATGGCGAAGATCACCGGGTTGTCGGCCATGGAGGCAACCATCGCAGGCGTCACCGCACCCTTGACCGAAACGCCGAGGAAGACATCCGCGCCCTTCATCGCCTCTTCGAGGCTGCGCAGCTCGGTATTGGCAGCATGGGCCGATTTCCACTGGTTCATGCCCTCGGTACGACCCTGATAGATCACACCCTTGGTGTCGCACATGATGCAGTTGTCATGCCGCGCGCCCATCGATTTGAGCAGTTCCAGACAGGCGATACCCGCCGCCCCCGCCCCGTTGAGCACGATGTGCACATCTTCGATCTTTTTGCCCGACAGATGCAGCGCGTTGATCAGACCCGCTGCGCAGATCACCGCCGTGCCGTGCTGGTCGTCATGGAAGACGGGGATGTCCATCTCTTCCTTCAGACGTTGTTCGATGATGAAACACTCAGGCGCTTTGATGTCTTCGAGGTTGATGCCGCCAAAGGTTGGCCCCATCAGCTTACACGCGTTGATGAAAGCCTCGGTATCCTCAGTATCCAACTCGATATCGATCGAGTTCACATCGGCAAAGCGTTTGAACAGAACCGCCTTGCCCTCCATCACCGGCTTGGAGGCCAGCGCGCCGAGGTTCCCCAAGCCCAGCACCGCCGTCCCGTTTGAGATCACCGCAACCAGATTACCCTTGTTGGTGTAGTCATAGGCCGTCTCGGGGTTTTCCGCGATCGCCTCACAGGGCACCGCCACGCCGGGGGAATAGGCGAGGCTGAGGTCCCGCTGGGTGGTCATCGGCACCGTCGCCGAGATCTCGAATTTGCCGGGCGTCGGCTCAAGGTGAAAGGCAAGCGCCTCTTCAGAGGTGATACGGTTCTTTCTGGTCACGATATGGCCCTTCCCTTGCTTTGGAATCTTCTTAGCCACGATCGGACGCCTGCACAACGCAAGCGCCGCGTCAGAGCAAAATTGCCCGATAAAGGCCGCCCATCACGCCTGCACCCCCTTTCCCTGCTTCGGGGGGTTTTGTAGGGT
This sequence comes from Sulfitobacter sp. OXR-159, assembly GCF_034377145.1. Classification (NCBI taxonomy): domain Bacteria; kingdom Pseudomonadati; phylum Pseudomonadota; class Alphaproteobacteria; order Rhodobacterales; family Roseobacteraceae; genus Sulfitobacter; species Sulfitobacter sp. OXR-159. The sequence continues at coordinate 69,276 of NZ_CP139707.1, forward strand.
CCGCGCTGCAATAGGGGGCCGCCGTGCAGACAGAAAAAGTAACGCCAATGATGGCGCAATATCTTGAGCTTAAAGCGGACCACGCGGATGCGCTGCTGTTCTACCGCATGGGCGATTTCTACGAGATGTTTTTCGACGATGCCGTGGCCGCTGCCGAAGCGCTGGACATCGCGCTGACCAAACGCGGCAAACATCAGGGCAAGGACATCGCCATGTGTGGCGTGCCGGTCCATGCTGCCGAAGGCTATCTGTTGACGCTGATCCGCAAGGGCTTTCGCGTGGCGGTCTGCGAGCAGATGGAAAGCCCCGCCGAAGCCAAGAAACGTGGCTATAAGTCAGTGGTGAAACGCGATGTGGTGCGGCTGGTGACACCCGGCACTCTGACCGAAGAAAGCCTGCTGGAAGCCCGCCGTCACAACTACCTCGCTGCCTTTGCCGAGGTCCGTGATGCCTGCGCGATGGCATGGGTCGATATCTCTACCGGTGCGTTTCACGTGATGCCCTTGGCGCAGGTTCGTCTGGGGCCGGAACTGGCCCGCCTCTCGCCGTCTGAATTGATCGTCTCTGAGGCGAAAGAGAGTGAATTGCACGAAGTCGTCTCTGATTTCGGGATTGCGTTGACGGGCTTGGCCCGTTCGGCCTTTGACAGCGCCAGCGCGGAAAAGCGGGTCTGCGATCTGTTTGATATCGCGACGCTTGAGGCATTCGGCAGCTTCACCCGCGCCGAAGTCTCGGCCATGGGTGCGGTAATAGAATACCTCACCATCACGCAACGCGGCAAGCTGCCCCTGCTCCGCCCCCCGCAGAAAGAGGCGGAAGCGCGTACCGTACAGATCGACGCGGCAACCCGGCGCAATCTGGAACTGACGCATTCTCTGAATGGCGGACGCGGCGGGTCTTTGCTGTCGATCATGGACAATACCGTCACTGCCGGGGGCGCGCGCCTGCTGGAACGGCGGATCTCAAGCCCCTCGCGGGTCGTTGACGTGGTGTCCGCTCGCGCCGATGCGGTCAGCTTTGCCCATGAGAATGCCCGTCTTGCCGAAGACGTGCGCCGACGGCTGCGCAATGTTCCGGACCTCGACCGCGCATTGTCGCGACTTTCGCTTGACCGGGGCGGCCCGCGTGACCTTGCCGCGATCCGCAACGGGTTGATCGAAGCCGAGGCTTTACACCAGAGCCTAACACAACCGGAACTGCCAGATCTGCTGCGCGAGGCCGCCGAAGGTTTGCAGGGTCATGGCGACCTCATCGACCTGCTGGATCAAGCCTTAGTCGCCGAACCGCCGCTGATGGTGCGGGATGGCGGCTTCATCGCGCCCGGTCACGATGGAGACCTCGACGCCGCGCGCGAGTTGCGCGACGAAGGACGCGGCGTAATCGCGGGCATGCAGCAGCAATTTGTTTCTGACACGGGGATTTCCTCGCTCAAGATCAAGCACAACAATGTCTTGGGCTATTTCGTCGAATGCACCGCGACCCATGCGGAAAAGATGCTCTCTCCGCCGCTGTCAGAGACCTTTATCCACCGTCAGACAACGGCGAACCAAGTGCGGTTCACCACCGTCGAACTGTCTGAGTTGGAGACGAAAATCCTCAACGCTGGCAACCATGCGCAGGAGATCGAAAAACGGCTCTACGAAAGCCTTCGGAGTGCCATTTTGGAACATGCAGCAGAGATTGGCCAAACCTCTGCCGGGCTGGCTGAGGTCGACCTTGCGACAGGTCTGGCCGACCTTGCGCGGAGCGAGAATTGGACCCGCCCGCGCGTTGATATGTCTCGGGCGTTTGACATCAAGGGCGGGCGGCATCCGGTGGTTGAGCGCGCTTTGACCCAACAATCAGGCGAGCCTTTCATCGCCAATGACTGCGACCTTAGTGCCGAGGGCGAAGCCGCGAACATCTGGCTGCTGACCGGCCCGAACATGGCCGGTAAATCGACCTTCCTGCGGCAGAACGCCCTGATTGCGCTGATGGCGCAAATGGGCAGTTTCGTGCCCGCAAGCTCGGCCCATATCGGCGTTATCAGCCAGCTTTTCAGCCGCGTCGGCGCGTCGGACGATCTGGCGCGGGGCCGCTCGACTTTCATGGTGGAGATGGTCGAAACCGCCGCGATCCTGAACCAGGCGGATGACCGCGCCTTGGTCATCCTTGATGAAATTGGCCGCGGCACGGCCACTTATGATGGCCTCTCTATCGCTTGGGCGACGCTGGAACATCTGCACGACGTGAACCGGACACGGGCGCTGTTTGCCACGCACTATCATGAAATGACGGCACTGGCGGGCAAGCTGCCGGGTGTCGACAATGCCACGGTAGCGGTCAAGGAATGGGAGGGCGAGGTCGTCTTCCTCCATGAGGTGCGCAAAGGCGCGGCAGACCGGTCTTACGGGGTGCAGGTCGCGCAACTGGCGGGCCTGCCTGGGCCGGTGATCGCACGCGCCCGCGTGGTGCTGGAGGCGCTGGAAAAAGGCGAGCGCGAAGGCGGCGCGACGCAGAAAACGCTGATCGATGATCTGCCGCTGTTCGCCGTCAGCCCGACTCCACAGCCGAAGCCCGCGACGACATCGGCGGTCGAGGAAAGGCTGAAAGAGATCATCCCTGATGAACTCTCCCCTCGTGAAGCGCTTGAACTGATCTACAAACTAAAAGAGGCGGCCAAGTCCTGACCGCCTCACTCAAAGATATCTGACTGGGCTTAGCTCGCCGGAGTCGAAGACACCCCAACCTGCGCGGGGCGCAGCAGACGGTCGTGCAGCATGAAGCCTTCGGCGGCGACCTGAATGATCTCGCCCGCGACGGTGCCGGGCACCGGGGCTTCGAACATCGCTTCGTGATGCTTGGGGTCGAACTTGTCGCCCACTTCGGGTGCGATCACTTCGATGCCATGCTTTTTAAAGACGTTCAGCAGCTCGCGCATCGTCAGTTCCACACCTTCCAGCAGCGGGCCAAAAGCCTCTTTCTGCTCTTCGGTGGTGGTTTCCAGCGCGCGTTTCATGTTGTCGTAGACCGGCAGCATGTCACGGGCGAGCTTGGAGCCGCCGTAGTTCTCAGCCTCTCGACGATCCTTGTCGGAGCGTTTGCGCGCGTTCTCGGCATCGGCCAGCGCGCGCATGAAACGGTCGCGGTATTGGTCACGCTCGGCGCGCAACTCTTCCACCGCAAGGGCTTCTTCGTCGATCTCGGCCATGTCTTCGGCGTATTCTTCAGCTTCGGCGCTGTCGATCTCGTCCAAAAAGTCGTTTTCTTTCGGCTCTGCCATGTTCCACCTCTAGTTCCGGTCGGAAATCAGCTTTCCCACCAGTTGTGCCGTGTAGTTCACAATCGGCACGATACGTCCATAATTTAAGCGTGTCGGGCCAATGACACCCACGGCGCCGATCACCTTACGATCAGCGTTCATATAAGGGGAAACGACCAGAGAGGAACCCGAAAGTGAGAAAAGTTTGTTTTCGGAGCCGATAAAAATGCGCACACCGTCCCCATCTTCGGCCAGTTCGAGGAATTCGGCGATGTCTCGCTTGCGCTCAAGGTCATCAAAGAGGCTGCGGATACGGTCGAGGTCTTCGGCCTCCCCCTCCCCGCTCAGCAGATTCGACCGGCCCCGGACAATCAAGCGTTCGGAATGCTCCCCTTCTGCGTCCCAGAGCACGGCACCGCTCTCGACCAGTTGCTGGGCCAAGACGTCAATCTCCTGACGGCGTTTGGCGATCTCTTGTTTGATGCTGCGTTGCAATTCGCTGAGGGTCTTTCCCTCAACGAAAGCATTCAGAAAATTCGCCGCCTCGCGCATCGAACTGGGCGTTTGCCCCGGCGGAGGCGTGAAAAGCCGGTTTTCCACATGGCCATCGGAAAAGACGAGCACAACCAAGGCCCTATCAGGCGACAGAGAGACGAATTCGATATGCTTTATCGGCGCTTCGTGCTTCGGCGTCAGCACAAGAGAGGCGCCATGCGTAACTCCCGACAAGGCAGAGCCAATCCGGTCCAAAAGCCCGCCCACATCGGACGAATTATTGCCCAGCGTCGCGTCAATCTTTTCGCGGTCCAACTCGGTCGGGTCGCCAATCTCGATCATGCCATCGACGAACATCCGCAGCCCCAATTGGGTTGGAATCCGCCCGGCCGAGACATGCGGGCTGTCGAGCAGCCCCATGTATTCGAGATCCTGCATCACATTGCGGATCGTCGCTGCCGAAACCTTTTCGCTGAAGTCGCGCGTCAGCGTGCGCGACCCGACGGGATCGCCACTTTCCAGATAGCCTTCGACCACCCGGCGAAACACTTCGCGGGACCGGTCGTTCATGTCTTTCAGCAATTCAGGCGTGTTTTTCATCGGTGCTCGCTCTCTTCCCCAATAAAGGTACAAGCCGGGCAAACGTCAATCGGGGTTGCATCAAAGCCTTGTGGGGCGGTATCCCCGGGCAACATCAAAAAGGATATGTCATGCGTCCCTCTGGCCGGAAACTCGATGAAATGCGCGCCGTCTCGATCGAGACAGGTTTCACCAAACACGCCGAAGGGTCGGCCCTGATCAAGATGGGCGATACCCATGTGCTGTGCACCGCCACGATCGAAGACCGCGTGCCGCCGTTTATCAAAGGCTCCGGTCTGGGTTGGGTCACCGCCGAATACGGCATGCTGCCCCGCGCCACCAATACACGGATGCGCCGAGAGGCTGCTTCGGGTAAGCAAGGGGGCCGCACGGTCGAGATCCAGCGCCTGATCGGTCGCGCCCTGCGCGCCGGTGTCGACCGCTCCGCTCTGGGAGAGCGTCAGATCACCGTCGATTGTGACGTGCTTCAGGCCGATGGCGGCACCCGCTGCGCGTCGATCACCGGCGGTTGGATTGCCCTGCGTTTGGCCGTGAACAAACTGATGAAAGCGGGCGATGTCGTCTCTGATCCGCTGGTTGATCCGGTCGCTGCGGTAAGTTGTGGTATCTATGCAGGACAGCCGGTGCTTGACCTCGATTATCCCGAAGACTCTGAGGCCGGCGTTGACGGTAACTTCATCATGACGGGGTCCGGCAAGCTGATCGAAGTCCAGATGAGCGCCGAAGGCTCTACCTATACGCGCGACCAGATGAACCAGCTGATGGATCTGGCCGAAAAAGGCGTCGGCGAACTGGCCGCGATTCAGAAATCGGTCACCGCATGACACGCAAGTTCACCGAAAGCCGGATCCTGATCGCCACCCATAACGCGGGCAAACTGGACGAAATGCGCCAGCTTTTCGCGCCCCACGGGGTAGAGGTCGTCGGCGCGGCAGAGATGGACCTGCCCGAGCCCGAAGAGACCGAGGCCACATTCGTTGGCAACGCGCGGATCAAGGCACATGCGGCGGCCAAGGCCACCGGCATGCCCGCCTTGGCCGACGATTCCGGCATTGAGGTCGAAGCGCTGGACAACGCCCCCGGTGTCTATACCGCCGACTGGGCAGAGACCGAGAATGGCCGCGATTTTATCATGGCCATGACCAAAACGCGGGACCTGTTGGAAGAAAAGAACGCCCCCCACCCGCGCCGCGCCCGCTTTTGCGCGACGCTGGTGCTGGCTTGGCCCGATGGCCACGACGAAGTCTTTGCGGGTAAGGTAAATGGCACGCTGGTTTGGCCCATGCGGGGTGAACAAGGGCATGGCTATGACCCGATGTTCCAACCCGATGGGCATGACTTCACATTCGCCGAGATGGACGCGGAACAGAAAAACAGCATCAGCCACCGCGCCGATGCTTTTGCGAAATTGATTGCGGGCTGTTTTGGCTGAAGATTGGCAACAGGGCGGCTTCGGCCTTTATATCCACTGGCCATTTTGCGAGGCGAAATGTCCCTATTGCGACTTCAACAGCCATGTCAGCCGCCGGATTGACCAAACCGCCTGGCGTGATGCCTATCTGGCCGAGCTTCAGAGAGCGGCGGATGAGACACCGGGCCGCGTCCTCAACGCAGTCTTTTTCGGGGGCGGCACACCCAGCCTGATGGACCCGGATGTCGTGGCCGATATCATTGCCGCGATCCGGCGACACTGGCCCACCGCAAATGATCTGGAGATCACGCTCGAAGCCAACCCCGGTTCTGTCGAAGCGGGCCGTTTCACCGCTTACCGACAAGCCGGCGTTTCACGTGTCTCTATGGGAATTCAGGCGCTCAACGATTCAGATCTCAAGCGTTTGGGCCGCCTGCACTCTGCGAAAGAGGCGATGACGGCTTTCGATATCGCCCGCAATACGTTCGAACGGGTCAGTTTCGATCTTATCTATGGCCGTCAGGATCAAACCGCGGCCCAATGGGAAGCCGAGCTAAAGCAGGCTCTATCGCTTGCGATAGACCATATTTCGCTCTACCAACTGACCATCGAACAAGGCACTGCTTTCGGCGACCGCTATGCCCGTGGCAAGCTGCGCGGCCTGCCCGACGAAGACTTGGGCGCGGATATGTTCACTCTGACACAAGACATTTGCAACGATATGGGCATGCCCGCCTATGAGGTTTCAAATCACGCGCGCGATGGCGCCCAATCGCGTCACAACCTGATCTATTGGCGCTACGGCGATTATATCGGTATCGGCCCCGGCGCGCACGGACGGCTGACGCTTGACGGACAGAAGTTGGCAACCGTCGCCTATAGCAATCCGCAACGGTGGCTTGATGGTGTCGCGAAAGGCCAAGCGGAGAAACCCCGCGCCGCCATCAGCCGAAGCGAACAGGCGACCGAGTTTCTCCTTATGGGTCTGCGCCTGAAAGAAGGCGTCGATCTGGCTCGCTACGTCGAGATCGCCGGGCATGAAATCGACGAAAAGGCCGTCGATCACCTGCAAGATATTGGCATGGCAAAGCGCGAAGCAGGCAGATTAATCGTGTCCGATCAAGGCGTTATTGTTCTAAACGCCGTGATCGAAACGCTTTTGCCCTAGGACCCGCCCAGCAGGCGGCAGATCTCGTCCAACTGGTCAAGCGTGGTATAGTGCAACGTCACCTTACCCGCTTCTTGGCCCGGTTTATGGTCCAAACTAACCTTCATACCAAGGTTAGCTGACAGGTCGCCTTCAAGCGCCTGAGTATCGGCGTCTTTCTCTGAGCGCTGCGAGAGGCGCTCTTTATTTACCATATTTCCGCGCTCGCCAGCCTGATCTTTCTTGACCAACGCTTCGGTTGCGCGCACGGAAAGGCCACCCTTGATGACCTGCTGGGCCAATTTCATCGGGTCCTTTGCAGGGATCAGCGCCCGCGCGTGCCCCGCGCTTAATTCATTCTGACGCACCATTTCCTGGACCGGATCCGGCAGGTTCAACAGACGCAAAAGGTTCGCAATATGGCTCCGGCTCTTGCCAAGAGCCTCTGCCATCTTCTCCTGTGTGTGCCCGAATTTATCCATCAGCTGACGATAACCCGCCGCTTCTTCGACCGAGTTCAGGTCGGCCCGCTGGATGTTTTCGATAATCGCAACTTCAAGCACTTCAACATCTGTGAACTCGCGCACGATGACCGGAAGGCTATGTATCTTCGCGATTTGGGAAGCACGCCACCGCCGCTCACCCGCGACAATCTCAAAGTTACCATTGTCCAGCGCACGCACGATCAGGGGCTGAATGACCCCCTTCTCCTTGATAGATGCGGCGAGGTCGTCCAGATGCTCTTGCTCAAACCGTTTACGCGGCTGATCTGGGTTCGGCTTGATCCGCTCAATCGGAACGAACTGCTCCGCCGCCGCGGCCCCCTTGGCGGCCACGCTCTCTGTCTCAGCTACATCCGCCATCAGTGCCGAAAGCCCCCGGCCAAGGCCCCGTTTACGCTCTTGTTTATCTGCCATACTGCCACCTTATTAACCATTGTTTCTCGTTAGCTCTGCCGCCAAATCGCGGTAGGCTTGGGCCCCTTTCGAAGTAGGATCGTAACTCAAAACAGGCATCGCAAAACTTGGCGCTTCGCTTACCCGAACATTCCGCGGGATGACGGTCTGGAACACCAAATCTCCCAGGTTCGAACGCGCATCACTCTCAACCTGCTGCGACAGGTTATTCCGCCTATCATACATCGTAAGAAGCACGCCCTCGATCCTCAGCTCTTTATTCCCGCTCTGCCGCACTTCGCGGATCGTAAGCATAAGCTGTGAAAGACCCTCCAGCGCGAAAAACTCGCTCTGAAGCGGCACCAGAACAGAATGCGCCGCGATCATCGCGTTTACCGTCAATAGGTTGAGAGATGGAGGGCAGTCGATCAGGATATAGTCGAACTCAAACTGATCCATTGCTGGTTGCCGCAGCGCATCATGAAGAAGGAAGCTCCTCTTCTCATTCGAGAAAAGCTCAATATCTGCAGAGCTAAGGTCGACCGTCGCGGGAACGATAAGCAATCCATCCGTCTCAGTGCGCTGAATGACATCCTGCGGCAAGCTGTCGTCAAGCAAAAGATCATAGGTCGTGAACTCTCGATCCTCTACTTCGATCCCAAGCCCGGTAGAGGCGTTCCCCTGCGGGTCAAGATCGACAACGAGGATTCGCTTGCCTGCCTCTGCAAGCGCTGCTGCGAGGTTGATGGTGGTAGTGGTCTTACCAACGCCGCCCTTTTGGTTCGCAATGGCAACGATTTTCGGTCCAGCCGGACGAGAGAGGTCAGACACGGGCAATATCCTTAATCTTCAAAATAGCGGCAGCTGGATTTGTTTTGCTCTCTATGGCTTCGAGCGCGTAGGTCCAGACTTTCTTAGCATCACTGTCTTCGCTTTGCCAATTCTGCCCCTTGGGAAAGAGCGCGGTACCGTCAGGATTTAGATGAAGGTCAGTGAAGTCCAAAAGCTGGGTCAAATCTGCAAGGGCTCGTGCCGACAATAGATCGGCTTTGAGACCATCCAACTGCTCGATCCTCTCAGTTTTCACTAATGCGGTCAGGCCGAGTTCACGAATAGCGGTACGGAGAAACGCGCATTTGCGTTGATCACTTTCGACCATGGTCACTTGAAAGGTCTGCGCTTCTTGATTGAGAATCGCAACCACAATTCCCGGAAACCCTCCGCCGCTGCCAAGATCAACCCAATGGCCCTCGCCCTCTGCAAGTTCAAAAACCTGTACGGAATCGAGAATATGACGCTGCCAGAGATCATCCAAGCTGTTTTTGGAAACTAAATTGATCTTCGGATTCCATTTTCGAACCAAATCTGCGAAGGCTTCCAGCTTGGAAAATGTTTCACGTGAAACATTCAGGTCATATTTTATCGTCATGCGGACCTCTTACCCGATCGCCTTTTCACCCGCGCGAGGATCAAAGTTAGGGCAGCCGGCGTCATCCCGTCGATACGGGCTGCCTGTGCCATCGTTTCAGGTCGGGCCGCCGCGATCTTCGATTTCAATTCATTAGAGAGCCCCGCAAGGTCGTCAAACATGAAATCAGCTGGTATCCGAAGGCCCTCGTCCTTCTTAAGGAGATCGATCTCGTTCTGCTGGCGAGAGATATAGGTCGCGTAAAGCGCATCGCGCTCGATCTGGCGTCGTACCTCTTGTGAGGCTTCCTCAAGGCTACTATCGAGCGACAATAGATCTTCGAACTTAACGTCTGGGAATGCGAGTACTTGAAAGCCATTCCGTTTAGAACCATCTTGGTTGACGGCAATACCGGCCTCCAAGAGTTCTTTGGGGGTAAATTCTTTAGAGAGTAATTGCTGTTTAATGGCCTTCAAAGAGGCCAGCTTACGCTGGAAAGTCTTACAACGAGCTTCCGATACGCAGCCGATCTCCATTGCCACGGGTGTCAAGCGCTGGTCCGCATTATCCGCGCGTAAGGATAGACGGAACTCCGCCCGGGACGTAAACATGCGATATGGCTCGCTCACACCACGGGTCGTCAGGTCATCAATCATGACACCGATATAGCTCTCTGCCCGCCCGAAGGTTACAGCGTCCCTACCCAGTGACGTTAGCGCGGCGTTCAAGCCAGCGACGAGGCCCTGAGCAGCGGCCTCTTCATATCCTGTGGTACCATTGATCTGACCCGCCAAATAGAGGCCCGGCACGGTCCGCACAGCGAGGGTCGAAGACAAAGCACGCGGGTCTATATAATCGTATTCGATGGCATAGCCGGGCTGTATGATTACTGCATTTTCGAGCCCGACCATACTCCGTACGTAGGCCTCTTGTATGTCTTCCGGCAACGATGTTGAAATTCCGTTCGGGTATACAGTATGGTCGTCTACGCCCTCAGGCTCCAAGAAAACCTGATGCGAGTCTTTATCCGCAAATCGAACCACCTTGTCTTCAATAGATGGGCAATAACGCGGGCCCACGCCATCGATATGCCCTCCATACATGGCGGACCTATCGAGGTTCTCGCGAATGATCTGATGAGTTTTCTCGTTGGTGTGCGTTATTCCGCAGGCGACCTGCGGCGCGGATACCGTAGTCGAAAGAAAGGAAAATACGACAGGCTCCTCGTCGCCAGGCTGTTTCTCCAAAATATCCCAGTTAATGGTTCGGCCGTCCAGGCGCGGCGGTGTTCCTGTCTTCAACCGTCCCATAGGAAGGCCGAAGGAGTCGATCCGCTTAGCGAGACGAACGGAGGCTTTGTCGCCCATCCGACCGCCCTGACGCGAGACGTCGCCGATATGAATGACGCCACGCAAAAAGGTTCCAGTGGTTAGGACCACAGAGGTAGCTCGGAGAGTAGCACCGTCGGCCAATACCACCCCAGCGACAGTGTCACCATCCATTGCGAAATCCACGACTTCGCCTTCGACAATATCGAGGTTCTCTTGGCCTTCGATCTCTTTGAGCATCTCGGTACGGTAGATTTTGCGGTCTGCCTGGGCTCGCGGGCCTTGCACCGCGGGGCCTTTGCGACGGTTCAGCAGACGAAACTGAATGCCCGCCTTATCTGCCACCCGCCCCATAACGCCGTCCATCGCATCAATCTCGCGGACGAGGTGACCTTTGCCCAGCCCTCCAATCGCAGGATTGCAAGACATCACACCTATGCCGCTCCGGTCCATCGTCACAAGAGCGGTATGAGCTCCGAGGCGCGCCGAAGCGTGAGCCGCTTCCGCGCCCGCATGGCCGCCGCCGATCACGATCACATCAAAATGTTTCACGTGAAACACTCCATCATTTACCTACGCAAAAGCTGGTGAAGATTTCATCCAGCAAGTTTTCGACATCTATTCGGCCTACTAAAGATTCGAGCGCGCGTATAGCGAATCGCAATTCCGCCGCGGCCAGATCATAAAAGTCGGGTCCACGCTGCAGGATAACATCTACCTCAGCCAAACACGAGACAGCTTGCTCCAGAGCGACGCGATGTCGCTCATGCGTCGCGAGTCCGATGCTGGCGCTCTTCGTCGAAAGTGTCGTTTGGACCCGAGAAATAAGCTCAGAGACGCCCTGCCCGGTTTTTCCGGAGATCCCACTTTCTTTGATACCTGAAAGATCCGCTTTTGGCCGGACCAAGATATCATCGGACTCCGGAGCGATCATCAAAGTCTCATCCGGGGCGGCAAGGAAGACTCGCAAGTCCGCGGCTTTCGCGCGCTCGACAGCCCGCTCGATTCCCATGGCCTCAATCTTATCATCGCTATCGCGCAGACCCGCCGTATCCAGCAGTGTCACCGGCAGGCCGCCGAGGTCCATCCTCACCTCGATAACGTCCCGGGTCGTGCCTGCAATTTCGGAAGTAATCGCGGCGTCACGTCCTGCGAGAGCATTTAGCAGGGTCGATTTACCGGCGTTCGGTGCGCCGATGATGGCTACCTCGAAGCCATTCCGAACGCGCTCTGCGACATAGGTGCCCCGCGATTCGGCCTCCAGCTCTTTCCCGACTTTGGTCAGCAGCGCGTCGACCTCTGGGGTGACATCGACGGGCACCTCTTCGTCTGCGAAGTCGATCGTCGCTTCAAGCAGGGCTGCGGCACGGATCAGGTCTTTCCGCCAGTCTTCGACCCGTGCGCCAAGGTGCCCGGAGAGAACGCGAAGAGCTTGCTTTCTTTGAGCCTCAGTTTCGGCTTCGATGAGATCTGCCAGCCCTTCAACCTGTGCGAGGTCCAATTTTTCATTTTCTAGAGCGCGACGGGTGAATTCACCTGCCTCAGCCATTCGTGTTTCCGGGAATGTCGAGAGCAGTGAGAGCATAGCGCGCACGACAGCGATCGATCCGTGCACTTGCAGCTCGACAACATCCTCGCCGGTGAAGGAATTCGGCCCGGGAAAGCTGAGCACCAAGGCTTGGTCAATGACCTCCCCATCGGCGCCCCGAAGATTGCGTAACACGCTTTCGCGCCCCTTAGGACGTTGGCCCGTGATCTTCTCTGCGATCGCAAAGGCCTGCGGGCCGGAAATGCGGATCACCGCAACTCCGGCACGGCCCGGCGCTGACGCTTGGGCGAATATCGTGTCCATATCTCACTAACCTATTGTTATTAATAAATAACTCAGGTGTTCATGGAGTCGAAGAAGTCAGAATTCGACTTGGTCTGCTTGAGTTTGCCGAGCAGGAACTCGATGGCGTCGGTGGTCCCCATCGGGTTGAGAATGCGGCGCAGGACAAAGGTCTTTTGCAAGTCCACTTTATCGACCAGCAAATCCTCTTTCCGGGTGCCGGATTTGAGGATGTCGATCGCCGGGAAGACGCGCTTGTCGGCGATCTTGCGGTCCAGCACGATTTCGGAGTTGCCGGTACCTTTGAACTCTTCAAAGATCACTTCGTCCATGCGGCTGCCGGTGTCGATCAGCGCGGTCGCGATGATGGTGAGCGATCCGCCCTCTTCAATGTTCCGTGCGGCACCGAAGAAGCGTTTTGGGCGCTGCAGGGCGTTTGCGTCGACACCACCGGTCAGAACCTTACCCGAAGATGGCACCACGGTGTTGAACGCGCGGCCCAGACGGGTGATCGAATCGAGCAAGATCACCACGTCGCGCTTGTGTTCGACAAGACGCTTGGCTTTCTCGATCACCATCTCGGACACGGCCACGTGGCGCGTTGCAGGTTCGTCGAAAGTGGAGGAAACGACCTCCCCCTTTACCGAACGCTGCATGTCGGTGACTTCCTCGGGCCGTTCGTCGATCAGCAAGACGATGAGATAGCACTCTGGGTGGTTCTTTTCGATGCTATTGGCGATGTTTTGCAGCAGCACGGTCTTACCGGTGCGCGGCGGGGCGACGATCAGCGAACGCTGACCCTTACCGATGGGCGACACGAGGTCGATGATCCGCGCGGAGCGGTCTTTGATAGTGGGGTCATCGACCTCCATCGTCAGGCGCTCGTCAGGGTAGAGCGGCGTCAGGTTTTCAAAAGCAACCTTATGGCGGGCCTTCTCAGGCGCCTCAAAGTTGATCTTGGTCACTTCGGTCAGCGCGAAATAGCGTTCGGTGTCGTCGGGCGCCTTGATCAGCCCCTCGATGGTGTCCCCGGTACGCAGCGACCATTTGCGGATCATGTCGGGCGAGACATAGATGTCATCGGGGCCCGGCAGATAGTTCGCTTCGGGCGAGCGCAGGAAACCGAATCCGTCTTGCAGCACTTCCAAGACGCCATCGCCCGAGATCTCCCAACCGTCATCCGCGCGTTCGCGAAGAATTTGGAACATCATCTCGCCTTTACGCATGGTCGAGGCGTTTTCGATTTCCAGCTCTTCGGCCATGGCGAGCAGGTTTTTCGGCGTCTGCGCCTTGAGATCAGCGAGGTTCAGCGTTTCGGTTGTCATGGAGCATCCTGTTCAGCCGCAGCAGAATGCGGGCTGGTCGATCATTTGAATGTGGCAAGCAGAAACCGCCCCGGACGGGACAGTGGCGCAGATATAGGCAACGGGGCTGCTTGAGTCAATTGCTTCAGAATTTCACAACGACCGAGAAGACGATCACGATCATCAAAAGCGTCGGCACCTCGTTCAAAAGGCGGAACTGACGGCCTGTCACCGTGCTGTCGCCGCTTTTGACGGATTTGACCTGTTTTTTCAACCAAATGTGGAAAACCGTCATGGCGACGACGCTAGCACCCTTGGTCCAAGGCCAGATCATCGTCCAATCCACGATTCCGGGCGTCAGAACGAGGGCGAGGCCGAAACCCCATGTCGCCATCATCGCGGGGCGCATGATGAACTGAGCGAGCTTAAATTCCATCATCGAGAAGGTCTCATGCATCCGACCTGCCGAGCCTGCCTGTTCGACATGATGCACGAAGAGCCGGGGCAGATAGAAGAGCGCGGCCATCCAACTGATGACGGACACGATATGGAGCGCTTTGATCCACGGATAGGCGAGGCTGAGAAGATCAAACATGGGGACGGCTCCGGTGTGCGTGCTTCTTTCTTAATAAATAAGAAAAGAGAAAAGATGTAGTTGATTGTAGGGAACCGGATTCCTGTGGATTAATGATTTATACAGCCGCTTATCAACAGGTGAACAAACTTCACCGCCACCTGTGGATAAACCCGCCCCGATTCGCGAATGTTGAACTTTCTCAGGATCTTGCCAGCGTATTTTCCGGGGGACAAAATGTATCAAAGAGGGGATAACCGATGAAGTGCCGTGGTTATACGCACAAGCGGCTTATCCCTATCCATCGGGGTGGGAATCGGCGACAAAAACCGCGACTCGGGGCGAGATCTGCGGGCTTGTGCTGTCAACTTTTATCTCGCAGAACAAATCCTCAAGATTTGCGCCAGATCATCACAGGGTTATCCACATGCCGCAGAAAATCGTCCTCGCCTCCGGCTCGGAGATCCGCGCAAAACTCTTGGCGCAGGCCGCGATCCCGCATGAGGTGATCCCGGCGCGGATCGACGAAGAGATGATCACCGCTGCCCTGCGCGCAGAGGCGGCGAAACCGCGCGACATCGCCGATACATTGGCCGAGATGAAGGCCCGCAATGTGAGCGAAAAACACCCCGGCGCCCTGGTATTGGGCTGCGATCAGGTCTTGGAGCATCGCGGAGAGATGTTGCACAAGCCGCGTGATCGGGATGAGGCCATCGCGCAGCTTTACCAGTTGCGCGGGGATCGGCATTCGCTGCTCTCTGCCGCCGTGCTCTACGAAGATGGTGAACCGCTGTGGCGGCATGTCGGCCAAGTGCGGCTGCGGATGCGTGACGCCAGTGACGCCTATATTAAGGACTACGTCGAACGGAACTGGGACAGCATCCGCTACGCGGTGGGCTGCTATAAGCTGGAAGAAGAAGGTGTGCGGCTGTTCAGCCAGATTGAGGGGGATTACTTTCACGTCCTCGGTATGCCATTTCTTGAACTGCTGAATTACCTGACGCTGCGCGGAGACCTCACGACATGAGCCTGTCCAAAATCCCCCTTGCCGGTGTGATCGGATCGCCCATCGCGCATTCCAAATCCCCGCAACTGCACCGCCATTGGCTAGAGACCTACGGCATCGCGGGTCATTATGTACCGCTTGATGTGGCGCCCGATGATCTGAAGGAGGTTTTGCGGACACTGCCCAAGATGGGTTTCGTCGGGGTAAATCTGACGATCCCCCATAAGGAAGCGGTGATGAAGATTGCGGATCTGATCACCGACCGCGCCACATTGATTGGTGCCGCCAATACGCTGATCTTTCGTCCCGATGGCAAAATTCATGCGGATAATACGGATGGCTATGGATTCATCGAAAACCTCAAAGCCGGAGCGCCCGATTGGGATCCAAAATCCGGACCAGCGGCGATCTTGGGTGCAGGCGGCGCGGCGCGCGCTGTGGTCTCGTCGCTTTTGGACGCTGGGGTGCCTGAGATCTGCCTGTCGAACCGCACCCGCGTGCGGGCAGAGCAGTTGCAGCGCGATTTTGGCAGCAGGGTCAAAGTCGTCGATTGGATGCAGGCAGGCAATATGATTGATCATGCCGCCTTGGTGGTGAACACCACATCGCTTGGTATGATTGGCAAGGGTGCTTTGCGTGTGCCGCTTGATGGGCTGCGCCCCGGCACCGTGGTGACGGACCTCGTTTATACGCCGCTGCGGACACATCTGCTGGAAACGGCCGAGGAAATGGGCTGTGTCACGGTCGACGGCCTTGGCATGTTATTGCATCAGGCGGTGCCCGCCTTTGAGCGTTGGTTCGGTCAGCGGCCCGAGGTCAATCGCGCCACGCGCACGGCGGTGCTGCGCTGATGTTTCACCTCGGGCTCACCGGGTCGATCGGCATGGGCAAATCGACTACGGCAAAGATGTTTGCCGAGGAAGGCTGCGCCGTGTGGGATGCCGATGCAGCGGTGCACCGGCTTTATGCAAAGGGGGGCCCGGCGGTCGCGCCCATGCAGGCGGCGTTTCCGACGGCGATAGAGGCTGACGCGGTTTCTCGCGCCGCATTGAAAGAGATCATCGCCGCTGATCCAACCGCCCTGCCCCGGATCGAGTCCATCGTACATCCATTGGTGACCCAAGACCGGGCGACATTTCTGGCCGAGGCTCATAGCGACATTGCCGTCCTCGACATTCCGTTGCTGTTTGAAACTGGCGGCGACGCTGCGATGGACGCGGTGGTCTGCGTCACCATCCCCGACGCCGTCCAACGCGACCGCGTGCTTGCCCGTGGCACCATGACCGAGGCGCAATTCGATACCATCCGCGCCAAGCAGATGCCCGCCAAAGAGAAGTGCGCCCGGTCCGACTATGTGATAGTGACCGACACGCCTGACCATGCCCGCGCGCAGGTGCGGGATGTGATCCGCCACATTAGGGAAAAGCTACGTCATGCGTGAAATCGTGCTCGATACCGAAACCACCGGCTTTGACCCCGAAAGCGGCGACCGTATCGTCGAAATCGGTGCGGTCGAGCTGATGAACCATATGTCCACGGGCGAGACCTACCACCAATATATCAACCCCGAACGCTCCATGCCCGAAGAGGCGTTTCAGGTGCACGGGTTGGGTGATGATTTCCTGCGCGACAAGCCCAAGTTTGCGCAGATCGGCAAGTCATTCCTCGACTTTATTGGCACGTCCAAGCTGATCATTCACAACGCTGCCTTCGACATTAAATTCCTGAACGCCGAGCTGCGCTGGATGGGTCTGCCTCAAATCCCATGGGAACAAGCGCTTGATACGCTTGAAATTGCGAGGAAACGCTTCCCCGGCTCGCCCGCCTCGCTCGACGCGCTCTGCCGCCGCTTTGGGATCGACAATACCTCGCGGACGCTGCACGGCGCTTTGCTCGACAGTGAGATTCTGGCCGAAGTCTATCTGGAATTGATCGGGGGGCGGCAGCCCGACTTTGCGCTGTCATCGGCGCCCGAACGGAAATCCGGTGAGCCTGACACGCGCTGGATCGCGAAACCGCGGCCCAATCCCCTGCCCTCGCGTCTGACAGAGGCCGAAGCCGCCGCCCATGCCGAATTTGTCGGCAAACTGGGCGACGATGCGCTGTGGAAACAGCTTGGCTGACGCTTAGGCGTCGGCTTTTGGCGGGGTCTCGGCCTGACGGCGGGCAACTTCGTTGCGGTAGAGCGACAGGAAGTCGATGTTCTCAAGGTTCAGCGGCGGGAAGCCACCATCGCGGGTCACGTCGCTGACGATGCGGCGCAGGAAGGGGAAGATCATCCGCGGGCATTCGATCAGCAGATAGGGGTGCATCTGCTCTTCAGGCACGCTTTCGACTTGGAAAATACCGACATAGTCGATTTCCAGCACGAAGAGCGTCGCGTCGCCGTCTTTCGCTTTCGAGGTGATGTTCAGCTTGATCGCGGTCTCATACTGGTTCTCCCCACCACGCTTTTTCGCGTCGAGGTTGACCTGAACCTGCACATCGGGCTGCACATCTGCAGGGGCGCCCTTTTGCGCCATGATGTTCTCAAACGACATGTCGCGGATGAACTGGCCCAGCACGCGCATCTGCGGCTGTTTCGGTTGCGCTGTTTCGTTTTCTGCCATTTTCTGTGTCCTGTTGTGGTGAATTTCTTAAATCTATCCGGACTTAGCAGGTCGGCACGGGCCGCTCAATCCTTAGTCCAGCCGGAGGGGCCCTTGGTCTGGCGCGGCTGTTCGGGGATCTCATGGAAATCGCCATCGATCACGTCACCGCGACCGCGCGGGTCGCGTCTGCCCTGCGGGCCGGGGCGCGGGCCCATGCCGCCCGGGGTGCCAAAGCTTTGGACCTTCACCCGGTCGCGGATCGCGCTGTAGGCCGCCTGCCGGAAGCGCGGGATCAGGAAAGCAAAGCCGACAGCATCGGTGAAAAAACCCGGTGTCAGCAGCAGCGCGCCGGAAAACAGGATCATCGCGCCATGTACCAAAGGCTCTGTCGGGTCGCGCAGGTCATTGAAGGAACTGCGCAATTGACCAAGCGCCAGCGCCCCTTGAGAGCGCACCAACCATGTGCCCAGAACGGCGGTCAGCACCACCACGGCCAGCGTCCAGCCAAGGCCGATGGCGCCACCGACTTGGATGAAAAGCGTGATCTCGATCAGAGGCACGGCGATAAATGCGATCAATAGCCACATGTGGCGGGGTCCTTTCGCTGGGGGCAGAGTGGACTTGCCCCGGTCGAACACCTACATAAGAGCTTAACACGCATGTTTCCATGCCACCCCTGAATGAGGTTTCGATGAATTCTCCCCTGATACAGCTTCTGGTGCTTGCCGGTATCGCCGTATTCCTGATCCTGCGGCTGAAAAACGTGCTTGGCACCCGCGAGGGTTTTGAAAAGCCCCCGGTAACCGATCAAACGCCAAGCGCCCGCAGTGGCCCCGCGTTTGAGGTGATCGAGGGCGGCCCCGATCTCGATATCACCGACCACGTTCCCGAAGACAGCTCCTCGGGCAAGGCACTGGCCGAGATGAAACGGGTTGAGCCCTCGTTCGGCGTCAGCGATTTTCTGCAAGGCGCACGCGGTGCCTATGAGATGATCGTCATGGGCTACGAGCGTGGCGATCTGGCAGAAATTCAGCCGTTTCTGGCCGATGATGTCTATGAAAGCTTTGTTGACGGTGTCGCGGCGCGCGAGGATCAAGGTCTGACGATCGACGCCAACTTTATCGGCGTGCGTGAAATGGAATTGGTCGACGCCACGATGGACGAGACCACCAAAGAAGCCGAACTCACCATTCGCTTCGTGGGAGAGCTGACCTCTGAAGTACGCAACCGCGAAGGCGAGGTTGTCGAGGGCAGCAGCAACGAAATCAAACGCCAAAAAGATACATGGGTCTTCGCCCGTGTCATGGGCTCGGATGATCCGAATTGGCTGTTGGTTTCCACAGACGGGTAGCGCGTGCGCTCGGCGCACTTGCGCTGTTGGGCGGTGTGTCGATGAACACGCCGTCCGCAGCAGAGGTGCATTATACGGTGATGGATTTCGACCAGCTTGACGGCTGGGCCGAAGATGACCACGCCGCCGCCTTTGAGGTGTTCACCAGCACTTGCGGCGACATGAAAGATGTCGATTGGCGCGCGCTGTGCAAGCTGGCCAAAGATGGCCCCGACCCCCGGCAGTTTTTCGAATTGTTCTTCCGGCCCGTGTTGATGGAAGACGGGAAAGATGGGCTGTTCACAGGGTATTTCGAGCCAGAGTTGGACGGCGATCTCTACCCCTCTGCGCGGTTTCAGTACCCCATCTACGCCATGCCCCCCGAGGCCGAAGAGAACCGCCCCTGGCTCACCAGACGTGAGATCCTAGATGGCGACGTGATGCGGGACCGCGGATTGGAAATCGCTTGGGTCGATGACCCGGTTGAGCTTTTCTTTTTGCAAATTCAAGGCTCTGGCCGTATCCGCCTGCCCAACGGCAGCTACCTGCGCGTGGGCTACCGGGGGGCGAATGGCCATGATTACCGCTCTGTCGGGGTCGAACTGGTGCGGCGCGGGGTCTATGAGGCGCATCAGGTTAGCGCCGATGTCATCAAGAATTGGGTGCGCCGCAACCCCGAAGATGGCCGCGAATTGCTCTATCACAATCCATCCTATGTTTTCTTTCGAGAGGTCAGCCGGGTGCCCGCCGACAAGGGGCCGCTTGGGGCGATGAACCGTTCTATCACCACGCTGCGCAGCATCGCGGTGGACCCGTCGCATGTGCCGCTTGGCGCGCCGGTTTGGATCGAAAAAGACGGCAAGAAACCCATGCGGCGCTTGATGGTCGCGCAGGATACAGGCTCGGCCATCAAGGGCACGCAGCGTGCGGATGTGTTCTTTGGCACCGGCGACAAAGCGGGCCGCGAGGCAGGCCGCCTGCGCGACGCGGGGCGGATGATGGTTTTGATGCCGATCCAACGCGCCTATGCTTTCCTGCCGGAGAGCGCGATATGAAACGCCGCCGCCTGAACGAAGACGATCTTGCGCTTTGGCGCAGGGTCACGGAACGGACAGAGAAGCTGGAGCTGAACAAGCTTTTCACGCAGGAGATCGACGCGCCCGCCCCTGCCCCGCCGCAGGTCCGTCGGGCCAAAATCGCGCTCCAAGGCAACAAGCCTCAGCCGACCATGAAGAAACGCAGCAATGACTTGCGCCCGACATTGTCAGAACAGATGAAAGCCGCCCCGGTTCAGATGGATCACAAAGCCTTCGGCAAGCTGAAGCGCGGCAAACTGCGCCCCGAAGGCCGGATTGATCTTCATGGCATGACGCTTGACCGCGCGCATCCGGTGTTGAACGGCTTCATCATGGATGCCCATGCGCGGGGCAAGCGGTTGGTGCTGGTCATCACCGGCAAGGGCAAGCGCCGCGACGATGGTGGCCCGATCCCTGTGCGCGATGGTGTTTTGCGCCATCAGGTGCCGCAATGGCTGTCGATGCCGCCGCTCAACGGCCTTGTGCTTCAGATTGCGCAGGCCCATGTCAGCCACGGCGGCGGCGGGGCCTATTACGTCTATCTCCGGCGCAACCGTTAGCCGCGCAACAGCGGCCTATAGCGTCTGATCGCCCATGCGGCCAATCCAGCCGCCACCAGATAGTAGACCGCAATCGGCAACATTTGCTGCGGGAAATCGACGCCCAAGTCGATGAACAGACCCGTCACCCCCGGCCCGATGGCCGAGCCAAAGACCATCAGCGCCGCGGCTACTGCTTTGATCGACCCCACATGGCGGGTGCCGAAGTACTCGGCCCAGAACGCCGCCGGTGCGGTGGATTGCATGCCTTGCCCGAAGCCGAAAATCACCAAACCGATCCCCGCCATCCACAGCGTATCGGCATAGGCCAGCACCGCGAATGACAGGGCAAAGGGCAGCATCATCACAGGCACCACGCGGCTGACACCAAAGCGGTCAATCGCCCAGCCCGAAAGGAAGGTCGAGGCCACCGCCGAGAGGGTGTAGACTGGCATAAGCGCCACGAATTCGACCAAGGCCCAGCCTTTCACTTCGGTCAGGTGAACCTGCTGGAAAAACAGCGCGGTGCCCCATGCAGCGGGGCCGATGGCGAGAGGGATGATCATCCAAAACAGGCCCGAACGGAACATCTCTGCCCGCGTCCAATGCCGCCCCTCCATGCCCGCGCGCTGCGCCTGATCCGCCATGCTCTGCGGGGTGCGCTCTTGACGCAGCAGCATCAGGATCACCGGGATGGTCAGCAGCACCAGCCCGGCGGCCAGCACCCAAAGGCTGCGCCAATGAAAGCTGGCGAAAAGCGCCACAAAGATTACCGGAAGAAACGCCTGACCGGCCGCAAATCCCATAGAGGATAGCGAAAGCGCTTTGCCACGTGATGCCTCAAACCAGCGCACCATGGCGACCTGCCCAAGCTGAGACATCATGCCCTGCCCGGTTAGCCGCAAGGCATAGATAACGAAGATCAGCGCGATCCAATTAGGCACTGCCGCCATCGCCAAACAGGCCCCGGCAAGCGCCACCATCACGCCAAAGGCCAGCACCCGCACGCGAAAACGATCCGTCAGCACCCCGGCCCAGACCATGGTGACTGCCGAAAGCGTCGTGCCGATGGTATAGATGCCGCCCCATTGCCCATCACTCAGGCCAAAATCGCCCTTCACCGCCCCGGCAAAGAGCGAGATGAAATAGGTTTGCCCATAGGACGAGGTGAATGTCAGCAGGAAACCGGCCAGCAGAAACAGCCAGTTGCGCCGCAAAAATGAGAGGTACTCCATGCCCCTTTCATCGCCGGGGCAAGGAGGAAAGGAAAGCCCTAAAGAACGTAGCGGCTTAGATCGGTGGAGCGGGTCAGTTCGCCAAGGTTCTTTTCGACAAAGTCGGCATTAACCGTGATCTCCTGCCCCGACCGGTCGGGCGCATCAAAGGAGACCTCTTCGAACACCCGTTCCATCACCGTATAAAGCCGCCGCGCGCCGATATTTTCGACTGAGGTGTTCACATCCGCCGCGATCTTGGCCAGCGCCGCGATGCCCTCTTCGGTGAAGGTGACGGTCAGATCTTCGGTCCCCATCAGGGCGGTGTATTGCCGCGTCAGCGCATTGTCGGTCTCGGTCAGGATGCGAACAAAATCACCCTCCGTCAGCGCCCGCAGTTCGACGCGGATCGGCAGACGGCCCTGAAGCTCGGGCAACAGGTCCGACGGCTTGGCGATGTGGAAGGCACCAGAGGCGATAAAGAGGATATGATCGGTCTTAACCGTGCCGTATTTCGTCGACACCACGGTGCCTTCGATCAGCGGCAGCAGATCGCGCTGCACCCCTTCACGTGAAACATCACCGCCCCGCGCATCGGAACGGGCGCAGACCTTGTCGATCTCATCCAAAAAGACGATGCCGTTCTGCTCGACAGCCTCGATGGCGGCGCGGTTCACGGCTTCATCGTCCAGCAGTTTGTCGGCTTCTTCGCCGACCAGCACCTCATAGCTATCGGCCACGGCCATGCGTTTTTTGGTGGTGCGCCCCCCCATGGCTTTGCCAAACATATCGCCAAGGTTCATCATCCCCATGCCCTGTTGGCCGGGAATGTCCATCATTGGGAAGGGGCTGGAGGTATCGGAGACCTCAAGCTCGATCATCGTGTCATCCAGCTCACCACTGCGGAGCTTCTTGCGGAACATCTCGCGCGTGCCGTCGCGGGCATCGGTGCCGGCGATGGCGTCGATCACGCGCTCTTCGGCGGCCTGCTCGGCCTTGGTTTTCACGTCTTCACGCATGAAATCGCGGGTCATGGCGATGGCGCTGTCCACAAGATCACGGATGATCTGCTCCACGTCGCGGCCAACATAGCCCACTTCGGTGAATTTCGTCGCTTCGATCTTGATGAACGGCGCGCGGGCCAGCTTTGCCAGACGGCGGCTGATCTCGGTCTTGCCGACGCCGGTGGGGCCGATCATCAGGATGTTCTTGGGATAGACTTCGTCGCGCAGGTCATCGCTTAGCTGTTTGCGGCGCCAGCGGTTGCGCAGGGCCACGGCTACGGCGCGTTTGGCGTCATTCTGGCCGATGATATAGCGGTCCAATTCGGATACGATCTCGCGGGGGGTCAGGTCGGTCATGCGGTGATTTTCTCCACGGTGAGTTTGCCGTTGGTGTAGACGCAGATGTCGGCGGCGATCGCCATGGCATCACGGGCAATGGTTTCGGCGTCGCGGTCGCTGTCCATCATGCCGCGCGCAGCGGCGAGGGCATAGTTCCCGCCCGACCCGATGGCCGCGACCTCATGTTCGGGCTCCAGCACATCGCCCGCGCCGGTGATGACCAGCAGGTCTTTCCCGTCGGTCACGATCAGCATCGCTTCGAGCTTTTGCAGGTATTTGTCGGTGCGCCAGTCCTTGGCCAATTCGACACTCGCGCGGGCCAATTGCCCCGGTGTCGCTTCGAGCTTGGCCTCCAACCGTTCCAGCAGGGTAAAGGCATCTGCCGTGGACCCCGCAAACCCCGCCACAACGTCATAGCCGCCGGGGCTGAGCTTGCGCACTTTGCGCGCGGTGCCTTTGATCACGGTCTGGCCAAGGCTGACCTGTCCGTCACCGGCAATTACTACTTCGCCGCCTTTTTTGACGCCAATGATCGTGGTCCCGTGCCAACCGGGGAAATCGTCGTTCTGTGCCATGGGGCCTCCTGTCGCTTGGCGCTCTATATGGCCCCCGTGGCAGGGCAGGACAAGGGCAGCGCCGCTTGTGAGCGGTCGGGCGACCGGCTAGCCTCTGGCGATGCAGGATCACGCCCAAGTTAATATCTACCTTGAACCCCCGCTACGGCAGAGCGCCGAAGCCGGGACGCATAACTTCATCGGAAAACTCGCGCGTGTCCTCGAAAATGCTCAATTTAGGGTCACATATCGAGATATCGGCGCGCCCGCCCGCGCGGCTGATGCGCTTTCATTAAGCCATATGGCCCCTGCCCCAACGTCCCGCGGTTTGGTCTTTCGGCGCTGCTACTACTACCCCTTTTGGCAGATCGAAGCGCGCCCTGAACGGTGGCTTTGGGATGTCGCCGTGGCCGAGTTTGATCCAAGCGGTGTCGATCCAAAGCAGGCGCAACGCTTCTACAGTTTCTGGCAAAAGCGCCTGTTCGGAGATGCGCCGCAACAGTCCAACCGCGATGGGCCGATCTACGTGCCGCTACAGGGCCGCTTGTTGCAGCGGCGGTCTTTTCAATCTTGCAGCCCACTTGAAATGCTGACCCTCACTCTTGATCATAGCACCGGCCCCGTCGTCGCGGCCTTGCACCCGAAAGAGTTCTATAGCCCCGAGGAGCAAACCGCGCTTGAAGCGCTCGCTGCGCGCCATCCAAAATTGACACTGACGATGGGTGAGATGGTGCGGCATTTGCAAAGCTGTGCATTCGTCGTGACGCAGAATTCAGCAGCCGCCTTCTCTGGTTACTTCTTTGGCAAACCGGCGTTGTTCTTTGGCCAGATCGATTTCCACCATATCGGCGTGCGGGCGGATCTTGCGGATCTCAGCCACAGCTTTGACGCCGTGGGGCAGGCTGCCCCGGATTTCGCCGCTTATATCCGGTGGTTCTGGCAAGAGCATTGCATCAACGCAGGCCGCGCCGAGGCCGAAGAAAAGATCGTTGCCCGGTTCAAACGCTTTGGCTGGCCCCTTTGACTGGCTCTTGTGACCGCAAATGGAAAGGGCGCCCCGAAGGACGCCCGTTTTCGTAACTCAAATCTGGTAAGGTACTGACCTTAGATGGATTCTTCGATCCAGCTTTGCAGGGCCGCCTTGGGGCGTGCGCCAGCAAGGTTGGACACGACCTGCCCGTCTTTAAAGATGAACAGCGCCGGAATACCACGCACGCCGACCTGAGCGGGGGAGTTCGGGTTTTCGTCGACGTTGACTTTGACAATCTTCACGCGACCGTTCATCTCATCCGACAGCTCCTCTAGCGAAGGGCCGATCTGTTTGCACGGGCCGCACCATTCGGCCCAGAAATCGACCAGAACCGGAATGTCCGAATTTTTGACTTCGGCGTCGAAAGTGTCGTCGGTGACTGCGACGGTTGCCATGATGCTCTCCTGACAGGAATGGGTTGAGGCCTGAACCTATGAACGCGGGGCGGTGGCGTCAAGATATGGCAGGGCACGCAGCGCATTTGTCACGATATCGTTGGGTAACACCATAAGCGCGGGGCGGGCGGTCCACAGAATGGCGGTCTCGATCCGGCGATCGGGGTAGATTTGGCGCAGCATATGGGCATAGGCGCCCATCTGGCGCAACAGCCCGTCGGGGCAGGCGTCGGCGGTCTCGGGGACCACGCGGTTGGTCTTGAAATCGACGGCAAGGATATGGTCCTCGGCGATCACCAATCGGTCGATCGTGCCGTGCAGACGCTGATGGCCCAAGCTGCCGGTCACGGGGACTTCGGCAAGGGTCGTTTCGGTGAACAGCGGGGCGAGGGCAGGGGTGCGCAGAACCGCGTCGGCCTCACTTTCGGCGCGGGCAATCATTTCAGGTGGATGCCTTCGGGCCAAGCGGTCCAGAAATACTTGCCGCGCGTCCGGCCCCATGAGGGGCAGATGCTCCAACAATTCATGGACCAAAGTGCCGTAGCTCAGCGCGGTATCCATATCAAAGCCGGCCTCACCCGCCAGCGCCTTGGCATCGCCAAGATCGGAGGGCGAGAGGGTCTTGTCCTCCCCCCGGAGGGACGGGGCGGAACGGGTAAAAATAGGGTCTAACACGGGCGTTGTGACGATTTTCTCTGGCGTCTCTACGATGTCGAGCGTATCCCAGTCGCCCTGTTGATAGCGCAGCGTGCCATCATCGCCCAAGGGCTCGGCCCGGAGCCGGGCCAAAGCGGCAGCGGTGATCTGATACCAAGAGGATTCATCTTTCGACAGTTCCCCCGCCGCCGCCACGATCAGCCATTTCTCGGCCCGCGTCATGGCGACATAGAACAAGCGAAGCCGCTCTTGCAATGCGGCCTCTTTCATCTCGTCCAACCGCGCGCGCATGGGCTGAGGCATGTCATCTGCCGGGGCTTTCCAGACGGGCGTGCCATCTACGGTGATGATCTCATCCTTGATCGTCACATCGCGCCGCCCGGTGTCGGGCAGGATCACGATCGGCGCTTCCAGCCCCTTTGCCCCATGCACCGTCATCACGCGGATCTGGTTCGAAGCACTGTCGATCTGGCGTTTAATCTCCAGATCATCGGTCTGCATCCATTGCAGGAATCCGGTCAGGCTTGGCACCGTGCCGCGCTCGTAAGAGAGCGCTTGGCTTAGCATCGCATTGATCCCATCCTCGGCCTCTGGCCCCAACCGCGCCAGCAGTTTGCGGCGGCCATCGTGGCGGGTGAGGATGCGTTCGATCAGGTCGTAGGGGCGCAGGTAATCGACCTGCCCGCGCAGATCGCGCAGCACGGCGAGGGTGGCGGCGTGGGTCTCGGTCTGGCCGCGCAGGGCTTGCCAGAGGTGATCCTCTTTGCGGTAATGGGCGAGGGTGAAAAGGTCTTGCTCTGACCAGCCGAACAGCGGTGATTTTAACGCGGTGGCAAGGGATAGATCGTCGTCCGGTGTGGCGAGGAACGACAGGATCGCCGCCAGATCGCGCACCGCCAGTTCGGCCCCGACCTTAAGCCGGTCCGCCCCCGCAATGGGCAGTTCCGCCGCCTTGCAGGCGCGGATGATCTCGGAAAACAGGGCCGAGCGGCGCTGCACGAGGATCAGGAAATCCCCCGGTTGGATACGCCGCCGCGCCAGGCCGCCCTTGCTGTCGTCGGGGAGGAAATGTTCCTCGGTCGTCAGCTCCTTGATGCGCCGCGCGATGCGTTCGGCCAGTTGCACCGTGTGATGCCGCGCGCTGCGCCGGTCGACGGGGTCGGTCCAATCGCCTTCCTCGTCTGGGCCCGCCTTTTCGATGAAAGGCCAAAGATCGACGCGGCCGGGCAGGCGGTCCTTAAAGGCCATATGCCCGTCATTGGTAAAGCCGGTCTGGATCTCGGGGTCGAAAACCCCATCGACTGCCTGCAAGATCGCCGAAGAAGAGCGGAAGGAATAGGCGAGGCTGCGGCGCTGGAAGAACTGGCCCGCTTCGCCGATTTTCTGTTCAAAGGTCGCGCCTTTGCGGTCCAACTCTTCGGGGTCGGCGCCTTGGAAGGAGTAGATCGACTGCTTTTTGTCGCCCACGACGAAAAGCGTCCGATCCACCTCATTACGTGCGCCAGCGCCTGAGTAAAATTCATCCGTCAGCCGTTCGATCACATCCCATTGGCGCGGCGAGGTGTCCTGCGCTTCGTCCACAAGGATATGGTCGATGCCACCGTCGATGCGAAACAGCACCCAAGCCGCCACCGCCTTGTCGGTCAACAAAGCGCTGGCTTTGAGGATCAGATCGTCAAAGTCGAGCCAGCCGCGTTTTTGTTTCTCATCGGCATAACGCTCAAGGAAACGGGCCGCGAACCGGTGCAGCACATAGGACTTGCGCGCCGCCTTTAAGGCCAGCCGCGCTTCGCGGGCGTCTTCGACGCGCTGCATCAACTGCTCAAGCTGCGGCATCTGTACGGCGATGACCTTTTGTGTCGGCTTGGTCGGAAAACTGCCGATTTTTGCGGTAAATGGCGCCTTGGCGCCGCTGCCGGTCAAAAGGGTATTTTCAAGCTGGGGCAGGGCAGAAAGATCGTAGCGGTCAATCTCTTGCAGCGCCGCGCCAGCCTTGCCGTCATTTCCGCCTTTGGCCAGCAGATGCGGGATGATCTCGGCCATCATCGCCGCTTCGCTGCCAAGAAAGACCGACGCCGCGATTTTCTCTTCGGTCAGGTCTTCGGGCTGGGCGAAAAGCGTTAGGATCTCGGCCCATGACCGGGGGTCGGTGAAAGCATCGCGCTGGCCCACGATGCTACGGGTAAGGCTGGCGAAATCTTCGCCGGTGTAATGCCGCGCAATGTCGGCCACCAGCGGGGCGTCTTCGCTCTCGGCCATCTCATCGACGATCTCGGCCCGCAGCAGATCGGCGGCGCGGTCTTCGATCTCGGTGAATTGCGGGCTGACCTGCGCCTCCAACGGGAAGCGGCGCAGAAGGGCCGCGCAGAAAGAGTGGATGGTTTGGATTTTCAGCCCGCCCGGTGTCTCAATCGCGCGGGCGAAAAGGGTGCGGGCATTGCGCAGTTGCTCGGGCGTCAACTCTCCTTGCACGCCGAGATCGGCCAAGGCATCGCGCAGCGCTTCGTCCTTCAGCATCGCCCATTCGCCCAAACGTTTGAACAGACGGTTTTGCATCTCTGACGCGGCGGCCTTGGTATAGGTCAGGCAAAGGATGTGCTGCGGCTCCACATCGTCCAGCAACAGCCGCGCCACGCGGTCGGTCAGCACGCGGGTCTTGCCAGAGCCCGCGTTGGCGGTGAGCCAAGTGGAGGCATCGGGCCGCGCCGCTTCGATCTGGGCGCGGGTGGCATCGTCAAAATCGCGCATCATTCCAAATCCTCTGGACGGGCAGAGCTGGTGCCGTCCCATTCGCCGAAGCGGGCCAGTTGGTCATAATTCCCGGCAAAAGCATCGCTTTGCACCATGCGGCGCGCGGTGAAGCCCTGCCCCTCATCAAGGTAGCGTGAGAGCAGCGCGTGCAGCCCGGCGAGCACCTCTTGCGGGTTTTCTTCTTCCAGCGGGGCAGGGACTTCGACGGGTTTCGACCCGAGCCCGATAAAGGCAGCATGGGCCACATGGGCCACGCCCACCTCTGGGAAACCGCCACGCTCGACCATCGCAGCCTCGATCAGCAGTTGCTTGTCAAACAGCCGCTGTTCCTTTTTGCCCGGCGGCGTCCCGGTCTTGTAGTCGTAGATCAGCACATCGCCATCATCGGTCTGGTCGATCCGGTCCGCAAAGCCACTGAGGGTAAAGCCGAGGTCGGCGAAGGTGTAGCTGCCGCGCGCGCCCTGTTCGAACGCGACGGGGCTGGAGAATGCGGCGCGTTGGCTTTCACGGGCGATGAACCAATCTGCGATCCGGTCGATCCGTGCCAGCCACATGGCGCGGGCGGCGGGCCATGGGGCTTCCTCCTCCAGCACTTCGGCGGCCACTTGCATCAGCGTGTCGCGGGTCAGTCGCGTAGGATCGCGGGCCACCAGCTTCACGAAATCCTCCATGATGCGGTGCAAAACGATGCCCCGCACCGGCGCGTCGGGAGATTGCACCAGCGGGTTGATCGGACGCAATTTCAGGCTGTGCTTGGCGTAGACGGCATAGGGATCACGGATCAGCGTCTTGATCTCGGTCACCGATAGTTTGCGCGGCCGCGCGGCACGGGGCGGGCGCGGCGAGGGGCGCGGCGCGGGGGCCGTACGCTTCACCGCCTCAAGGCCGCGCACCTGATCCAGCCAATAGCCGCCGCGTTGTTGCATCGCCTTCCACGCCTCCGGCCCGCCGGTGTCGCCCAAGCCGCCCAGCAGATTGCCCAACCGGTTCAGCCAGCGTGACGGCACCATCTCGGCCTCATCCGAGCGGATCGCTCGGGTGATCCAAACCTCGGGGCTAGCGATGGCTTGCTGATAGTCATGCGCCGACAGGCCGATGCGCCGTTCGGGCAACAGCAGCCCGGCCTTCTCGCGCATTTGACGGTTGAGCCAAGGATCGGGCGGCGGGGCTTCGGGCCATGTGCCTTCGTTCAATCCGCCGAGGATGACCAGATCGGCCCCCTGAACCCGCGCCTCCATCGTGCCCCAGATCATGATGTCGGGGTGCGGGGTATCGGCCTCACGCACCTCTTCTTGGGACAAAACCGCGCCCAGCAGGTCGGCGTAATCTGCGGCATTCATCGCGCCGCCATGGGCGGCATGCTCCGTCAGGTTGGCCATCACCGCCGCAGCCGCGATGCCCGCACCCTGCTGCCAGAGCAGGTGATCGGGGTCGGCGGGTTGCCCGGCGGCGATCCTTTCGGCCAGCGCCAAATGCGCGGCGACGCAATCGGGCAGGGGCCGCTCTCCGGGGGCGTCATGGCCGGGGAAGGTCTCGCCCAGCCAAGCGACCCAATCGCGGAAGCCGCTGGGGTCCTCCATCCGCTTCGCGGCCCGCTCTGCAATCTCGACCAAGCTCTCTGCATCGGGATAGGGCAGCCCGTGACGCCGGATCTCGGCCTCGAGCCGCTGGGTGTAAAGCTGGTGAAAGTTCCGCCCCGCGCCGCTGTGTGTCAGCGGGTGTTTCAGCAGGGTCAGCAGCGCCTCGGCATCCAGTTTCCGGACGAACAGCGCCGCCACATGGCGCAAGAACCGCCCCGGCGGAGAGAGTTGCAGCGGCATCCCGGCGCTGTCGTCAGGCAGGATGTTCCACCGATCAAGAGCCGCCGTGACCTGCCGGGTAAGCATCCGGTCGGGCGTGATCAACGCGGCTTTCACCCCGTCTTCGGCAGCTTGGCGCAGACGCAGCGCAATGGCCAATGCCTCGACCCGCGGCGTGGGCGCTTCGATCAGGGTGATGTTGGCGGTGGCACCTTGCAGGTCTTCCAGTTTCGGCCCCTCACCCAGCCAAGCATGGGTGACCGGCGCGGGCCGGAGCGAGAGCGACACCAGCTTGTTACGGGCCGTCGAAACCGGGGGCATCTCGCACCACGGCTCAACCGCGCCGCGCGCAACGCCGAGCATGTTCATAAGCTTGCGAAAGCGGTATTGCGGGTGATCCTCGGCCAAAAGCGCCTGATCCAATTCATTCCAAACGGCGGTCGGCATCTCAAAGTCGAAACCGGGCAGGATGATCGCCCCTTGCGGCAGGCGGGCCACGGCCTCCATCAGCAGCGCGGTGGTCCCGCGCGAGCCGGTGGAGCCGGCAAGGATCACCGGGTGCTGCGGTGGATTGTCCTGCCAGCGGGCGATGATCCGGGCGACGAGTTGACGCCGCCGCGCTTCGGCATCCGGGCGGGTGGTGGTCTGACCTAGATAGTCATGGGCGATGGCTAGGAACCGCTGCGCGCGCTCCCAATGGGCCGAGAGATGGCCAACGTCCAGCCCGGCCACCGTCTCGGGCGAGACCCCTTCGCCCTGCATCTCGTCGATCAGGCCCGCAAGACTGTCCGACAGCGCATAAAGCGACGCGCGCGGCGCGAGATCCGGCGCGGCATCCAGTAGGCGCGACACCAGTTGAATGAGTTCCAGCCGCCGTTGCAGCGGTGGCGTTGGGGCAGGCAGCGCAATGCCGGGGCCCAAGGCATCAAGGTCCGTAATCAGCCGAATGCGGGGCAGAAACCCCGCCGGTCCTGCGTCGAAATCATGGCGCAACCGGCGTGCCATTCGGTTGGTGTTGACCAGCAGTTCAACGCGGGCCATCGCCTCGGGCGGGCCATTCTCCAACCGGTCGCAAAGCCCGCGCACCAACCCGCGTGGGAAGTCGACACCGGGGGCGAGGCCAAAGACTCGGGGGCTGTCTTGCGGTTCAAACATCGGCGCCCGCCAAAAGGCTTTCGGCAAGGGGAATGCCGCCGGGATGGCCCACATCGCACCAACGCCCAGTATAGGGCAGGCCAAACAACGTCTCGCGCTGAAGCATCATATCCCACAATAGGTTGAGCGAGAATTTCTCGGCTTCGATATCGGCCAGCAGATCGGTTTTGATGATCTGTATCCCGCCATAGACCTGCCCCGGCCCGCGTTGCAGGCGGCCATCCGGGGCGCGGGTAAAGTCGCCCGTGCCGCCATGGCCAAGGGTGTTTTCCAGCGGCACGGTCATCAATAGCGCTTCCATCCGCGCCGGATCCCACGCTGCTTGCAGCATCGCGAGCGGGTTCGGCCCGGCCCAAAGTGCGTCACTGTTCATGGTGAAAACCGGCCCCGCGCCCAGCAACGGCAGGGCATTGCGCAGCCCGCCGCCGGTGTCGAGGATCTCAGGCGTCTCGATCACGGTCTTAACACCCTGTGCCCGCAGATGGGCATCAAGCTGGTCGGGCAGATAGTGCAGGTTCGCCACGATCCGGGCGGGGGATATCCCGCGGGCGAGGTCCAGCGCGTGGTCGATCAAGGGGCGACCTGCGACCGGCACCATGGGCTTGGGCTGGGTCTGGGTGAGATGTTTCATACGCGTGCCGAACCCGGCCGCGAACATCATGATGGCGTCGGGATAGTCGCGCATTGGCTTTTTAGATGCTCCAAGAATTCGGGGGTCGGAGGGGGCAGCACGCCCGCGATAGAATCCGCCACCGCGGCAAGCGCGGGATGACGCAGGTTATGTTGCAGATGCTGCCACACACGGGGGATCAGATCGACGTAATGCGGTTTGCCATCACGCAGGCAAAGGCGCGCAAAAATGCCCAGAATGCGCAGATTGCGCTGGGCACCAAGCAGCGCATAGGCGCGGCGGAAGGGGGCGGCTTCTTGTTCGGTCTGGGCAAGGTAATAGTCGATGATCTGTGCCTCCACCGCGCGGGGAACATCACGGCGGGCGTCTTGCAGGATTGAGACCAGATCATAGGCCGGATGGCCCAGCAGCGCGTCCTGAAAATCCAGCAAGCCGACGCGCGCGGCACCTTCGCGCTCCGGCAGCCAGAGCAGATTTTCGGCGTGATAGTCGCGCAGGATCACGACCTTGGGCGCGTCATCCAGCGCAGCGGCGAGGGGGCGGAAAGCCTGCGCGAAAGCGGCGCTTGCCACTTGCCCACCCTCGGGTGCGTAAAAGTCGAATGCGGGGGCTACCATATCGGTCAGCCAATCGGCATCGCAAAGCGGCAGTTCCGGCAAGGGGGCGCTGTGAAGTTTGACCAATACGTCTGCGGCGGCGCGGTACAGCGGAAGTTCCCGAGCGGGATCAGCCGCCATCAGCCGGGCGAAAAGGTCATCGCCAAGGTCTTCGATCAGCAGCAGCCCGTGGTCGCTGTCCTTGTGGTAAATCTGGGGCGCGCTGAGGCCGCAGGCCGTCAGATGCGCCGCGACATCAAGGAAGGGGCGCACGTCTTCGCCGCGTTCGGGTGGGGCATCCATCAAGATGGCCCTATCTCCATTCTCTTTGCGCAGCCGGTCATACCGCCGGTTGGAGGCGTCGCCCGCCAGCAGCTTTCGGGTGGCCCCGGCCCAGCCGGACGTTTGCAAAAAACCTTCGATTAATGCGGCGCGTTCGGTCATGTGCGCCACTCTGTCAACTTGGTGGCCCAACCGCTGCCGGACCATTCGGCTGTCAGCGCGCGGCTGTCTTCGTGGGCCCCGGGGGAAAGGCTGATCCGTAGCGCCCCGGCGGGGGCGAGCGGGCCCAGACGATCCGGCCATTCCACCAGACAGATCGCGTCATGAAAGGCCTCAACCAGTCCCAATTCCTCAATCTCATGGGTGGAGGTCAGACGGTAGAGATCGGCATGCCAGATCGCGCCGCTTGCCCCCTCATAGGTTTGCACCAATGTGAAGGTCGGTGAGGGGATGTCCTCGGGGTAGTCGAGCAGTTCGGTAATCAGGGCGCGGGCGAAATGGGTCTTGCCCGCACCGACATCGCCGCTGAGCAAAATGACATCGCCGGGTGACAGGCGGCGGGCCAATTGCTGGGCGCGCCGGGCGGTGTCATCGGGGCCGCTGAGCCGGAGGGAAAGGGTATCGTCGGACATGCCCCATGCTTAGCGTGCCGACACGCAGCCGCAAGATTAAAGCGGCGGGGAATGCCCTAGTTGGAGGGTTGTCGCCGGTCGCATGCCGAAGGCATGGCGCTGCGGTCCGGGCGGGCCGTTCCAACCGGGGTCGGGCGGAAGCGCAAAAGCGTCGCGCCGGAAGCGATGGCCGAAATCTCACAAGTGAGGGCCACGCCGTGGAGCGGAGCGATGGGCATGTTCCAGCCCGCGCGGTCCCCTCTGCCCATGACAAACTCGGCCACGTCGGGCCACAGCGGATTGGCGGCCGACATCTTTTGCCAGACGCGGATCGCGTCGTTGATTGTAATCTCGGCAAAGCTTTTGTCGGGGTCTTGTTTCCATTGGTCGCGATAGGCGGCGTTGCAAAAGGTCAGCACGCCGGAGGCGGAGAAGACGGCGAACCCATCTTCGAGCTTGTCCAGCAGGCTTTGGCTTTGCTCAAGCTCAGCGCGGAAATTGCGGGTCAGGGTGACTTCGGCGGTGATGTCTTCGATCAAGAATGCGGTGGCCCCGTCGGGGTGGGGCCGGCCACGGATGCTGTAGGTTTGACCGTTCTCAAGCGACCATGTCTCTTGATAGCGCCCATCGGTTGCGGCGGCGATCACCTCGGCAATCTCCTGACGCCAATTCTTGTAGTTTTTTGGTTCCGGCATGCGGCGGCTTTCGCGCAGCTGATCGAAAAAGGACACCATCGTCGGTCGGGCGCTGAGAAAGGGGGCGGGCAGGGAGGTCAGGTCAACCAGGGCAGGGTTGAACAGGGCCAACTGCCCATTGCGGTCAAAAATCGCCAGCCCGATGGACAGATGCGCAAAGGTCTTGGCAAGGGTTTGAACGAAGTTGCGCTGCGCCTCTTCGGCGGCGACCACAGCGTTGATGCAGGTGGCGTGGTAGACCTGCACATTGTCCTCTGTCGTGGTGGTCAGGGCGTACCAATCGGGTTTGTCCCCGTCGCCGCAGCGCAGGCATACGCGGTTGGGATGTTCGGGCGAGGGCGTGCTGAACAATGCGGCGCCGCCGCATTCAGGATCGGCCGGTGCCTTGCGTTTCAGGGCCCCGTAGGCCCGGTTGTGCCAGATGATGCGGCCTGCGGCATTGGTCTGCCATGCAGGGTTGGGGTTGGTTTCGCTGGCCCGGCGCAGCGCGGCGAGTTTTTGGAATGTCTCTTGCGTGATCTCTTCGGCCGCGCGGGTCTGGGGCAGGTGCAGCCAGCATAGCGCGTCCCGCCATGTGATGCGAAGTTCCGACGGGCTGTCGCCATCCTCTGCCACGAGGGTCAGTTTGCCAGTGGCCCCGTGCCGGGCCGTGCGGGGGAATTCAGGAAACCGCGACAGCAGCGCTTCGCGGATGTCCTCCCACTGGTGGTGGCCGGGGGCGAGGGCAAAGCGGGTCAGCGCGCTGTCGGAGCCGTGGATCAACTCGCCGTCTTCGAAAAGCAGGCTCATATCGTCGATGCCGGGCGGTGCCGCAGCGGGGCGGCCCGCGTTTGTGCTAAGCCACCAAAGGGCGGCCAGAGCGGCGGTGAAAGCAGCGGCAAGCACGATGATAACGTCTGGCAATGCCATGACGGATACCCCTTTCGGCAAATGCGACGCCCTATATTGAGAGCCAAAGGTTAACGGCGGGTTAACAAAAGCGCAGTTCCCCCTTTCAAGCCGTTAAGCGCTGGTTCTCGCCCATCACGGCATCATCGGGGCCAAGGTCCAGCAGGCGGCGCGGCCAGACGACTTCGACCACCGCGCCGCTGCCTGCGGGCGGCAACCCGCGCAGCCAACCGCTGTCTGACCCATTGGCAAACCGGAGCCGCGCGCCGGACCGTTCGAGGAAAGTCTTGGCGATGAAAAGCCCCAGCCCCATGCCCTCATATTCGGGGCGCGCCGTCTCGCTTGCCGTGCCGCTACGGCGGCGCAGGAAGGGGTCGCCGATCCGCCCTAGATGCTGCGGCGGAAAGCCCGGCCCGTTGTCGATGATCCGCACCGAGATATCCTCGGCGGACCATTCGGTTTCGATCCAAACCGTGCTCTCGGCAAAATCCACCGCGTTCTGCACCAGATTGCGCAGCCCATGAATGATCTCGGGTTTGCGCGGGATCGTCGGGGGGCGCGCGTGATCTCGGGCCATCGGGTTGTCAGAGAACATCACCGTCTTGCCGCGCTCCAGATGTGGCTCGGCGGCCTCTTTCACCACGGCGGTGAGTTGCGCGCGTTGCATATGCAGATCGTCTTTCCCAATGCGGCCCATATCGCGCAGGATATCGCGACACCGGTCAGCCTGATCGCGGATCAACGCGGCGTCTTCGGCCAGATCGGGCCGGTCTTCGAGGTCACCCAGCAGTTCGGTGCTGGCCAGTTTGATGGTGGCTAGGGGCGTTCCCAATTCATGGGCGGCAGCGGCCACAACACCGCTCAGGTCCGACAATTTCTGCTCCCGTGCCAGCACCATCTGCGTGGCCGAGAGGGCATCGGCCATGGAGTGGACCTCAGTCGTGACGCGCCGCGAATAGGCGCTGGTGAAAACGATGGCGATCAGCAGCGCCGCCCAATGGCCAAAGACAAAAATGCCGGGTTGGCGCAGCACATCGCCCGACTGGGTGACAAGCGGCAGATGCCACAGCGCCAGCACCGAAGCCGCGACAATCGCGGTAGCGCCCAAAACCAGTGTCGAACGCAGGCTGAGTGCGGTGGCCGAGATCGTTACCGGGGCCAGCAGCAACAGCGCAAAGGGATTGTGCAACCCTCCGGTCAGCCCCAGCAGGGCGGTCAGTTGCAGCAGGTCAAACAGGACCATGGCAAGGTTCTCGCGCTCGGACAGGCGTTTGTTCTGGGGAAAGACAAAGGCCGCGACGAGGTTGCCGACCACCGAGGCACCGATGGTCAGATAACACAGGCCGAAGGCCAGTTGCAGCCCTAGCGCCCATTGCGCCACGGTGACGGCGGTCAACTGTCCGGCGATGGCGAACCAGCGCAGCAGGATCATCGTGCGCAGGCGGATCCAACTGGCGCGGGTGCGCCCGTCGAGGGGCCGAATGTTTGCCTGCGTCATCTGAGCCCCATCACTTTATTGCGTCTTGCATCACCTGCGATCTAGCGTAGGTCTGCGGCGAAACACGATCAAGAGCGGCCATCGGCGCAAAGGACTGACATGAAACAGATGATTGCATTTGGTGCGGTTGGGGTTGCAGCGGTATTTCTGGCCGGGACGGCCTTTATGGTGCTGCGCGGCGAAGATGATCCCTATGCCTCTTGCCGGTCAAGCCAGGTGGCGGGGGGCGATATTGGCGGTCCGTTCGAATTGGTCAACGGCGCGGGCGAAACCGTGACCGATGCCGATGTCATCACCGAGCCTGCCTTGCTCTATTTCGGCTATACCTCTTGCCCCGATGTCTGCCCGCTGGACGTGGACCGCAACGCCGCCGCCACCGAGATCCTCGATGAGCGCGGCCAAAGCATTACGCCGGTTTTTATCACCGTCGACCCGGCACGCGACACGCCTGAAGTGGTCGGCGACTTTGCTGAGGTGATGCACCCGCGGATGGTGGGGCTGACCGGATCGCCTGAGCAAGTCAAAGCGGCCAGCCAAGCTTACCGCACATACTACAAGGCCCACCCGGCAGATGAGAATGGTGAATACCTCGTCGATCACTCGACCTTCAGCTATCTGGTCATGCCCGAAGAAGGCGTCGTCGACTTTTTCCGCCGGGAGGTGCGCCCCGAGCAGATGGCGGACAGCATTGGTTGCTTCCTCGATCAAAGCTGAAATTGACCCGCCGCGATAGCCGCCCCATATTGGCCTTGGAGAGGGGACGTTGATGCAGG
Organism: Sulfitobacter sp. OXR-159; assembly: GCF_034377145.1. Taxonomy (NCBI): domain Bacteria; kingdom Pseudomonadati; phylum Pseudomonadota; class Alphaproteobacteria; order Rhodobacterales; family Roseobacteraceae; genus Sulfitobacter; species Sulfitobacter sp. OXR-159. Next base: position 106,925 of record NZ_CP139707.1, read on the forward strand.
ATATTGCTGACTTAGGCCCAGACCGTAGTTTGCTTTTAGTCGATGACGATGAGCCGTTTCTGCGCCGCTTGGCCAAGGCGATGGAGAAACGCGGCTTTGAGGTGGAAACCGCAGGCTCTGTCGCGGCGGGCAAGGCCATCGCCACCGCGCGTCCCCCGGCCTTTGCCGTGGTTGATCTGCGGCTTCAGGATGGCAACGGCCTCGACGTTTTGGAAGTGCTGCGTGACAAACGTGCCGATGCGCGGGTGGTCGTGCTGACGGGCTATGGCGCGATTGCCACGGCGGTTGCGGCGGTGAAATCAGGCGCCACGGACTACCTCTCAAAACCGGCTGATGCGAATGACATCGTGAATGCGCTTTTGGCAACCGGCGGCGATCTGCCCGAGCCGCCGGAGAACCCGATGAGTGCGGACCGCGTGCGGTGGGAGCATATCCAGAGGGTCTATGAGCTTTGTGATCGCAACGTCTCGGAAACCGCGCGGCGGCTGAACATGCACCGGCGCACCTTGCAGCGCATCTTGGCAAAACGCTCGCCGCGCTAAAGCTCGAACCGTTTCCAGATTTTATCGACGCGGGTGCCATCGGCCAGCGTGCAACTGGGCAGGCGGCGGAAATCCTCGAACCCGCGGCTTTGGTAATAGGCCAACCCGCCTAGATTGTCGGCGCGGATGATCGCGTGGATATGGGCATAGCCTAGGTCACGCGCGGCAGTCTTTGTCTGCTCGAACAGGGCCGAGCCGATGCCGAACCCCGTCTCTCCCAACCGCACGAAAGTCGCGACATCCACACCGCCTTCGGGCAGGTCTGGATGGGGCTCTATGTACTGAAAGCCTTTGATCTCTCCCCGCTCGTCTTCGGCCAGATGCCATGCGCTGTCAGGCGCGGTCATCCAACCTTGCAGCTCGCGCGGGGTGACGGGGGTGACCATGGCGGTGGTGCCGCCCTTGGCGATGATCGCGTTCAGCAAGTCGGCCAAGGCGCGGATATCAAGCGCCCCGGCACGGCGGACATGGATCATGCCATCTCGCGCAGCAGCGCCTCATGGCGTTGGGTAAACTCGGCCCGTACCTCGACCGGCGGGCGCAGCAGAATGCTAAGCCCCTCCATCAGCGCCGCATCGGGGCGGCCAAAGAAACGGCTCGCCTCGGTTTCGGAAAAGCCCGCGATCTGGCTGGCCTCCATCCAAGCACTGACGCGGTCCGCCTTTTTGATCTGTTGCTTGACGCGCACCGGCAAGCTGGCAGGCAGGCCAAATCGGACATGTACGGCGGTGGTCAGCCGGTCATCCAAAGCGCGATAATCCGGCCCAACAGCAGCCTTCACGGGCGAGATCATATCGCCGATCACATATTCCGGTGCGTCATGCAGCAGCGCGGCCAAGCGCCATTTCGCAGGCGCACGGGGGGCGATCCGGGCAAATATCGTTTCCACCAATAGCGAATGTTCGGCCACCGAATAGGCATAGTCGCCCCGCGTCTGACCGTTCCACCGCGCGACGAAGGCCAACCCATGGGCGATGTCTTCGATCTCGACATCCACCGGGGTGGGGTCGAGCAGATCTAGCCGTCGACCTGACAGCATCCTTTGCCATGCACGTGGTTTCTGCGCCATCCGCCGGAGTCCTTACCTCGTGATCCTTGGGAACAAATCCCTGTCAAACCTGTTCATCCCACGAAGGAGATAATCATGAAACCCGTTTTTTCCGGTACGATATTTGCAGTTACCTTGGCCACCCTCGCAGGTGCCGCGCAGGCAGAAGAAGTCTGCATGCCCGCCAAGGAAATGAAGTCGGCTCTGATCGATTGGTACGGCGAAGAGCCTGTGCCGGGTCAGCGGGACGACAACAGCCAACTCTGGGCGTCGGATCAATCGGGCACATGGACCTTGGTCAAGACATTGGCCGACGGCAATGCCTGTGTGCTGGCCCAAGGCGATGACTGGATGGCGGGGCTGTCGGGCGATAAGCAACTGGCCGCTCTTCAACGTTGACCCTGCGGGGGTCATTCCCCATTCACATTGAGAATTCGCGGCGAAGGTGCTAACCGCCCTGCAACACTTCAAACAGGAGCGCCGCATGGCCCACGACTATATTGTTAAGGATATCAATCTGGCGGCCTACGGGCGCAAAGAGCTGGACATCGCCGAAACCGAAATGCCGGGCTTGATGGCGCTGCGTGATGAGTACGGTGAAAGCAAGCCGCTGAAAGGATCGCGGATCGTCGGCTCCTTGCACATGACCATCCAGACCGCCGTTCTGATCGAGACGCTTGTCGCACTTGGCGCGGATGTGCGTTGGGCATCCTGCAACATCTTTTCCACCCAAGATCACGCCGCGGCGGCGATTGCCGAAGCAGGCGTTCCGGTCTTCGCCATCAAAGGCCAGTCGTTGGTTGAACATTGGGATTACCTCGACAAATCCTTCATGTTCCCCAATGGCCCGAACCTGATTCTTGACGATGGCGGCGATGCGACGCTGTACATTCTGCTGGGCGCGCGCGTTGAGAATGGCGAAGACGAACTGATCGCTGTGCCAAAGTCTGAGGAAGAAGAAGCGATCTTCGCTCAGATCAAGAAGCGTATGGCGGAAAGCCCCGGCTGGTTCACCAAGATGCGCGACCAGATCAAAGGTGTATCCGAAGAGACAACCACCGGCGTGCACCGTCTCTATGATCTGGTGAAACAGGGCCAATTGCCCTTCCCCGCGATCAATGTGAACGACTCTGTCACCAAGTCGAAGTTCGACAACAAATACGGCTGTAAAGAGAGCCTCGTCGACGGTATCCGCCGCGCCACCGACACGATGATGGCCGGTAAGGTCGCTGTTGTGATGGGCTATGGCGATGTGGGCAAAGGCTCTGCCGCGTCGCTGAGCGGTGCTGGCGCGCGCGTCAAGGTCACCGAAGTCGATCCCATCTGCGCGTTGCAAGCAGCGATGGACGGTTTTGAAGTCGTGCTGCTGGAAGATGTCGTGGCAACTGCCGATATCTTCATCACCACCACCGGCAACAAGGACGTCATCCGCATCGAGCATATGCGCGAGATGAAGGACATGGCGATTGTTGGCAACATCGGCCACTTCGACAATGAAATCCAAGTTGCTGCGCTGAAGAACCATAAATGGACCAACATCAAAGAACAGGTGGACATGATCGAGATGCCGAACGGCAATCGTCTGATCCTGCTCTCCGAAGGCCGCCTGCTGAACCTCGGCAATGCCACCGGCCACCCGTCCTTCGTGATGTCCGCCTCCTTTACCAACCAAGTGTTGGCGCAGATCGAACTGTGGGAGAACACCGACAAATACGGCAACGACGTTTATATCCTGCCCAAACATCTGGATGAGAAAGTCGCCCGTCTGCATCTCGACCGGATCGGCGTGAAGCTCTCAAAACTGAACCCCGAACAGGCCGCCTATATCGGTGTGACGCCTGAAGGCCCGTTCAAGCCCGAGCATTACCGCTACTAAATCGCAAAGAGTTCCCTCTTTGGTAAGGTTTCAACGCCGCCCCGCAGACCGTCGGGGCGGCGTTTTTGTATTAAAGTACTGAAACTCCTCAGGAAATGCGGCCCATCGGCGGATTCAAGCAAATATCTGCCGGTAGCAAATGGCGGGCGGAACATAGTCACCCGGGCGGTGTTTCTTCCCCAGACCACTGAAAAGGAGTATCGAAAATGAAACGTACATTCCTGAAATCCACCGTCGCCGCCCTTGCACTGACTGCGGGCACCGCATTCGCTCAGACTGCCGACACCGAAGCCGGTGCAGCAGCAGAGGCCGAGGCCACAATCTCGGGTGAGAGCGTAAGCGACACCGCCAACGATTTGACCGCCACTGTTGAGAAACAGGCCGAGCAAACCGCTGAGATGTCGCGTGAGAATTCCGACGACTACGATGGAACCAACGACCCCAACAAAACCGACGAAATTCTGACCGCCCCGACAGAGAGCGCGGAAATCGAAGGTGAAACCGAAGTCGACAACGAAGCGGAGCTGACCGCCGAAACCGATGGCGTGACCCCGTCGACGGATGCCGAAGCCGATCTGGCCGGGAACGCGGACTCAGAGTCGAACTCGACCCTGAGCACCGACACCAGCGGCACTGTCACAACAGAGACAGACACCGATCTGGCAGCCGATGAAGACGCCGATATCGACAGCGAAATGACTGCCGAGATCGAAGGCGAAGCTGAGACCGATCTGGAAGAGAATGTCGCTTCGGACACCGAAGCGAACATGGAAACAGACGTCACACGCACCGACACCGGCATGAGCAATGCCTTCTCCGGTATGGTTGTGGGTGATCTGGTCGGCCTGACCGTCGTGGAAGCGGATGGCGACACCATCGGTGACATCGACTATGTGATCAAAACTGACGCTGGTTATGCCGCTGTCGTTGGTGTGGGTGGCTTCCTTGGCCTTGGCGAACACACCGTCGCCGTGCCGCTTGAGGAAATCTCCATGGCCGCCGAAAATGACCTGAAGCTGAGCTCTTGGACCAAAGCCGAGCTGGAAGCCCAGCCGGAAGTTGATGAAGATACAATCGAAGGTCTCGAAGACGACGTCCGTCTTGACGACGCATCCTAAGCGACCCGCGATATCGAACTCAGAGGCGCCCCATCGGGCGCCTCTTTGCGTATGGGGGCGTGGCTGACGGTCGTGGTCGACGGGGGCAGTCAGCCGGGGTCGCAAAATAAATCTTTTGCAAAACAGGGTTATGGCCTTAGGCTCCGGTTTCAGGAACCCCTGAAGCCGAAGTTACTGTTGGAGAGATTTATGGGCAAGCGTGACGAATGGATCGCGAAATACGCCGAGGACCTGAAGAATAAATGCGGCATGGACCCGGATATGGACCTTTTGACCAAGGTGACCATCGGTTGCGGTCCGTCGATCTACAACGCCGACGCGCAAACGGTGTCTGCCGGTGATACGGCTGAATTGAACACCGTAAAGGACAACTTCCTTATCAAGAAACTCGGCCTGCCGGATGATGAGCACCTCATGGGTGGCATCCAGAAAGTGATTGAAACCTATGGCCGGTCAGAGCGGAACAAGTACCGCGCCGTGGTCTATTACATGCTGGTCAAACATTTCGGCAAAGAGTCTGTCTACGGCTAATTGCCGGAAAGACTTACCAAAACCTTACCTCGGACGCGCGCTTGGTTAAGCGCGCGTTTCGTTTTTGATGGGGCTTTGACACAGTAGAAAGTTGAGAAATTCAATGACTTCTGCTATCAGTCTTATATCGGCTTGATGCGCTGATAAGAGTTTAAAGAACATGTGTGGTGGTTTTGGGAGCACATGGGGTGAGAAGGGTTCTGGCGGGGTGCCGGAACCCTTTTTCGTTTCCCAATCGTTAATTTTGGCCGGTCTTAGGGCCCGACCCTAGGGCGCAGTCTTACCCAAAGCGCAGATAAGGTCCCATTCAGCTTCGGTCACAGGTTGCACCGATAGGCGGGAGTTTTTCACCAGCACCATATCCTCCAGCCGTGGGTCGGCCTTGATCGTATCCAGTGTCACAGGCAGGCTGAACGACCGCGCCGCTTTGATATCCACACATTCCCAACGCGGGTCATCGGTGCTGCTGTCGGGATGCGCTTCTGCGCAGACTTCGACGATGCCGACAACCTCGCGGTCTTTCTGAGAGTGGTAGAAGAACCCCAGATCGCCAACCTTCATCTCGCGCATGAAGTTGCGCGCTTGATAGTTGCGCACGCCGTCCCATTCCTCGCCCGCGTCACCTTTGGCCTTTTGGTCGGCCCAGCTCCATGTTGCGGGTTCGGATTTGAACAACCAATAGGCCATTAGCCGATCACCCGGTTCCAATGGGTCAGGGTCACGCTTTGGAACAGACCAGCCTTGGCATAGGGGTCATTCGCGGCCCAATCCTCGGCTGCGGCCATATCTGGGACATCCAGAATGATGAGCGAGCCGATCATGCCGCCTTCGGCATTCAGCAGCGGGCCAGCTTGGGCTACGGCATCGCTGGATTTGAGATAGGCCAAATGGTCGGGCCGGTTTTCCTGACGGATCGGCAGGCCATCGGCTTTGTCATGGGCGGTCAGGGCAACAAACATATCATTCTTCCTTTAGGGGGCGGGTCAGTAGTGATTTCATGGCGCCAGCCACATCTAACTGGTTGTCGAGCAGCCCGGCAACCGCACGTGTAATCGGCATATCGAGCGCAGCCTCGCAGGCAAGTGCATCCACAGCGCGCGCGGTGGCGGCTCCTTCGACCGTGGTCGACTGGTCAAACGGCGTGCCTTGGCCCAGCGATTGGCCCAGCCGGTAGTTGCGCGATTGCTCTGAGGTGCAGGTCAGCGTCAGATCGCCAAAGCCCGAAAGCCCGGCCAGCGTTGTCGGCTCCGCCTTCAGATGCGCGGCGAGGCGCTGCATTTCGGCATATCCGCGCGTCATCAGCGCGGCCCGCGCGCTTTCCCCCAGCCCTGCACCAATCGCGGCCCCGCTCGCGATGGCGACGACGTTCTTCAGCGCCCCGCCCAGTTCCGCGCCAATTGTATCCGTGGTGCGGTAAAGCCGCAGGTTCGCCGTGGTCAACTCCGCCTGCAGGTATTTGCCCGCCTTCGCATCCGCACAGGCCAAAGTCAGCGCGGTGGGCAAGCCGCGGGCGATATCAGCGGCAAAGCTTGGCCCCGTCAGGATCGCGGCCGTGGCATCGGGGATGGTTTGGGTGATCACGCTCACCGGTCCGACACCGCTGCTGAGTTCGATCCCCTTGCAGCAGGCCACCAGATGTTTCCCGTGAAGCGCGTCTTTGTGGTCTTCCAAGACACTGCGCAGCCGCTGCATTGGCACGGCCAGCAACAGGATTTTTGCCCCGCTCGCTTCCTCAAGGCTATCCGTCACCGTGAGCGTATCAGGGAAAGGGCACCCCGGAAGGCGTTTGGTATTCTCACGGCGCTTGGCCATATCCCCCGCATCACGCGCCCAAAGCGTCACCGGCCCTTTGCCCGCCAGCGAGATTGCCAGCGCCGTGCCGAATGCCCCTGCGCCAAGGACGGAAACGCTCATGCCTTGGCCCCCTTTTTGCCACTGCCCAGCATCGAAGGCCGTGCGGTATCCAGTGGCCAGCGGGGACGTGCCGAGAGTGTCAGATCATCGGCCTCGCGCAGGGCGGCTTGCTCTCCAGCAGCGAAGGCGATCATCGCGGCGTTATCGGTGCAAAGCGCCAGCGGCGGAGCGACGAAACGCGCCTGCTGTTCCGCTGCAACAGTCTCTAAAGCGGCACGGATGGACTTGTTTGCCGCCACCCCGCCTGCCACACAAAGGCCCCGCGCACCCTCTGCTGGATACTCCGCAAAGGCGCGGCGGGTCTTATGGGCAAGCACATCGACCACGGCTGCTTGAAACCCTGCCGCCAGATCCGCCTGATCTTGTCGGGTCAGCCCGCCACGCTCTGCCACGCATTTGTCGCGAGCGCGCAGCACGGCGGTTTTCAGGCCCGAAAAAGACATGTCGCAGCCGTCACGATCCAACAGCGGGCGCGGCAGGGCGAAGCGGTTGGGCTCGCCCTCCTGCGCGCATTTCTCGATTGACGGCCCCCCGGGCTGCGGCAGCCCCAACAGCCGCGCAACCTTGTCAAAGGCTTCGCCCGGCGCGTCATCAATGGTGCCGCCAAGACGGTCAAAACTCTCCGGTCCCCGCACCAGCAGGAACTGGCAATGTCCGCCCGACACCAGCAACATCAGATAGGGATAGGGTACATCATCGGTCAGCCGCGGCGTCAGCGCGTGGCCCGCCAGATGGTTCACCCCATAAAGCGGTTTGCCCGTCGCCGCCGAAAGCCCCTTGGCACACATTACGCCTGAGACAACTCCGCCGATCAGCCCCGGCCCCGCAGTGACGGCGATGGCATCGATCTGCGGCAGGCCGATCCCAGCCTCGGCCAAGGCCTCTTCGACACAGTGATCCAGTTTTTCCGCATGAGCGCGGGCGGCAATCTCGGGCACGACGCCGCCAAAGTCGGCGTGCAATTCGGTCTGGCCTGCCACAACCGAGGCCAGCACCGTGCCGCGCCCATCCTCGCCCATACGCACCACGGCGGCGGCGGTATCGTCGCAACTGCTTTCCAAACCAAGGATCAAGCGGGTCTGAGGCTGGGTAGAGGGCATGGGGGCTTTCCGTTGCAAGGCACCTGTACCGCAGGTAACACCGCTATCACGCGCAAACAATGCCGGAGCCTTGTGATGCCACAGCCAAGATTGCTTCTGACACGTCCACATCCCGGTGCCGCGCAGTTTCTGGATCGGCTCTCGCCCGCGCTGCGGGACGGGGCGGTGATTTCCCCCCTGATCGAGATTGCCCCGACCGGTGTAGGGGTCGATCTCGCGCCTTTCGCCGGGGTGATCTTTACCTCGGCCAATGGTGTGGCCCATGCGCCAAAGGGGGATGGACGGCCTGCCTTTTGTGTCGGCCCGCAGACCACAGCGGCGGCAGCGAAAGCGGGCTGGCAGGCGCAGATGGCCGGGCTGGATGCCCAAGCGCTGATCGCGACCCTCTTAGGCCAGCCGCAGATTGGCCCGCTCTTGCACCTTGCCGGACGCCATCGGCGGGCAGATGTTGCCGCAATTTTAGGCGCTTCGGGTCTGACCGTCGATGTTGCAACGGTCTATGAACAGAACCTTTTGCCGCTTTCCTCCGCGGCGCAAACCCTATTAAATGGGCCAAGTCCTGTTATCGTGCCGCTCTTTTCCCCGCGCAGCGCGGAGCATTTTGCCCGCGAGGCCAGTTGTACAGAGCGGGTCATCGCCCTGTCGATCAGCCCCGCCGCCGCGCAGGCGCTTGAAGCTCTGCCGCTCTATGCGCATGATGTCGCTGCGGAACCCACTGGCGAAGCCATGGCGGAGGCCGTTGAAAAACTTTTCCGCTGCACCACCTTGCCTTGAGGGGCATAGGTATGCCGGGTAAGCTCGCCACTGCGAGCGGATGATAGGTTCAGAATCGAAAGGCGTACGGCGTGGCAAAACCCAAAAAGACGGTCAGCAAAAGCGAAGCGGACAAGACCACGGCCGAACAGACGCCCCCGCAGGCGGATAAGGCAGTAGCGGCAGAGAAAGCTGACGCGCCGAAACCATCCGAAACCGATGCCAAGGGTACGGACCCGGTGAAACCCGACGCGCCGAAGACCGAAGATGTTAAACCGGATGCAGCGAAAGCCGAGCCCGGGAAAACCGACGTGGGCAAAACCGAGCCGGGCAAAACAACCAGCACTCTGCCCGTGCGGGACACTGCGCCCGCAGCGGAGAAAGCCACGGCGAAGCCGACCGCTGCAAGCGACGCGGTCAAGCGTGATGACAAGGCACCGGCTAAGGCGGAGAGCGCCTCTACCGCCAAAGATACGACGCCAAATACGTCCTTGCCTAAGGATGATCCTAAACCAACGTCCAGCGGCGTTGCGCCTAAGGATAGATCGGTTTCCCAAGACAAACCAGCGACCGATCCTGCGCCTTCACGCGCGTCGGTAGCCGCGTCTAAGCCGGGTGACAGCACGTCGAAGCCCGCGCCGACCAAGACCGAAAAGCCAAGCGCTACGACCCCCAAACCAACCCCGACACCGACCCCCGCGCCCGCTTCGAAGGAGCGCAAGCGGGGCGTGTTTTTCCCCATGCTGCTCGGTGGTGCCATTGCTGCCGGACTGGGGTTTGCCGCATCGGAATACGACGTTCTTGGCACCCGCGCGCAGGGGGCTGCGGAATTGCAAAACGCGATCGAAGCGCAGCAGGCCCGCATCGCAGAGTTGGAAGCCCGCGCTGATGAGCCTGCGGCCCTACCGGAAAGCCTGCCACAGGTCGACGCGCTCAGCGCAGAGTTGACCGCCGCACGCGAAGAATTCTCGGCGCTTCAAAGCCAATTGGCCGAGATCGACAGCCGCCTCACCACGGTTGAGAAACAGCCCGTAAGCGGTGGCGAAAACGAGATTGCAGTCGCGGCCTTTGAACGTGAAATGGAAGCCCTGCGCGCCTCGGTCGCTGAGCAACGCCGCGAAATCGAAAGCCTGCTGGATAACGCCCAAACCGCCGAAGAGGCGACCGCCGCCGCTGCAGAAGCAGCCCGCGCCCAGACCGGCCTGACCCAGATGAACGCCGCGATCAGCGCCGGACGCCCCTTTGAGGCCGCGCTGGTCGAGTTGCAGGAAGCCGGGGTTGAGAACATTCCCCAAGCGCTGACTGAGACCGCTGCGGGCGGTGTGGTCACCCTCGCCAATCTGCAGGCCCGTTATCCCGATGCCGCGCGGCAGGCCCTGGCCACCGCCCGCGCCGCCGTGCCTGAAGAAGGCGAAGGCGGCTTTGGCAGTTTCCTGAAACGGCAGCTTGGTGCCCGCTCGGTCGCGCCCCGCGAAGGGACGGACCCCGATGCTGTCCTCTCCCGCGCCGAAGCAGCGGTGCGCGATGGCCGTTTGACCGACGCGCTGGCCGAGATCGAAACGCTGCCCGCCCCTGCGCAGGACGCGATGGCGGAATGGCTTGCCGATGCCCGCGCGCGTCAGGCGGCTGAAACCGCCGCCAATGAACTCTCCCAACGCCTGACGGCCAACTGAGGAACGAAAAATGCTCTGGTCTCTTATTAAAATCGTTCTTTTCGTCGTGCTCGTCGCCGCTTTGGCATGGGGTGCGGGCTTCTTGCTGGAAAGCGAGGGCGGCATTCAACTGACCGTGGCGGGCACCGAATATACCCTCGGGCCGCTGCAATCGGTCATCGCCGTTTTGCTTTTGATGTTCGCGGTCTGGGTGCTGCTCAAGATCGTGGCGCTGCTGTCGGCGGTCTGGCATTTCCTGAATGGGGATGAGACCGCCCTGTCGCGCTACTTTGACCGCAACCGCGAACGGAAGGGCTACGAGGCGCTGTCGGACGGGCTGATGGCGCTTGCCAGCGGTGAGGGTCAGGTTGCGATGGCCAAGGCCGCCAAGGCGGACCGCTATCTCAAACGCCCGGCGCTGACCAATCTGCTGACTGCGCAGGCCGCAGAGCTTGCAGGCGACCGCCGCAAGGCAGAGCGGACCTATCGCAAGCTGGTCGAAGACGAAAAGACCCGTTTCGTCGGCGTGCGTGGCATCATGAAGCAAAAGCTGGCTGACGGGGATACCGATACAGCGCTGAAGCTGGCCGAGAAGGCCTTCGCGCTGAAGCCCAAACACGAAGAAACCGGCGATACGCTGCTGAAGTTGCAGGCCGAAAAGCATGACTGGACCGGTGCGCGCGGCACCTTGCAGGCCAAGTACAAAAACGGCCACCTGCCGCGCGATGTGCACAAACGCCGCGATGCGGTGCTGGCGCTGTCGGAAGCCCGCGAAGTCATCGCCGAGGGCAACAGCATTGAGGCGCGCGAGGCCGCGATCGAAGCCAACCGCCTGTCGCCCGATCTGGTGCCAGCCGCCGTAATGGCCGCGCGCAGCTATATCGCGCAGGACAAGCCGCGCTATGCCTCGAAAGTGCTGCAAAAAGCGTGGAGCGTGCATCCGCACCCCGACCTTGCCGCCGCCTTTGCCGAGGTTCAGCCGGATGAAACCCCGCAGCAGCGCATCAAACGGTTCCGCGCGCTGACGAAATCACAGCCCGACCATCCCGAAACCAAGATGCTGCTGGCCGAATTGCACATCGCCAACGAAGATTTCCCCGAAGCGCGCCGCGCGCTTGGCAATCTGGTCGAGACCGATCCGTCGGCGCGTTCCGTCACGCTGATGGCCGCGATCGAGCGGGGTGAGGGGGCGTCTGATACGGTGGTCAAAGGCTGGCTGACACGCGCGCTCAATGTCTCGCGCGGGCCGCAGTGGATTTGCGAGAATTGCCACCACATCCACGCCGAATGGAAGCCGATCTGCGAAAACTGCAAGAGCTTTGACACATTGGAATGGAAGACCCCGCCGCTCTCGGAAGTCGCCATGCCAAGCGGTGTGCAGATGCTGCCGCTGATCGTCGGGGCCCCGGAAACGACACCGCCAGAAGGCGCGCTTACAACCCGGACCGACGACATCGAAGAGGCAGAGTTGGTGACGGACACAGACGAGCCGACCAATCCCGACGCCTCGAAAAAGGCGCCGGACCCTACAGCTTGATGTCGTAGGTGACCCAGTTGGTCCGCGTGGCCAGCTTGTCATACACCCCACGGCCGCGGTAGTTATCCTCGGCCGTGATCCAGCGCACGAGGCTCCAGCCGCGTTTCTGGGCGATCTTTTTCACCTCACCGATCAGCGCGTCGGCAGCGCCGCTGCCGCGTGCTTCGGGGGCCACGAATAGATCGTCAAGGAAGCAGCCCGTCGCCGCCGCCAAGGGGCGCGCAAAGTGGCGGAAATGGGTCAGGCCGATCACACGGCCTTCGGCGTCTTCGCAGACCAGCCCTTCGACCTCTGTCAGCGGATCATGCAGCCAAGACCAGACCCGCGCGCGCATTTCTGGTGTCTGCTCGACTTTGTAAAACGCGGCATAGCCTTGATAGAGCCGCTCCCAATCGGCGCGGTCATGGTCTTTTACGGTACGAACTGTGAGGTCGGACATGGCGGGCTCCCTTCGCTGGCTGCGCGATCTTTGCCCCAGTTGGTTCAGAAATCCAGCCCAAGGTCCAGCGTTGTCGCCGAATGTGTCAGCGCACCCATGGAGATATAGTTCACCCCCGTCGCCGCGACCTCCGCAATGCGCGGCAATGTCATATTGCCCGATGCCTCAAGCACGATGCGGCCCCTGGCCATTTCCACCGCTTCACGAAGCGTCGCCGTGTCCATATTGTCCAACAGCACAACATCCGCGCCGCCTTCGTCCAAGACCTCTTCAAGCTGCGCCAGCGTGTCCACTTCGATCTCGACCCGGATCATATGCGAGGCGTTGGACTTCACCGCCTGCAAGACGGGCCGGATGCCCCCGGCGGCGGCGATGTGATTGTCCTTGATCAGGATCGCATCCGAGAGGGAAAAGCGGTGGTTGAACCCGCCGCCATGCAGCACCGCCTGTTTCTCCACCATCCGCAGCCCCGGCGTGGTCTTGCGGGTGCAGGTGATCCGGGTCTCGGTGCCCTTGGTCTCGGCCACGCAGGCCGCTGTCAGGGTGGCGATGCCCGAAAGCCGCCCGGCAAAGTTCAACGCCACACGCTCTGCCGACAGGATCGCGGCGGCGGAGCCTTCGATCTCCATCAGCGTGTCGCCTTTGGAAATCGTGCTTCCGTCTTCTTTCAGCGTGCGAACCTCAAGCGTTGGATCGACCAGATGAAAGGCCAGCCGTGCGATCTGCATACCGGAAACGACCCCCTCGGCGCGGGCGCGCAGGCGGGCGGAATAGGTCGTGCCCTCGGGGATCACGCTGCGGGTGGTGACATCGCCATAGGTGCCGAGGTCTTCCATCAGCGCGGCGCGGACCAGCGGCTCAAGGATCAGGTCGGGCAGGGCGGTGGTCATGCGGGAAGTTCCTCAGGATTAGAGCGTAGGGCAGTGGCATCGGCCAGCGTCATGAAACTGCGCGCAGCCTCTTCGAGCGTATTGGGGTAATCGGTGCGGCAATGCGCGCCACGGCTTTCGCGGCGCGCATGGGCGGCGGCAGCGATCAGCGTGGCCGTGGCGGTCATGTTTTGCAGCTGGGCGCAGTCGGGTTGTGCGGCTTCGATCTGTGCAATCGTGGCAAGGGCACGTTGGAGCCCTTCCGCATCGCGCAGAACGCCGACATGGGCGGTCATGGTTTGGCGCAACTGGGCAACGAGGGTCTCAGCGGGTGTTTCGCCAGCGGGCAGGTCGGGCAGGGCCACCGTTCCGCTGTCGCCGGTGCTGCATTCCTCAAGCATGTCCTGCGCCGCGCGGCGGGCAAAGACCAGCGCTTCGAGCAGCCCGTTTGATGCAAGCCGGTTCGCGCCGTGCAACCCTGTCGAGGACGCCTCGCCACAGACCCACAGTCCGGCAAGGCTGGACCGCCCATGTGCATCCGTGGCCACGCCGCCCATGTGGTAATGCGCAGCGGCGGCCACGGGGATCGGTTGGATCACCGGGTCAATGCCGTTGCGCGCGCAAGCGGCGGCGACGGCGGGATACTCGGCCAGTACCGCAGGGCCCAAGGCTGCACGGGTGTCGAGCATGGGGCGCAGGCCCGCTTGGGTCTGGGCAAAGATCGCGCGGGCCACGATGTCACGCGGGGCGAGTTCGGCCAGCGGGTGGACCTCGGTCATGAACCGCGCCCCCTCGCTGTTGATCAGATGCGCGCCGGCACCGCGCAGGGCTTCGGTTGCCAAGGGGGCGGGGTCTTCGCCGCAGTCGATGGCGGTGGGGTGGAACTGCACGAATTCTGCATCGGCGATGAGCGCGCCCGCGCGGGCGGCCATGCCGATCACTTGTCCACGGATCCGTGCCGGGTTGGTCGTCAGCGCATAAAGCCCGCCCGACCCGCCCCCCGCCAGCAAGACCCCCGCGCCGCGCAACAGGGCGGGGGCGGAGCCTTCGGCCCGGGCCAATTCAATCTCAACGCCGGTGACTTTGCTGCCGTCGCTGTCCAATCCGCGCGCCAACACGCCTTCGAGTACTTGGATCGACGGGGTATTGCGCACCCGCTCGATCAGAGCGCGCATAATCTCGGCCCCGGCCTGATCGCCCTGCACCCGCACCACACGCGCGAAACTATGCGCCGCCTCGCGGGACATGACATAGCCCCCGTCGGCGCTGCGGTCGAAGGCGGTGCCAAAGTCGGTTAGGGCGAGGATATGCGCGCGCGCCTCTTCCGTCACGGTGGCCGCGACGCGCGGCTCTACCGTGCCGGCACCGGCGGCGATGGTATCCAAGGCATGCGCCTCGGGGCTGTCGGCCTGCGCCATCGCGGCGGCCACCCCGCCCTGCGCCCAAGCAGAACTGGCCCCCGAGCCAAGCGGATCAGGCGAGATCAGCAAAACGGGGCGCGGCGCAAGACAAAGCGCGGCATAAAGCGCGCCGAGGCCCGCACCAACGATGATGATCCTGCCGGTTGTGATCTCTTGCACCGGCGCGGCCCTCAGAGGCCGAGTTCGCGGGAGAGGTCGATCATCCGCTGCACCGCGACGCGTGCTTTTTCGGAGTCTTCCGCCTCAACCTCGACCGCGCCGGACATGGTGTGCAGCGACCACAGCACCTTTTCCAGCGTGATCTTCTTCATGTAGGGGCACATGTTGCAGGGGCCGACGAAATCGACCTCGGGCAGCTCATCCGCGATGTTCGACGCCATGGAGCATTCGGTGACTAGCATCGCTTTCGCCGGTTTTTCGCGGTGCACATAGTCCAGAATGCCGCTGGTCGAACCGGAGAAATCCGCCTCGGCCACCACATCCGGCGGGCATTCAGGGTGCGCGATGATGCGGGTGTCGGGGTTCCACTCGCGGTAATCGGCGATGTCTTTGGCGGTATATCGTTCGTGCACGATGCAGGCCCCGTCCCACCAGACGATGCGCTTCTCGGGCACCTGTTTGGCAATGTTCTGGGCGAGGTATTTGTCGGGCGTCATGATGACAGTGTCGCTTTCCATCGCGGCGACGATCTGCGCGGCGTTGGACGAGGTGCAGCAGATGTCCGACGCGGCTTTCACCTCGGCAGTGGTGTTCACATAAGTTACCACCGGCGCGCCGGGGTATTGCGCGCGCATCTGTTCGACACCCTCGGCGGTGATGCTTTCGGCCAGCGAACAGCCCGCTTCCATATCGGGGATCAGCACGGTTTTCGACGGGTTCAGGATTTTCGAGGTCTCGGCCATAAAATGCACGCCGCATTGCACGATCACATCGGCCTCAACCTCAGTCGCCTTGATCGCCAGTTGCAGGCTGTCGCCCACGAAATCGGCGATGCCGTGATAGATGTCGGGCGTCATGTAGTTATGCGCAAGGATGACCGCGTTACGCTCTTTTTTCAGCTTGTTGATCGCGGCGACATAGGGGGCGTGAATGGCCCAATCGGGGGGGGAAACGACACGGTCCATCTTGGCGTAGATATCGGCCATTTCAGCCGCCAGCGCTGGCGATGGCGCGAGGTCATAATGGCGCTCAAGCTCGCTGGGCGAAAAGATTTCATCACGCATGGTCGGTCCCCCTCCGGCCTTGGCGCGTGTCACGGCACCGCGCTGGACACCACACCCGGCGTGCTGGCCATAGACGACTGGCGGGGTTTGGGCAAGCCAATACCCTTTATGACAGGGCGCTCAGCCTTTGTGGATCAGGTGAATTTGCGGAACAATCGGGTCTGATCGAACATCTCTTCCAGCCGCTCGGCCCGGTCTTTGGTGTCGGCCCAATTGATGTCCTGCATGGCCGAGATCACGCTTTCCACCAGCAAAAGCGTCGCCGCCGCACTGTCCCAAGCCGAGGGCGCGACGATCCGGCTGGAGAAGCAGATATCGGCAAGGCTATGCACCGGAGAGCGCCACTGGTCGGTAAAGAGGATGATCTTGGCCCCCCGCGCATGGGCCATCTCAGCCAGTTTCAGGGTGTTGTTCTCATAGCGGCGCACGTCGAAAATGACGAAGACATCGCCTTCGCCCACGTCCAGCAGGTAATGCGGCCATGCGTTGGAGGTGGACTGGATATGCGTCACCCGGGGCCGGATGATCTGCGCGTGCAGAAACAGATATTCCGCCATCGTATGCGTGATGCGCCCGCCCACGATATAAAGTGGGTGCGCGGTATCGGCGATCATGGCGCAGGCACGGTCAAAAGTCGCCGGTTCAATCTGGCCGAGGGTGTGACGGATATTGTCGATCACCGCGTCGGTGAAACGGTTCAGCACATGGCCCGAGGGCGCGCCTTCGGTCCATGTGTCGTGTTTGGCGATGGGGTTCTTGGCCTTGGCCTTTAGCTCTTCGCGCAACTCGTTCTGAAACTCGGGGTAACCCTTGAACCCCAGCTTTTGCACCATTCGCGCCACGGTGGGGGTCGAGACATTGGCATCCTTGGCCAGCGCCGTCAGCGGGCCGAGGCCAGAGGCGGGGTAATTCTCAAGAATCGAATGGGCGAGTTGGCGTTCCGCACGGGTCAGCCGGTCCAGTTCTTGCTGGATACGGTCGGAAATGGTCAGCGTCGGTTCAGCCATGGATGCCCCTCTTTTGACGAGTAATAACACAAACTGAACGGCGTTGTAATAAATTTGACATTATTCTGTTGACAGAAGCCCCCCGCCCGAATGAGGTTTGATCAACTGAGGGGGACAAGGTGTCAGAGCAGACAGATCTTTCGAATGAAGCCGTCGAGGTGATCAACGCCGGAGCCAAGGCGCCGCTGGTGTTGGTCTGCGAACATGCGGCGCGTGAGATACCGGCCTGCTTTGACGGTCTTGGTCTGGATGCTGCGGCCCGCGAAAGCCATGTGGCGTGGGATCCCGGCGCTCTGGCCGTGGCGCGGGCGATGGCGCAGGATTTAGACGCCGTGCTGGTGGCGGGGCGCGTTTCGCGGCTTGTTTACGACTGCAACCGCCCGCCCGAAGCCCCCGGCGCGATGCCCGCCCAGAGCGAGATTTTTGCGATCCCCGGCAATGCGTCACTTGATGAGGCAGGCCGGGCCGAGCGGGTGACGCGCTATTACGAGCCCTTCCGCGCGACCCTTGCCGCGACGATCAAACGGGTCGATGCGCCCGCGATCGTCACGGTGCATAGTTTCACGCCGATCTACCACGGCAAACCGCGCCGTGTGGAAATTGGCATCCTGCATGACAGTGACGCACGGCTGGCGGATGCGATGCTAGCGGTGGCGCCAGAGTTCACTGACCTAACGGTCGAGCGCAACGCGCCCTATGGCCCCCAAGACGGGGTAACCCATACGCTCAAGGAACACGGTTTGGCGCATGGCCATCCGCATGTCATGCTTGAGATCCGTAATGACCTGATCACAACCGAGGCCGAGCAACAGCAGATGGCCGCGATGATCAGCAATTGGTTGCGTGCCGCGCTGATGCGGCCCGAAATGAATGACGCGATGAAGGACTCCAAACCATGAAATTCATGCGTGGCTATATCCGGGGCATCGACGCGATGAACCGACGGATCGGGCGGATCATGATGTATGGCATCTTTGTCCTGATGGGGGTGCTGTTGTGGTCCACCGTCAGCAAAGCCTTCTTCGTCCCGTCGCTCTGGACGCTGGAAATGGCGCAGTTTGTCATGGTGGGCTACTACATCTTAGGTGGGCCTTACTCGATCCAACTGGGGTCGAACGTGCGGATGGACCTGCTCTATGGCGATTGGTCGCTGCGCCGCAAAGCGTGGTTTGATCTCTTCACCGTCTTCTTCCTGATCTTCTATCTCTGCGTGCTGCTCTATGGCGCGGTGAGTTCCACCGCCTATTCGTTGGGCTATTGGGGGACCGAGCCGTTTAGCTTTTTCGGTGGGTTGGTCACGGGGACCGAAGAGATCGGCCATATGGAGAAATCCAGTTCCGCTTGGCGGCCCTACCTCTGGCCGATCAAGGTCGTGATGATCGTCGGTATCTTTCTGATGCTGCTGCAATGTCTGTCCGAGCTGTTGAAAGACGTGCTGCGGCTCAAGGGTGAGGCCATCTGATGTCCTATGAAATGATCGCGACATTGATGTTCTCATCGATGATGCTGATGCTACTGACCGGCCAGCGCGTGTTTGGCGCTATCGGCTTTATCGCCGTTGTGTCGGCGCTGCTGCTCTGGGGTGACAAGGGCGGCTATGACATCGGCTTTGCCGCCGCGATGAAGCTGATGAAGTGGTATCCGCTGCTGACCCTGCCGATGTTCATCTTCATGGGCTATGTGCTGAGCGAGAGCCGCATCGCCGATGACCTTTACAAGATGTTCCATGTCTGGATGGGCGGTGTGCGCGGCGGGCTGGCGATTGGGACGATTGGTCTGATGGTGCTGATCTCGGCCATGAACGGGCTGAGCGTGGCGGGGATGGCGATTGGCTCGACCATTGCGCTGCCGGAATTGCTGAAACGCGGGTATGACAAGAGGATGGTGACCGGGGTGATCCAAGCGGGGTCGAGCCTTGGCATCCTCGTGCCGCCCTCGGTGGTGCTGGTGCTTTATGCGATGATCGCGCGGCAGCCCGTGGGGCAACTGTGGCTGGCGGGTGTCATTCCGGGGCTGATGATGGCGGCGATGTTCATTGCCTATATCGTGATCCGGTGCCGCATGAACCCTGAACTTGGTCCCATCCTCTCAGCCGAAGATCGTGACATTCCGCGCGCCGAAAAGCTGCGCCTTCTGCGGGCTGGCATCCTGCCGCTGGTGATCTTTGCGGTGATGATGGTGCCGTTTGTGCGCGGTTGGACCAGCCTTGTGGAAAGCTCTGCCATCGGGGCAGGCGCGGCTTTTCTTGCCGCCGTTCTGAAGGGCCGGATGACCCGCGAGGTTTTCGAGAACTCGGTGCGCAACACGTTGGGCATCACCTGCATGTTCATGTGGATCATCCTCGCCGCCCTCGCCTTTGGTGCGGTCTTTGACGGGCTGGGCGCGGTTAAGGCGATTGAGAGTCTCTTTACCGAGAAGATGAACCTCAGCCCCTGGATGATCCTGATCATGATGCAGCTGAGTTTCATCATCATGGGCACCTTCCTTGATGACACGGCGATGCTGGTCATCGTGGCCCCGCTCTATGTGCCGCTGGTCGGTGCGCTGGGCTTTGATCTGATCTGGTATGGTATCCTGTACACGATCACCACGCAGATCGCCTATATGACGCCGCCGTTTGGCTATAACCTGTTTCTGATGCGCGCGATGGCCCCGCCGGAGATTACCCTGCGCGACATCTATGCTTCGATCACGCCCTTCGTGCTGGTGATGGTCTTGGCGCTGATACTGGTCATGGTCTTCCCGCAGATCGCGACATGGCTGCCTGATTATATCTACGACAAATAACAATGAGAGCCGCGCAAAGACGGCCTGACATTTCAACAAAGGAGAGACGTATGACCACTCGCAGAAAGTTTCTATCCGGGGCCGCCGTCGCCGCCCCTGCGGCCCTCGCCGCGCCCTCCATTGTCCATGCCCAAGCGCCGATCAAATGGCGCATGCAGACCTATGCCGGTGCCGCCTTGGGCGAGCAGGTGACCAAGCCTGCCGTCGACTACATCAACGCCGCCGCCAATGGCGAGATGGAGATCGAACTGTTCTACGCCGACCAGATCGTCCCCACCGGCGAGCTGTTCCAAGCCATGCAGCGCGGCACCATCGACATGGTGCATTCCGATGACGACTCCATGGCTTCGCCCACGCCCTTGCAGCAGTTCGGCGGCTATTTCCCCTTTGCCACCAAGCACATCCTCGACGTGCCGGTGCTGTTCAACCAATATGGGTTGGCCGACATTTGGAAAGAAGAATACGCCAAGGTTGGGGTCGAATGGCTGTCGGCTGCGGGTCAGGACCCCTGTAACTTCAACACCACCAAAGAGATCAAATCGGTCGCCGATCTGGATGGTCTGAAGCTCTACACCTTCCCCACCGCGGGCCGCTTCTTGTCGAAGTTCGGCGTGGTGCCGGTGAACATTCCTTATGAGGACGCCGAAGTTGCCGTGCAAACAGGTGAGCTAGACGGCATGGCGTGGTCGGGCATCACCGAAGACTACACCGTCGGCTGGGCCGATGTGACGGACTACTTCCTCACCAACAACATCTCGGGTGCTTGGATCGGGTCGTTCTTCGTCAACCAGCAGCAATGGGCCGATCTGCCGGATCACCTCAAGCAGTTGGTCATGGCGGGGATCGAAGCGGGCCACACCTACCGTAACCAGTGGTACTGGGGCGGCGAGGCGCGTCTGCGGGCGCAGGGCGACAAGCTCAAGCTCAGCACTGTGCCTGCCGACGAATGGGCCGAGGTCGAAAACGCGGCCAAGGACTTCTGGACCGAGATCGCCGAAGAAGGCGAAGTGCACGCCAAGATCGTGCAGATCTTCCGCGACTATAACGAAGTCATCAACAAAGCCGGTCCGCCCTACACCAACGGCTGAACCGACAACCGGGGGCGCGCTGCCTGCGCCCCCGCCTTACCCCTGAAGTGGACAGAACATGCCCGGCACACTGACATTCGACGCGCTGAAAAAACTGGTCAAAGAGGGATCCGTCGACACGGTCCTTGCCTGCCTTGTGGATATGCAGGGCCGGTTGATGGGCAAACGCTTCCATGCGGTGAACTTTGTTGAGACCTCTTACAAAGAGACCCATTGCTGCAACTACCTGCTGGCCACCGACCTTGAGATGGCGACGCCCGATGGTTTCGCCTCCACCTCGTGGCAGTCCGGCTATGGCGACTATGTAATGCAGCCCGACCTTGAGACGATCCGCCCGGTGCCGTGGCTGGACGGGACGGTGATGGTGCTTTGCGACGTGCTGGATCACGACACCCATGCGCCCGTGCCTCATTCGCCCCGCGCCATGTTGAAGAAACAGATCGCGCGGCTGAAGGAGTTGGGCTTCGACGCCATGATGGCGACGGAGTTGGAGTTCTTCCTGTTTGAGCAGAGCTTTGACGCGCTGCGCAAGGATGGCTACCGCAACCTCGTGCCGATCAGCGGCTACAACGAGGATTACAACATCCTTCAGACCACCAAGGAAGAGAACGTGATGCGCCCGCTGCGCAACCATCTCTTCGCCGCCGGTCTGCCGATCGAGAACACCAAGGGCGAAGCCGAAGCCGGTCAGGAAGAGCTTAACATCCGCTATTCAGCGGCGCTCGACTGTGCCGACTACCACACGATTGCCAAACATGCGGTCAAGGAGATCGCGTGGCAGCAGGGCCATGCAGCGAGCTTCCTGCCCAAGTGGCATAAGGACCGTGTCGGCTCCTCCAGCCACGTCCACCAGTCGCTGTGGAAAGACGGCAAGCCGATGTTTGTCGATGGTGACGACGAGTTGGGCGTGTCTGACCTGATGCGGCATTATATGGCCGGTTTGATCGCCTATGCGCCGGAATATACCTATTTCCTCGCGCCCTATATCAACAGCTACAAGCGTTTCGCCAAAGGCACCTTTGCCCCGACCAAAACCGTCTGGTCCGTCGACAACCGCACCGCTGGGTTCCGCCTATGTGGGGCGGGGACCAAGGGCGTGCGTGTCGAATGCCGTATTGGCGGATCGGACTTGAACCCTTATCTGGCGCAGGCGGTCATGCTGGCCGCCGGGATCAAAGGGATCGAAGACAAGATGGAACTGGCCCCGCCCACACGCGGCGATGCTTACGGCGAGTCCGACGCTGTCGATATCCCCCAGACCCTGCGGGCAGCAACCGAGACCCTGCGCGGTTCGACGTTCTTGCGCGAGGTGTTGGGCGACGATGTAGTGACCCATTACACCCGCGCGGCGGAATGGGAGCAGGAAGAATTTGACCGGGTGGTGACCGATTGGGAAATCGCCCGTGGCTTTGAAAGGGCCTAAGAATGACGACGGTAAAATGTATCTCTCCGATTGACGGTTCGGTCTATGCGGAACGCGAAACCCTAAGCAACGATGCGGCGCTTGAGGCTGTTGCCCGCGCTCGCAAAGCGCAAAAGGCATGGGCCGCGCGCCCCCTGCAGGAACGTGTCGATCTGGTGATGGGCGCGCTGAAAGAGATTGAGAATTCGACCGACCGCATGACCGAGGAACTGGCCCACCAGATGGGCCGCCCGGTGCGCTACGGTGGTGAGTTCGGTGGCTTGCAGGAGCGCACCAGCCATATGGCCAAGATCGCCAGCGATGCACTGGCCCCCACGGTAATCGAAGACAGCGATGCCTTTAGCCGCAAAATCATGCGTGAGCCGCATGGCGTGGTTTTCGTCGTGGCACCGTGGAACTACCCCTACATGACCGCGAACAACACCATCGCGCCTGCGCTGATCGCGGGCAACGCGGTGATCCTGAAACACGCCTCGCAGACCATTCTGGTCGGTGAACACCTTGCCGATGCCTACCGTGCGGCGGGCGTGCCCGAGGATGTGTTTCAGAACGTTGTGCTGAGCCATGACACCACATCGGCGCTGATCGCGGACAATGCGTTCGATTTCGTGAACTTCACCGGCTCCGTCGGTGGCGGGCAGGCGATGGAGCGCGCGGCGGCGGGCACATTCACTGGCGTCGCGACAGAGTTGGGCGGCAAAGACCCCGCCTATGTCCGGGCCGATGCCAATCTCGACGCGGCAGTCGATGGTGTGATGGACGGCGCGATGTTCAACGCGGGTCAATGCTGCTGCGGGATCGAGCGGATCTATGTACACGAAAGCCTCTATGACGCTTTCGTTGAAAAGGCTGTGGCTTGGGTGAACAACCTCAACCTCGGCAATCCGTTGGAAGAAGCCACGACGCTTGGCCCGATGGCCAACGTGCGTTTCGCCAATGAGGTCCGCGCGCAGATTGATGAGGCCGTTGCGGCAGGTGCCAAGGCGCATATCGAAAAGATGCCCTCCGACGATGGCGGTGCCTATCTGACGCCGCAGGTCCTGACCGGTGTGACCCACGAAATGCGCGTCATGCGCGACGAAAGCTTTGGCCCCGTGGTCGGCATCATGCCAGTCAAGGACGACGAAGAAGCCATCGCGCTGATGAACGACAGCCAATTTGGTCTGACCGCCGCGATCTTTACCGCTGACGCTGATGCCGCCGAAGCCATTGGCCAGCGGCTGGAAACCGGCACCGTCTTCATGAACCGTGCCGATTACCTTGACCCGGCGCTTTGCTGGACCGGCTGCAAGCAGACCGGGCGCGGCGCGGGCCTGTCTGAACTGGGCTATCACGCGCTGACACGCCCTAAATCCTACCACCTCAAGAAAGCCTGAGACATGTCCCTGACTGCCAATTGGTCTTACCCCACCGCCATCCGTTTCGGCACGGGCCGCATTAAAGAGATCGCCGAGGCCTGCGCCGCTGCGGGTATCAAAAACCCCCTGTTGGTCACCGACAAAGGGCTGGCCTATCTGCCGATCACCCAGTCCACGCTCGACCTGATGGAAGCTGCTGGCCTTGGCCGCGCGATGTTTTCGGACGTTGACCCGAACCCGACCGAGATGAACGCCGAAGCGGGCATCAAGGTCTACCGCGACGGCGGCCATGACGGCGTGATCGCCTTTGGCGGCGGCTCGGGGCTTGATCTGGGCAAGGTCATTGCCTTCATGGCGGGCCAAACGCGCCCCCTGTGGGATTTTGAGGATATTGGGGACTGGTGGACCCGCGCCGACCCTGAGGGCATTGCGCCTATCGTGGCTGTGCCGACGACCGCCGGCACCGGGTCGGAAGTGGGCCGCGCCAGCGTGATCACCAATTCCCAAAGCCATGAGAAAAAGATCATCTTCCACCCTAAAATGCTGCCCGCCGTCGTGATCTGCGACCCGGAGCTGACCGTGGGCATGCCGCCGATGATCACCGCAGGCACCGGGATGGATGCTTTCGCCCACTGCCTCGAAGCCTTCTGCTCGCCGCATTACCACCCGATGAGCCAGGGTATGGCGCTGGAAGGCATGCGTCTGGTCAAGGAATATCTGCCGCGGGCCTATGCCGATGGTACTGATCTTGAGGCGCGCGGGCATATGATGTCTGCTGCGGCCATGGGCGCCACGGCGTTTCAAAAGGGTCTGGGTGCCATCCATGCCATCAGCCACCCGATTGGCGCGGTGCATCACACGCACCACGGCACCACCAACGCGGTCGTCATGCAGCCCGTCCTGCGCATGAACCGCCCCGCCATTGAGGACCGTCTGGCCAAAGCGGCAGCCTATCTCGATATCGTCGGCGGCTTTGATGGCTTCTATGATTTCGTCGGCAAGTTGAATGCGGAGTTGAATATCCCCGCTAATCTGACCGCCCTTGGCGTGACCGAACCCGACATTGACGCGCTGGTGGCCTCGGCTTTGCAAGACCCAAGCTGCGGCGGCAACCCGATTGAACTGACCAAAGAGAATGTCACGCAGCTGCTGCGCGACTGCTTTTAAAACGCAAAACAGGGGGCCGGATCATCGGCCCCCTGTTTATTAAAAATCAGTGAAACGTCGGATTATTCAGTCGTTTTGGCTTCTTCCATATCCACTTCAGTAACCTCGGGCCCGACCGAGACCAAATACGCCCAAACATCCTTGGCGTCTTCTTCATCTTTCAGACGGTAAGACATCTTGGATTTGGCGCGGTTCGTGTCGAGATAGCTGGCCAGAAACTTCTTGGGATCGGCAACATATCCGGTGAAGTCTTCTTCGTTCCACGCCAGCCCGGCTTCGCCGGCTTCAACGATGAAATCGCCATAGCGGTAGTCTTCGACCGACCCCGCCACGCGGTTGTAGATTCCATAAAGGTTCGGCCCGGTGCGGCCGCCTTTTTGGATGTCATTGCCTTCATCATCTTGGATCATGTGGCAGCTTTTGCATTTACGAAAGACCTTTTCCCCGGCTTCGGCATCACCGGAGGCATGGCTTTCTGCCCATAGGGGCGTGGCCCCAAGGCAAATGGCGAAGATCGACGCGATACGCATGTTCATTGTGAGTTCCTTTGTCTGGCTGATTTGAAACTAGCGTTTTGGGCGAGGGGGTAAAGCATATCGTCTGCGCCAAAAGGTAGCACGGGCGGGCTGCGGGCCGGTTAGCGGTTGAGACCAAGGGGAATTCCTCCGATAACTGCCGGTGAATTTCTTCTGCTTCGAGGGTGAGATGAACACAACGGCGAGCCGCCTCTGATGGAGATCATGGTCCCCGCTTGGGTCGACGGCACCCTGCAACCGGTTGAGAAGCTGGCCGCGCATGAACGCGGTTTGCGGCATATGGCGGTCTCGGTCTTTGTAATTGCCGAGGGCAGGTTGCTGCTGCAGCAGCGCGCGCTTGGCAAATACCACACCCCCGGCCTCTGGGCGAATACCTGCTGCACGCATCCGCAATGGGACGAGCCGCCCAACGTCTGCGCCACGCGGCGGTTGGACGAAGAACTGGGGATCACCGGGTTGGACCTTCAGCATCGCGGCCAAGTCGAATACCGCGCCGATGTTGGCGGCGGGTTGATAGAGCATGAGGTTGTTGAGGTATTCCTTGCCCATGCAGACCCGGCGTTGTCGATCACGGAAAACCCCGATGAGGTGATGGCGACGCGCTGGATCAGCCTGAGCGATCTACACACCAACCTCGCGCAGAGCCCCGAAGAATATACGCCTTGGTTGCGGATCTACATGGCCGAACACGAAGGTCTGATCCTCGGCGGCGGGGCGATGGAATAATAGAAAGGCGGGCCAGAGATGACCGAAGACATGCAAGACCAAAAGACACGCGCGGCGGACTGGTTCCGCAAGCTACGCGATGACATCGTTCAGGCGTTCCATGACATTGAAGCGCGTCATGTCGGGGAAGAAGAGGCCGGACGTTTCGTGGTCAGCAACACAACCCGCACCGCGCCTGATGGGTCCGACGCTGGCGGCGGTGAGATGTCTGTCATGCGCGGCGGGCGCGTGTTTGAGAAGGTGGGCGTGAATATCTCCACCGTTTACGGCACCTTGGGTGAACGGGCGCAAGTGGCGATGGCAGCGCGCAAAGGACTGCCGGGCATGGCCGATGATCCGCGGTTTTGGGCATCGGGCATCAGTCTGGTCGCGCATATGCAAAACCCGCATGTGCCTGCCGTGCACATGAACACCCGCATGTTCTGGACCCCTCATGCGTGGTGGTTCGGCGGTGGGGCGGATTTGAATCCTTGTATTGAGTATGACGAGGACACCGCCTATTTCCATGCCGAGATGAAGGCCGCCTGTGACCCCCATAGCGCCACGCTCTATGATGAGCTGAAGGCTTGGGCGGATGAGTATTTCTACATCCCGCACCGCAAACGTGCGCGGGGTGTGGGCGGTATCTTTTATGACGACCGCAACAGCGGCGATTGGGCCGCCGATTTCGCGCTGACGCAGGATGTGGGCCGGGCGTTTCTGCCCGCCTATGTGCCACTGGTCGACAAGCGGCGCGAGATGACATGGGACATGGACGACAAGGACGTGCAGCTGCGGCACCGTGGGCTCTATGCCGAGTATAACCTTGTTTATGATCGGGGGACGAAGTTCGGGCTTGAGACGGGGCATGACCCTGATGCAGTGCTGATGAGCTTGCCGCCGATGGCGAAGTGGGTGTGAACTGAGGCTGGGCAACAAGCAGGCAGGAGGCGCTGCACAATCGAAAGGCAGCCTTCCGCCCCTTTCTGTTAGAGCGACAAAGTAACGGCGAAGGTGCCATCTAGCCCGGAATCAAGCCGCAGGCGCCGGGCCGTCGCCTGCCCGCCCGTCACGCCGGATGCGTGCCTCCATATTTGGCGCACCTTCGGTGCGACCGGGTAGGCGATTTGGAGAGGCTGGGCATGACTTCGTGAAGGCACATCACGGTTGAACCATAAAGTGGCATGAGCCATCGTCTCATCGCCGACCCGCGGGCAGGCGATGGCCCTCATTGTAAGATGCGGAGGTTCAGCCTCGCGTCCCGCGCACCGTGTCGATCATCAACTGCACATTCTCCGGATCCGCATCCGGCGTAATGCCATGGCCAAGATTAAAGATATGCGGCCCCTTCGCCAGCGCGTCGACAATCGCGCGCGTCTCTTGCACCAGCGCATCCCCGCCCGTCACCATATGCGATGACTTCAGATTGCCCTGCACACAGCCATTGGGCTGCACATGCTCGGCGACCCATTCCGCGCTGACACCATCGTCGATGGCGATGCAGTCCGCTCCGGTCGCCGCATGCAGATTGGCAAACCGCGCGCCCGCACCACGGGGGAAGGCGATGATCGGGACATCCGGATGCCGCGCTTTCAGCGCGCTGATGATCTGGCGCAGCGGCTCGGTCGAATAACGGTCGAAATCGGTGCCTTGCAGCGATCCGGCCCAGCTGTCGAAGAGCTTCACCACCTCGGCCCCGGCTTGGATCTGCATGTCGAGGTATTCGATTGTGGCGAGCGTAATCCTCTCCATCAACGCATCGAAAACCTCGGGGTTTTCGTCCTTCAGCGCATGGGCTGGCCCCTGATCCGGCGTGCCTTTGCCCGCGATCATATAGGTCGCCACCGTCCATGGCGCGCCTGCGAAACCGATCAGCGTGGTTTCCTCGGGCAGTTCGCGTGACAGGATGCGCACGGTCTCGTAAATCGGGGCGAGGTGGTCGTGAATGGCATCCGCCGGTTTCAGCGCTTCCATCTCGGCCTTGGTGGTGATCGTCGACAGACGCGGCCCTTCGCCGGTGACAAACCACAGATCGGCCCCAAGCGCCTGCGGCACCAGCAGGATGTCGGCAAAAAGGATCGAGGCATCGAAACCGTAGCGGCGGATCGGCTGCAACGTCACCTCGGCGGCAAGTTCGGGGTTATAGCAGAGCGACAGGAAATCCCCCGCCTTGGCCCGCGTCGCGCGGTACTCCGGCAGGTAGCGCCCAGCTTGCCGCATCATCCAGATCGGTGGGGTCGGCAGGGTTTCGCCCGTAAGGGCGCGCAGGATGGTCTTATTCGCAGTCATTATGGCGTTCCTAATTGTGGCAAACCCGTAGGTAGCGCAGGTACAGTAGTTGTCAGTTCATGTCGACGGGGGTAGGGATGCGTCATGACGTATCAGCTTCCCACCCCGGCCCGGCCCCTCAACATCGGCACACGCGGATCGCTTCTGGCGCTCGCGCAGGCGAATGAGGTGCGCGACCGGCTCGCCGCCGCCTTTGACCTGCCGTTTGAAGCGTTTACGATCGTGGTGATCAAGACCACGGGCGACAAGATCATCGACCGCCCGCTGAAAGAGATCGGCGGCAAGGGCCTGTTCACCCGCGAGATCGAAGCGGCGCTGCTGGATGGCTCCATCGACATCGCGGTGCATTCGATGAAGGACATGCCGACGCTGCAACCCGGTGGGCTGTTGATCGACACCTATCTCCCGCGCGAGGATTGCCGCGATGCGTTCATCTCGCCGCATCTGAAATCCATCGCCGACCTGCCGCAGGGCGCGGTCGTGGGCACCTCCAGCCTGCGCCGCCGCGCCCAGGTGAAACTGCGGCGGCCCGATTTGGAAGTGGTCGAGTTTCGTGGCAACCTGCAAACCCGTTTGAAAAAGCTGGATGACGGCGTGGCCGAAGCGACATTCCTTGCCATGGCCGGGCTGAACCGGCTGAGAATGGACGATGTGCCGCAGGCCGCCGTGCATCCCGATGACATGCTGCCGGCCATCGCCCAAGGGGCGATTGGGGTTGAGCGCCGCATCGACGACAGCCGCGCCGCCGACATGTTGGCGGCGATCCATGACCGCGCCACGGGCGAACAACTGGCCGCCGAACGCGCGTTTCTGGCGACGCTTGACGGCTCTTGCGAGACGCCCATCGCTGGGCTGGCCGAACTCAACGGCACCGAGATGCGCCTGCGCGGCCAGGTGCTGCGCCCGGACGGGTCAGACGCCATCGGCGACGACGTGACCTGCGCCATTTCCGACGGAGCCGAGGCGGGCGAGGCGATGGCCCGCAAGCTTCTGGCCGAGGCCGGACCGGGTTTCTTTGACTGGCGCGAATGATCGGCAATCTCTTCACGCTGAAACAGCTTGAAGCGCTGATCTGGGTCGCCGACCTTGGCAGTTTCCGCCGCGCCGCCGCGCATCTGAATACCACGCAGCCGAACATCTCGGCCCGGATATCGGGGTTGGAGGCGACGCTGGGCGTGACCCTCATGCAGCGCGACGCCGGGTCGATCCGGCTGACCGAAAAGGGCACCGCGCTGCTGGCCCAAGCCCGCCGCGTGCTGCGCGAGGCCGAAGCGCTGGTTGAGACCGCCGCGCGGCCTGACCTGATCGACGACAGCCTGCGCCTTGGTGTGACCGAAGTGGTGGCCAGCACATGGTTGCGCCCCTTTTTGCGCGCGCTGGCAGAGGCTTATCCCAATCTAACGGTTGAGCTTACCGTCGATCTCTCGCGTGATCTGGATCGGGAGCTTGCCGCCCATGCGCTTGACCTGACCTTGCAAACCGCGCCCTTCTCAACCCCGGCGGGAGGTCAGTTGGACTTGGCGACCTATGACTACATTTGGGTCGCCGCGCCGGAGCTTGCAGCACAGATTGGCCCCACGCCTAACCTTGAGGCGCTGGTGCGGCACCCGGTTTTGGGCCATGCGCGGCACACGCAGGCCCATTCTGATCTGATCCGCCATTTCGATGGCACCACCGCGCCCAAGGCTCGATTGGTGCCTTCGAGCAGCCTGTCGGCGGCGATGAACATGGTGCTCGACGGGATGGGCGTGGCGGTAATGCCGCGTGTCATGGTGGCAGGCGCGCTGGCTGATGGGGCGCTGCAAATTCTCCCCGCCGCGTGGCATCCACGCCCGTTGCAGGTGGCCGCGCGGTACCACGCAGAGCGTACGCCCGCCTATGTCACCCGCGCCGCCGAACTTGCCCGTGACTGCGCCCGAAGCTTCGATGTCGAGGATCGAAAAAACCTTTCACACCCATAGAATATAATAATTTGCGCCGATGCTGCACCCGCCCCTATCCTGCGTCCAAACAGGAGTGAGACATGGCATCAACCATTCGACTGGGCGTAGACATTGGCGGCACCTTTACCGACGTGGTTCTGGAAAAGGGCGGCGAAAGTTTCTCGACCAAGGTGCTGACCACCTATGCCGCGCCCGAGAACGCGATCATCGACGGGATGCATCAGGTCTGCACCAAGGCCGGGGTCACCCCTGCCGACCTGACCCAGATCATCCACGGCACAACGCTGGCCACCAACGCGCTGATCGAGCGGCGCGGGGCCAAGACGGCGCTGATCACGACCCAAGGTTTCCGCGACGTGATCGAGATGCGCACCGAAAGCCGGTTCGAGCAATATGACCTGAACCTCAATCTCCCCGAGCCGCTGCTGCCACGCCAGATGCGCTACACGGTGGAAGAGCGCGTCGATGCCACCGGCGCGGTTCTGCTGCCGCTCGACCGTACCGAGGTCGAAGCCTTGGCCGACCGTATCGCGGACGCCGGCTATGACAGCGTCGCCGTGGGGCTGATCCATTCCTACCTGAATGACGCGCATGAACGGCTGATCCGCGAGGTGCTAGAAGAGCGGCTGCCGGGGGTCATGGTCTCGATCTCTTCCGAGGTCTCACCGCAGATGCGCGAGTATGAGCGGTTCAACACCGTGGTCGCCAATGCCTATATCAAGCCTCTGATGAAATCCTACCTTGGGCGGCTCGAAGGGCGGCTGCAAGAGGAAGGTGTCTCCTGCAACATCTTCCTAATGCACTCGGGCGGCGGCATCATCTCGATCGAAAGCGCTGCCGAATTCCCCGTGCGGCTGGTGGAATCCGGCCCGGCGGGGGGCGCGGTCTTTGCCGCGAACATCGCCGCGCGCTATGGGCTCGACAAGGTGCTGAGCTTCGACATGGGCGGCACCACGGCCAAGATCTGCCTGATCAAGAACCAGACGCCTAAGACCAGCCGAGTGTTCGAAGTGGCGCGGACCTACCGTTTCAAGAAAGGCTCCGGCATGCCGATCTCGATCCCGGTGATCGACATGGTGGAGATCGGTGCAGGCGGTGGCTCGCTCGCGCATGTCGACGCCATGCGGCAAATCCGGGTCGGGCCGGAAAGTGCGGGCTCTGAGCCCGGGCCGGCCTGCTACGGGCGGGGCGGTGAGAAGCCTGCCGTGACCGATGCTGATCTTGTGCTGGGCAAGCTCGACCCCGACAATTTCGCGGGCGGCTCGATCCGCCTCGACACCACAGGCTCTGAAGGCGCGTTGCAAAATGTCATCGGCAAGGAATTGGACATGGACGCCGCCACCGCCGCCTTTGGGCTGGCCGAAGTGGTGGACGAAAACATGGCCAATGCGGCCCGCGTGCATGCGGTGGAAAACGGCGAGGACCTCAGCGACTACACGATGATCGCCTTCGGCGGTGCGGCCCCGCTGCACGCCGGGCGGCTCTGTGAGAAACTGGGCGTTGAACGCCTGCTGGTGCCGCCTGGTGCCGGGGTCGGCTCGGCCATCGGGTTCCTGCGCGCGCCGTTTAGCTTCGAGGCCAACCGCTCGGTCTATATGAAGCTGTCGGATTTCGATGCGGATCGCATCAAGACGCTGTTGGCCGAACTGCAGGAAGAGGCCACCGGCTTTGTCCGCAACTGCGACGCCGGGGCGGAAATCCTGTCGGAATACAAAGTCTACATGCGCTACAGCGGGCAGGGCTGGGAGATCCCCATCGTGCTGGACGAGGCAGACGCCCTAAACCCCAATGCCGTCCGGTTCGAGGCGCTTTTTGAGGCGGATTACTCCAAGCTTTTCGGTCGTACCGTCGAGGGGTTGGATATCGAGATCACGGTCTGGTCGGTCAATGCCACCACCCCGCCCGAGGCGGTCGCCCGCACCGCAGAGCAGTCTCCGGGTGCGGCGGCAGATGTGGCTCTAACACGGCGTATGTTCGACCCGGCGCTCGCCGAATACTGCGATGCCGACGTGGTCCTGCGCGCCCAGATGGCCCCCGGCCAGACCGCCCAAGGCCCCGCCGCGATCACCGAGGATGAGACGACGATCATCCTGCCCGCGTCACGCCGCGCCATCTGCCAGC
Organism: Sulfitobacter sp. OXR-159; assembly: GCF_034377145.1. NCBI lineage: Bacteria > Pseudomonadati > Pseudomonadota > Alphaproteobacteria > Rhodobacterales > Roseobacteraceae > Sulfitobacter > Sulfitobacter sp. OXR-159. The sequence goes on from NZ_CP139707.1 coordinate 139,372, forward strand.
CGGACGGCTGCATCGACATCACCGTGAAAGGGTAAGCCCATGGCACAGACACATTCCAACGTCGCCTATCAGGTCATGTGGAACCGGCTGATCTCGGTCGTTGAGGAACAGGCGCAGGCGCTGGTGCGCACCGCCTTTTCGACCTCGGTGCGCGAGGCGGGCGATCTCTCGGCCGGGGTCTATGATACCGACGGTCAGATGCTGGCGCAGGCGGTCACCGGCACGCCCGGCCACGTCAACGCCATGGCCGACGCGGTGGCGCATTTTATCCGCCGCATCGGGCGGCAGAACATCCTTGAGGGCGACGTTTATATCACCAACGACCCTTGGGAGGGGACGGGCCATCTGCATGACATCACCATGGTCACGCCGTCTTTTCACCGTGGCAAGCTGGTCGGCTTCTTTGCCTGTACCGCGCATATCGTCGACATCGGCGGGCGTGGCTTTGGTGCGGATGCGGCGAGCGTCTACGAAGAAGGGCTTTACCTGCCGATCATGAAATTCGCCGATGCGGGCAAGGTCGACGCGACACTGGTGCGGATCATCCGTGGCAACGTGCGCGAGCCGGATCAATTGGTCGGCGACATCTACGCGCTGACCACCTGCAACGAGATCGGCCACCGCCGGTTGATCGACATGATGGAGGAGTTTGCCCTCGACGATCTCACCGGCATCGCGGGTTTCATCCTCGACAATTCCCGCCGCGCCACGCTGGAGCGGATCGCGGCGCTGCCACGCCAGCAGGCGACCGGCGAGATGACGATCGACGGCTTCGACACGCCGATCACGCTGAAGGTCACGGTGAGCATCGAAGAAGATCACATCCTGTCGGATTTCGCGGGCACCAGCGGGATCGACAAAAAGGGCATCAACTGCCCGCTGGTCTATACCAAGGCCTATGCCTGCTACGCGCTGAAATGCGCCATCGCGCCGGAGATTCCCAACAACGCCGCCTCGCTAGAGCCGTTTCGGATCACCGCGCCGGAAAACACCATCGTCAACGCGGTGCACCCGGCACCCGTGGCCCTGCGGCACATCGTCGGTCACTTCGTGCCCGATACAGTCTACGCGGCGCTGGATCAGATCCTGCCCAATCTTGTCCCTGCCGAGGGCGCGGGTTGCCTGTGCAACTTCCAAGTCAGCCTGCGCCCGCGCACGGATGCGCAAGCCCCCACAGGCGCGCGCCGGGCCGAGGTGCTGACCTTCAACTCCGGGGGCTCGGGCGCGCGGCCAGAACACGACGGGCTGAATGCCACGGCCTTCCCTTCGGGCGTGATGACCATGCCGGTGGAGGCCACGGAACATGCCGGTCCTGTGGTGATCTGGCGCAAAGAACTGCGCCCCGACAGCGGCGGCGCGGGTCGCCAGCGCGGGGGGCTGGGGCAGTACATGGAAGTCAGCGCCCGCGCGGGGCATGAGTTCGACATGCAGGCCATGTTTGACCGCGTCGATCATCCCGCCCGTGGGCGGCAGGGCGGTGCCCCCGGTGCCCCGACCACCATTGCCCGCGACGATGGCACGCCGATGCGCGGCAAGGGCAAACAATTCGTGCCGCATGGGGCAAAGGTGATGATGGCCTTTCCGGGGGGCGCGGGCTACGGCCCCGCCACCGAACGCCCCAAGGACTTGGTGAAACGCGACCTTCTGCGCGGCTACATCAGCGCAGAGGTGGCAGCGGCGGACTATGGGCTGAGCGCCGAAGACATCCGCGAGGTGCAAGAGGCGATCCGCAAAGGCGCGGACCTGTGAAAGAGTTGCCGCTCAAGGGTTTATAAGCGCACGGGGGTCATTGACTGTTACAAAGCGCGGGTGTTCCTTGGCCGCATCATGCCAAGAGGAACCCAGTGATGTATGTGATTGACCCCCCAAAGCAAAGCAGCCTTGCCGTTCAAGGGACCAGCGACCGTTTCCCGGTGCGCCGTGTCTTTTGCGTGGGCCGCAACTATGAGGCGCATGTGCTTGAGATGGGCAATGACATGCGCGACCCGCCGTTCTTTTTCACCAAACCCGCCGATGCCACGCTCGATACGCCCTGCACCGTGCCCTATCCGCCGCTGACCGAGGATTTCCACTTTGAGGCAGAGCTTGTCATCGCCATCGGCAAGGGCGGCGCAAACATCGCGGAAGCTGATGTGATGGATCACATCTGGGGCGCATCTGTGGGCATCGATTTCACCCGCCGCGACCTTCAGGCGCAGGCCAAGAAGATGGGCCGCCCGTGGGACTGGTCTAAGGCGTTTGATAATTCCGCGCCCATCGCACCAATCCTGCCCATCGCCGATGTCGCCTCGGTCGAGAAGGGCCGCCTTTGGCTCGCGGTGAACGGCGAGATGAGACAGGAAGCCGATCTGTCGCAAATGATCTGGTCGGTGCGCGAACATACCGCCACCCTGTCGCAGGCCGTGACCTTGGCACCGGGTGACATCATCATGACCGGCACGCCCGCCGGTGTCGCGGCTGTGCAGCCCGGCGATGTGATCACCGGGGGTGTCGACGGCATCGCCGAATTCGAGGTCACCGTCGGCCCGCGCGCCTAAAGTACGCGGCCCGGTCTAGGCTCCGGCCAGCGTGCGTTCTGCCCGCGCGCGGGCTTGGGCGGCCAGATCTGGCAAACCGCTCTTTTCATAGACCGCGCCCAGCATCAGGTTCAGCGGCACGCCTTCGGGGTCATAGGTGCGGCGCATCTCAAGCACCTGTTGCGCGGCAGAGGCGCGGCCATCGCGCACCAGCGCATCTAGGTGGATCTGCTCGAAAAGATCGCGCTGCGCATGGCTGCCACCGCATTCGGCCATGCGGGGCAGGGCCAAGCCAAGTTCGCGGATCGCCGTGGCCCAATCCCCTTTGGCATGGGCGGCGATGCCGCGGGCGGCGGGCAGCGCGACTTCGGCCCATGCGGCATGGTCATGGGCCGTGGTTTCGGCGGCGCGGGCCTTGATTGCGCTGAGCATCTCTGCTGCCTCGGGCCGTCCGGTGCGGCAGAGGGCATAGAGGTATTGCAGCGTCAGGAAGGGGCTGACCGTATCCGCCCCCCGCGCTGCCACATGGTCTGCCACATCGCCCCAACGGTCGCCCACATCAACGCCCGCGAACTCCATCCGCGCCAGCAGGGACACCGCGCCGACTTGGTCTTGAGAATAGTCTTTCTCAAGCCCCCAGATGTGCTGGTCATAGGCGGCGCGCACATCGGCGTGACGGCCTTGGGACAGGTAGAACAATGCCAGATGCCACCAGTTGTGGCTGCGCATGAAGGAGTTCAGATCAGTCCATGTCACGGCCACGCTTTCCATGAAACGCGCGCCTTCCGCCACGCGGCCTTGCGTTAGCATCACATGGGCCAGCGCGTGATGCGCCCAAGGCTCATCGTGGCGCAGCTCCATCGCGCGGCGGGCGGCGGCCTCGGCCCGGTCGAGCAGGTGGCACTGCTCGTAGCCAAAGGCGATCATGCCGTGCGCATAGGCAATGTCTTCGGCCTCGGGCAGGGATTTCAGCGCAAGGCGCAACATGCCAGCGGCATCGCCTGTGTTGAACAGATGGTATTGCGCCAGTTTCAGCATCGCCAGATCGCGCGGCCATTTGTCGGTGATGGCGTCACAGGCAGCGACGAGAGCGGGCACATCGCCGTCGATCCAGTGGCCCACGGCGCGGATGATCTCTTGCTCGCGGGCGTTGGCCCCGGTCGCGGCTGTGGCGCGTTCCAGATAGGGGCGGGCTTTTTCCGGTGCGATGGGGTGCTCAAGGAACATCCACAATAGCGCGGCATAGGCATTGACCAGCGGGCCCTCGGGGTCGGCATCGGCTGCGGCGATGACGCCTGCGGCTTTGGGCTGGTAAGACAGAAAGCCGTGGATGAAATCGTTGATCGCCTGCAGGGTTTCCGGGCGGCTGGCAGAGGTTTCCAATCCGTAAAGGTCTTGTGTCATCTCGGGTCTCCGGCGGTGGCGTGGAATTGGCGCAGGTGTTGGGCGACGGCCTCAGAGGCGTCCCAATGGATCGAATGGCCTGCGTTTGGCAGGGTGGTCTGCGTCAGGTTCGGGACCTGCGCAAAGGCTTCCTCGGCGGCGGCGCGGGGGATCAGCAGGTCTTCGGCGCCGTGCAACACTTGGGTTGGGCACCGAAGATCGGCAGGGCGCACCGTGGGGCGGAAACCGCGCAACGCTTCGAGTTGATGGGCCATGGCATCCGCACTCTGCGCATGGGGATAGGCCAACGCGGCGGCAAGGGCGGTCTCAGTATTTTTCGGGTCGGAAAAGAAACCGGGGGCGAAAATCCAAGGGTAGAGCGCCCGCAGCCAAAGCTGCTCCCCTTGCGGCGCGCGGCGCACGGCCAGCAGCGCGTCGAAGACCGCCATAGTGCGCGGCGCACGGACCGGGGCGGAGGCGAGGATGCTCATCGCTTGGATGCGCTCGGGCGCTAGGCCAAAAAGCTCCATCGCCATCAGCCCGCCCATGGAATGGCCGACGACGTGAAAGGTGTCATGCCCCAGATACTCCATTAGCGTCAGCGCATCCCGCGCCATCTGCGCGACGGAGGTTTCTGCGTCCCACGGCGTTGTGCGCCCGGTGCTGCGGTTGTCGGGCCGGATCAGGGTGAAATGATCCGAAAGCAGCGGTGCCAAAGCGCCCCAGCTTGCACTGTCGCTGAGCATGCCTGCCAGCATCAGCAGTGGCGGGCCGCTGCCGTCGACCTCGTAATGAAGGGAGATATCGGAGAGGGGTAGATCAGGCATTCAGCGTGCTCCAACAAGGCAGAAGATCCCCTTGGGCGGGGGAGGCGGCATAGATCGCGCGGGCAATGGCGCGCGACAGGCAAAGCGCGGCGGCATGGCCGATCATCGCCACATCCCCCGCAGGTCGCGCCGCGGTCGAGAGGGAGAAGACCAGATCGCCGTCATTGGGCATATGCGCGGGCACCACGGCGCGGGCGATGCCGTCATGGGCGGCCACGGCAACGCGCTGGCATTCGGCCTTGGTCAGCGCGGCATCGGTGGCGACGATGGCGATGGTGGTATTGGCGCGGGCCGACATGGCGGCCATCTTGCGGCTCTCAAAGCGCAGCCCCAGCCCGGCGGAAGGGTCTGGCCCCAGCCCGCCAAACTCCCTGTCGATCTCAAACGGGGCGGCGTGGAAGTAGCGGTCACCGGGCGTGGTGACGGCACCGACCGGATTGGCCCCCACCAGCGCACCGACCATGCTGCCATCGGGCAGTTGCAAACTGGCCGAGCCGAGCCCGCCTTTTACCATCGCGCTGAGCGCGCCGGTGCCCGCGCCGACAGAGCCTATTTCAAACTCTTCGTCGGCCGCTTCCATGGCCTTGCGGCCCAGATCGGCATAGGGGTTCTGCGCCCAATCCTTGTCTCCGCCGTTGAGTAAATCAAACAGGATCGCGCCGGGCACCAGCGGGATCAGCGCATCGCCTACGCGAAACCCGCGCCCCTGCGCGCGCAGGGCATCCACCACGCCCGAACAAGCATCCAACCCATAGGCAGAGCCGCCCGAAAGCACCAGCGCATCGACCGCCGCCACGGTCTTGTCGGGGGCCAGCAGGTCGGTCTCGCGCGTGCCGGGGGCGCCGCCCATGATGTGGACGGAGGCGGTGAAGGGCGTGTCGCCGATCAACACGGTGCTGCCGGATTTCAGCCGCGTGTCCTGCGCACTGCCGACCTTCAGCCCTGCCACATCGGTGATCAGGTTGCGCGGGCCGGGACGCATCGGCGCGGTCATGAACGGCTCCCGCGGGCAGCCGCGCTATTCACGTGAAACATCCCCGTAATGGTGCAAATGGGCAAGGGGTCTAACAGGGGCATCGTCACTCCGGCATTGATTTCAGGCGGAGTTTGCGCGCTTCCCCAGCGGATGCCAAGGCCTGTGCTGCCAGAGACCTGCCCCACCGGATGCGCGCCATAAAAATGGGCGCGCAGGTTGCCCCGCACGCCCGATCCCTCCGGCATGGCCGGTTGGTTTATTTTTGCTCTTCGGCGACAGCTGCGGCCACGGCCTCTTCAAAGATCGCGAGGCCCTCTTCGACGATGGCGTCAGATGCGGTCAGCGGAACCATCACGCGCACGGCGTTGCCATGCATGCCACAGCTCAGCAGCAGCAGGCCGCGCTTGAGGGCGTGGGCGATGACGCGCTTCGTGAAATCGGCATCGGGTTTGGCGCTGTCAAAGTCGGTTACGAATTCGACGGCGACCATGGCACCAAGGCCGCGGATATCCCAAAAGCGGTAGGGCGCCGACCGCGCGCCGATTTCGGCAAAGCGGGCTTTGAGCGTTTCGCCCATCGCGGTGGAGCGGGCCAGCAGACCTTCGTCTTCGATCGCCTCAATCGCCGCCAGCGCTGCAGCACAAGCCACCGGGTTGCCGCCATAGGTGCCGCCCAGACCGCCGGGGGCCATCGCGTCCATCACATCGGCGCGGCCAATCACACCGGCCAGCGGGTACCCACCGGCCATGGATTTCGCCACGGTGATCAGGTCCGGCGCGACGCCGGAATGCTCAATCGCGAACCATGTGCCGGTGCGGCCAAACCCGGCCTGCACTTCGTCGGCGATCAGCAGGATGCCGTGCTGGTCACAGATTGCGCGCAGTTCTTGCATCATGTCGAAAGGCACAGGGGTATAGCCGCCTTCGCCGAGCACTGGCTCGATGATGATCGCGGCAACGCGCTCGGGCTGGGCATCGGTGAGGAAGAGGTTCTTCAACCCGGTCAGCGCGTCCTGCACGGTGATCCCGTCGCGCACCGAAGGGAAAGGCGCACGGAAGACATCTGCCGGGAAAGGGCCCACGTCTTTTTTGTAGGGCGTGACCTTGCCGGTCATGCCCAGCGTCAGCAGGGTGCGGCCATGGTAGCCGCCGGTGAAGGCGATGATGCCCGGACGGCCAGTGGCGGCGCGGGCAATTTTCACGGCGTTCTCAACGGCTTCGGCGCCGGTGGTGACGAGCAGCGTCTTTTTGGGTGCGTCACCCGGGGCCAGCGCGTTCAGTTTTTCAGCCAGTTCGATGTAGGGGCCGTAGGGCACCACCTGAAAGCTGGTGTGGGTATAGTGATCTTCTTGCGCCTTGGCGGCTTCGACCACTTTGGGGTGGCGATGGCCGGTGTTCAGGACGCCGATGCCCCCGACGAAATCGATGTAGCGGTTGCCTTCGACATCCCACAGTTCGGCATTCTCGGCGTATTTCGCATAGATCGGCGCGGCGGAGGCCACACCGCGCGGCACGGCGGCGTCGCGGCGCGCGACGAGGTCGGCATTCGTCTGACCGTCGGGTTTGGTGGCGGGATTTGCTTCGACCACTGTCATCTGCGGCGCGGCTTTGGCCTTGGCAGAGGATTTGCGGTGCGATTTCTTGACGGTGCTGGACATGGAACAGATACCTTATTGCGAAAGAGAGAGGGGCAGTGACGTGTCGTTTAAAAAATCCATATTCCGTTTAATATAATTGTCAATCGCGAAGGCAGAGCCTATCTAACAATTCCCAAGATCATCGGTTGCCCCTCCGCCACGATGCCCGGTCGCAACGCCGATGCCCACAAAGGACAAGTCATTGAACGTCGGCGATAAACTTAGAGCGATCCGCAAGAAACATGGGTTGTCCCAACGTGAGCTTGCGACCAAGGCCGGGCTGACCAATGGCACGATCTCGCTGATCGAAAAGAACCGGACGAGCCCATCAGTCGCATCGCTGAAAAGCCTGCTGGACGCGATTCCCATCAGTATGGCGGAGTTCTTCTCGATCCTTGAGGAGGACGACAGCGCCAAGGTTTTCTACCGCGCGCAGGAACTGACCGAGATTTCGCCAAGCCACCAGGGCGGCGTATCGCTGCGCCAATTGGGCAACGCGGCGCATCACGCGCTTCAGGTGCTGCATGAAACCTATGAGCCCGGCGCGGATACCGGGCCGGAGTTTCTGAGCCATGAGGGCGAAGAAGCGGGCGTGGTGGTGCGGGGCAGCATCGAGGTGACGGTCGATGGCGCAGTTAGCCTGTTAAACGCTGGGGATGGCTACCTGTTCGACAGCCGCCTGCCGCATCGGTTTCGCAATATTGGCACCGACCCCTGTGAGATTGTCAGCGCCTGCACGCCCCCCAGTTTTTGAAAAGACGCCCTATAAATATCGACCGCCCCGAGCGTTCTGCTCGGGGCGGTCGATAGGGGTGTCAGGTCTTAATAGTCTGACCGGTAGTTCGACCTTTGGGTCTCCGGTTGCTGTTTGTCGCGACCGGCACGGTCTTCATCCGGGTTTAGTTCCCGTCGGCCCGTGGTTAAGGCCAGAATGATGACCGCGGCTAAGGTCAGGATGGTCAGACCGCCGAGAAAGAGCTCCGTGGTCATCTCCGTTTTCCTTTTTAGCACTGCGTTTCAGGTGCTCAACCGTGCGCGAGCCAAAGGGTTCCGACAAATTTTTCGCCTATGACGAGTCTGTGGCTTGCGGGCCACGTTTCCGGCCAGATTCCGCTGATCGATAGCGCGTCAGTAGTCGTAGACCATCTTGCTGTCGGTCGGCACGTGGAAATTCACCCGGATTTGGTAAACGCCATCCGTGGTTTCAACCTCGACCTGACCGTTTAACTGGCGGGTAAAGGCAAGGATCAAACGAGAGCCGAGCCCGGTGCCGGATTTCACCTCTTCGGGGTTGCCGATGGTGTTGCGGACTTCAATCATCGCCTGTTCCGGCCCGGTCTGGATCAGCTTGAGCGAAATGAACCCTTTGCCATGTTCGACCGTCGAGACGTATTTCAGCGCGTTGGTCAGCGCCTCTGACACCAGCAGGGTGAGGGGGGCCGCATCGTCGGCGTCAATCTTGATCGGCTCAAAGGATTGCTCAACCTGCACGCCCGAACCAGAGGCCAGCCCGACCGATAGCATCTGGCCTACAATCTCGTTCAGCAGTTCGCTGGCATTGACCCGCACCAGATCGTCATTCTGGTAGAGGTTCTTGTGCACGGTGGCGAGGCTGAGGATGCGATCTTGCAAGCGCCGCAGGACAAAACGCGCGTCTTCGCTTTTGGCCTGCCGGATCTGCATGTTCATGATCGACGAGATAAGCTGAAGGTTGTTTTTGACCCGGTGGTGGACCTCTTTCAGCAGGATGTTCTTTTGCCGAAGGCTGTCTTCGAGCGTCGCCTCATCTCGCAGGATCGATTCCGCCATGCCGACAAAAGCGGATTCCATCTCGACCAATTCGGTGGGCACCGAGGGGCCAAGCGTCCCGCGCGGCAGGGTGCGGTTCAGCGCAAAGCGACGCATCTGCCGGCCAAGCTTGCGAATGTGGTTGATCGCCAGCCGGTTCAACGCCCAGAAGGCCACGATCAAGCTGGCCAGCCACATGACGATGGGCAAAAGCGCGCTCAGGCGGGTGGAAACGCCCGTGTCCAGAAACGGGGTGTTTCTGGGCCATACGCTCAGCGCAAAGACCGTGTCTGGCACGATTGGGACGATCACATAGGCGCGGTCTTGGCCATCGAAATTCTCTGAAAGGAAGACGTTGGGTTCTTTGGTGGTCAACAGCGACAAGGCGACATCGCTGGGGTATTCCTTTTTGGCAACGGCCAGCCCGTTTTCGGTGGTCAGGATGTGGCCCATCTTGTTGAGGGTCATCATCGCGACGCTGCTGTGTTTGCTCTTGGGTTCGCGTATCGCGTTGATGGCGTCTTCGGGAATGCTGAGCGCCATGAAGCCGATCAATTCGCGCTCTTCGTAGACCGGCGCGTTGATCAGCGTGACCATCTGATTGCTGACCGCCCCTTGCAACACCGGCATCGCACGACGGACCGGTGTTTCCACCAGTGTTTGAAAGTTCTCATCCTCGGAAAAGTCATGATCCTGCCCCGTGGAGGAGCAGGTCATTTTCCCGTCTAGCCCGATGAAACCCACAAGCGAATAGATGTCTGACGCTTGTTTGTATTCTTTAAGGAAGGCGGTGCATTCCTCTGGGTCGTCTCGCCTGAGACGCACGATCGAGGTGAGCGCTTCGGCGGCGCCGAAAGCCTCTTGGATCACCCGGCGTTCCGCGGCCGAGGCCTGTTCTGTGACGGCGATCAGCGATAGCTCTGCGCTTTGGCGGCTCTGATCCGCAATCTGCCGTGTCTGCACAACCGCGATCAGCCCGATGGGCAAAAGCGCGAGAGACAGAAACAGCAAAATACGGATCGTCAGCCCACGCATCAGATCACCGCTGAAGAAGCCAGACGTCATATTTAGAAAGAAGAAACTTTAGAAGCGGATAGGACGGACATTGTTGCATCATCGGTCATTTCAAGCGACTCGTCGTCATGGTGACCCAGCAGTTCAGCAAGGCGGGCACGAGCCCGGTTGGTGCGGCTTTTGATGGTGCCTACGGCAACGCCACACATGTCTGCAGCTTCCTCGTAGGAGAAGCCAGAGGCCCCCACAAGAAGCAGCGCTTCGCGTTGCTCATCCTTCAGCAGGGCAAGCGCCTTGCGGAAATCCGTCATCTGCATGTGACCATCATGTGCGGGCTTTTCGGCCAGCCCGTCGGTCAACACGCCATCCACATCCGAGACTTCGCGTTTCGCCTTGCGGCGCGAGGAATAGTAAGTGTTCCGCAGGATCGTGAAGAGCCAAGCACGCATGTTCGTGCCCTCTTGGAATTTTTCGATGTTGGTCCACGCCTTGACCAAGGTGTCCTGCACCATGTCGTCTGCCGTGGCACCATTGCGTGTCAGGCTGATGGCAAAGGCCCGCATGGCCGGCAGATGTTCTACCAGCTCGTCGCGCGGATCGGGACGGGTCATTATGACGTTCCTTTTTCTGAATCCTGTTCCTTCAACTTCTGAAGCAGATCCTTGAAACGATCAGGGATGCCTTCATCGAGCGTCTCATCGAAGACACGCTTGAGGTTGTCGTCGATGACGCGCTCGCGCTCGTCCTTGTTTCCTGAATTCACTAACATCACCTCTGGCATCGTCGTCTCGTTTGAATAATTATGTACGCATACTGGAACCAAACACAATGTCGACGTGTTTGGTTCCAAGAAAAGTAAAAAAGGATTCGACTAGATGAACGATGCGACACAAAAGACCAGCATCAGCGATGAACTGGGTGCCAACATCCCCTACCTTCGCCGGTTCGCGCGGGCGATGACTGGCAGCCAGACCAGTGGTGACACCTTCGCCGCGGCGGCGCTGGAAGCCATCCTGGTTGATCGCTCGGTGCTCGATGGAGTAGACACAAAGACGGGTCTTTTCAAGGTTTTGTACGGTATCTGGGCCAGCGCAGGTGCCCCGGTGGAAGAAGGCGAAAGCGGCCCCCGCGCCAAGGCGCAGCGGCATCTGTCGAGCCTGACCAACAACAGCCGCGAAGCGCTGCTGCTGCACACGATCGAAGGCTTTTCGCATGGTGAAATCGCCAAAATCATTGGCGTGGATGAGGCCGAGGCCGATGAGCTGATCCAGATCGCACATCGCGAAATGGCTGACAGCACCTCCGGTTCGGTGATGATTATCGAAGACGAAGCCATTATCGCGATGGACATTGAATCCATCGTCGCCGAGATGGGCCACCGGGTAACCGGCATCGCGCGCACCCGTGATGAAGCGGTGAAACTAGGCAAGGCCGATGTGCCTGACCTGATCCTCGCCGATATCCAACTGGCCGATAACTCTTCGGGCATCGATGCGGTGAACGACCTGCTGAACGAACTGGGCATGCGTCCGGTGATCTTTATCACCGCCTTTCCGGAGCGTCTGTTGACCGGCGACAAGCCAGAGCCCGCCTTCCTGATCTCCAAACCCTATTCGGTGGATCAGGTCGTCTCGGCTGTCTCGCAAGCGATGTTCTTTTCCTCCACGGAAACGCTCAACGCCTAAGCCGGGCCAGAAAAACAGGGTTCCCCGCGCATCGTTTTGCGCAGGGAACCCTTTGCATTCAGCGCCCGCGCTGCCTATCGTCAGTCAAACATTCAGGAGGCCCGCATGGCCAAGACCCCGACCGCTGCCGCAAAAGATCTGACCATCGACGATCTGTCGGACCAGATCGCGCTTCTCAAAAAAGACATCGCATCGCTGACCGAAACCTTGGGCGAATACGGCAAGGCCAAGTCGGAAGAGATGCGCGACAACGCCCGCAACGCGGCGAATGATTTTGCCGACACAGGGCGCCTGAAGGCGATGGAGGCCCAAAAGCAAGCCGAGGAATTCCTGCAAGCCCAGCCCGGTACCGCCCTCGGCATCGCCGCAGGCATCGGTTTCCTTGTCGGTCTTGTGACGGCCCGCCGCTAAGATGCTTTCCTCGGTGATGAACCATCTGCGCGGCTCCCTGCGGCGTGTGCTGCGCACCGCGATGCTCAGCGCAGGGGCCGCGCTCTTTCTGCTGATCGGGCTGCTGTTTCTCACGCTTGCGGCATGGCTTTATCTCATCACCGTCACCACAGCGCTCACCGCCGCGCTGATCCTCGGCGCGGTCTATTTCGGTGTTGGTTTCCTCTTGCTTGCCATGGCCGGATCCGACCGCGCGCCCGCCGCTCAGGCCCCCCGTCAGGAAGACCCCTCCGCGACCGAACATGACGGTCTCAAGAACTTGGTCATGGCATTTCTGGCTGGCATAACCGCGGGTCAGAAAGCGCGCCGTTAACAGCGCTGAGAAGATTGCCACTGGAAAAGGGGCGGGTGATGAACCTCAGCCTCCTTTCGGCCTCCGCCAATCGGGGCGTATCGTTCATGATACAGACGATTGGAAACCACTCCCGCAGGTTCGACAAATCCGACAGATGCTGGTGCAACTGATCGCGCCGCAGCGACAGGACCGCGAATTCGATGTTGTCGATGTTCTCCACCAGCTTGCTGAGATCAAACGTCTCTAAAACGCGAATTTGCGATTGCGGAAACGCAGCAGAAAGCGTTTCATTTATGTCTGAACAGACCAACGGGTCCGGTTCGTAGATCAAAATCGACATGGTCTTCCCCCGGGTTAGCAAAGTTGTCGATTTAGGGGGCGCGCCACGAGGGCGCATTAAACTAAGACATAAGAAGGCAAATTTTATCTGATGACGACACAATGCCGCTATTGCCCTCTCCGTCGCAAAGATGCCTTCCTGCCGATGTCGAAAGATGAAGTGAACTTCATGGAGAAGTTCAAGTCCGGTGAGCTGACGGTTGAGCCGGGCACGCCGATCCTGCTTGAGGGGTCAAACTCGCCCCAGCTTTACACCGCGCTGACCGGGATGGGCATCCGCGACAAGACCTTGGAAAACGGCAACCGGCAGGTCATCAGCTTTGTCTTCCCCGGCGATTTCATCGGCCTGCAGGCAGGCATCATGGGTGAAATGGGCCATTCCGTCGAAGCCCGGACCCATATGCGGCTTTGCGTTTTCAACCGCAGCGAGTTCTGGAATTTCTTCAAGAACCACCCCGAACGCGCCTTTGACATCACTTGGTTGGCCGCGATCGAAGAACATTTCATGGGCGAAGTCCTTGCCACCATTGGCCAACGCACCGCGATGCAGGCCATCGCTTGGGCGATGGTCAAGATTTTCGAACGTGGCCAGTCGCTGGGGATGGTCACCCACAACCAGATGCTGCTGCCCTATTCACAACGCGATCTGGCCGATGCGCTTGGCCTGTCGGTGGTGCACACCAACAAAACCCTCGGTGCCCTGAAAGAACGCCAGTTGCTTTCGTGGTCCGACAGGGTGCTTCAGATCAACGACCTCGCCGCCTTGGCGAAAGCGGGGGTGACCGAACTTGAGGGTCGCCAAAAGCGCCCCCTGCTTTAACAGCTACTCTTGCGTGATATCGATAAAGGTATCTGCGGCCTCGGCCCCACGTTGCCCGCGCGGTTTGGCCGGGCCGATGGTGCTGTCCGGGCGCGTCCGGCGTTCGACCTGCGCGTTCAGGGCCGCGCCGAATAGGATCAGAAAACTGCTGATCCAAAGCCAGACCAACATCGCAATCACAGCCCCGATCGAGCCATAGACCTGATTGTAGTTGCCGAAATTGGCGACGTAATAGGAAAACCCGATCGAAAGCACCGCCCAAGACATCACCGCCAAAATCGCCCCGCTGCTAAGCCAAGGCAATCGCGCCGCGCGCCGGTTCGGCCCGAAACGGTAAAGCACACCCACACCGGCAAACAAAACCGCCGTCGCAACGGTCCAGCGCAGCAGGTCGGCCACGGCGTTGCCAAAGGGTCCAAGCGGGATGAACGCCAGAATGATGGGTGCGACCACCACCGCCAGCAGCGCCACGATCCCGACCCCCACAAGGCTTACCGTCAACATCAAGGCATGAAGGTAATGTTTCGCAGCATTGCGGTTGCGCTCGTTATAGACGGCGTTCAGACCGATCACCATCGCCCCCACACCGGCCCGCGCAGACCACAGCGCCACCAGCAGCGATACAATACCGGCCCAACCCAAGGTATCGGCCCGCGCGGTGACCAGCCCGGTCACCTGCGTATTGATAATGTCATAGACATCATCCGGCAGCAGCCCGCGCACATCCTCCAACTGGGCAATGACCACAACAGGGTCCGAGATCAGCCCCAAAAGCGCGATCAGCGCCGCCAGCGCGGGAAACAACGACAGCATCGCGAAAAACGCCACCCCGGCCGAGATCAGCGCAAGGTTATCGTCGGCCGCTTGTTTTAGGCTCGCCTTGAAAGCATCCCAATAGATCGCCGGTCGGGTCGGAGGTCTGCGCAGCACCAATGCCAATCCTTTCAATTCGGCCCCGGCAAAAACCGGGACCGCTTCGCGTTAGCTGTCCTCCACATCGTCGCGGACCTGCCCCCAAGCAACAAGGGTGAAGATCAACGTGCCACCGATGATGTTGCCGACAAGCACCGGCAGGAAGAAGCCAAAGATCGCCTGACCAAGCCCCAGCCCGCCATGCAGAATGAGCGCGGCCATCTCTACAGACCCTGCGACGATATGGGTGAAGTCCCCCGCGGCAATAAGCCAGGTAAAGGTCAGGATCAGGAAAAATGCAGCCTCATCCGCCTCAGGTAGCATCCAAACGATCAACGCCACGATGACCCCCGCCGGAATGGCCCGCCAAAACCCCTCCGCCGCCGGCATGCCCGTCGCGTGTTCCGAAAGGCTGATGATAGCGGGCAAAACCTCCGCCGGGATGGCGGGCGTATAGATAAACAGCGCGGCCGCCGCGAAGGCCCCGATCACATTGGCCCCCAGCACAACGGCCCAAAGCCGCATGAGCCTGCACAGAATATTCAGGCTGCGTTCCTGCATCAGGGGCAAGACCGTGGTGATGGTGTTTTCGGTAAACAACTGCATCCGGCCCATGATGACCGCGATGAACCCCAAGGAATAGCCGAGGTTCTCCAACAGAAAACGCCAGCCCGCATCCGGCAAATAGGTTCGAAAAATCGCCTCCCCCAAGACCGAAAGACTGATCAGCATCCCCGCGGATATCCCAGACCAGATCAACGACCGGTTGGTGCGGTTCAACTCATCGCGCCCCTCGCGCCGGATCACCTCATAGATCAGCTTGGGCGACAGCGCCGCCGCCTCACTGACAGAGCGTTCTTCCGCCTCTTCCTGCACGGCAGAGGTAGGGGGCTTTTTCTGGATCAGTGGGGCCATTCGCGTTCTTCCTGAAATTCATGGACATGATGAACATAGCCCGCCGAAGCCCCCTGCACAGTAAAAAGCCCCAGCCTGCTCAAATCGCGCGACCCAAACAATAACGCCCCGCCAATCTCGCCCCCCACGGGGGAGCGTCTCCCCCCCTTCAACTTCATCCTTTCTTAAATACCGATCCCGCACCCTCAACCAAACGGATCAGCCGCGTTTACCCCCCCCACCGGCACTCAACGCCAACCCCTCGACAATCGCCGTCAGCGCCGCCCCCCGATGCCCTTCCGCGCGCGGAAAACGTGCGCGCATTTCGGCCTCGACCACCTCCATCAGGCTCGACCCGCCGACAAAGATTAACCGGTCCACAGCGCCGGGCGCGATGCCTGCGTTCCGCGCTGTCGTCTCCGCTGCATCCCCCATCTGTGCGGCCAGTTTCGAAAGCCGCTTGCGCATCCAGTCACGGGGCAGGGGCAAAGTCGCGCGGGGTTTGAGCATCGACACGTTGATCACTGGCTCTGCATCCCCCTCGGCCCCTGCGCCATTGGCGCGGATTTTGCCCGCTTCGACGGCAAAAGCAAGATCATGACCAAGCTCTTCATTAAGCACTTTAACCAACCGTGCCAGACGCTTGGGGTGTTCGGCAAACTTATGCAATTCCGCCGCCGCCTTGCGGGTATCCGGGCCATAGAGAAACGGAATTTTCGCCCAAGTGGCCAGATCGTTGAAGATCGCGTTAGGCGCGATGTGGGTGTCGCCTCCGAAAGCATGGCGAATTTCGCTGCCCATCCCAAGCTGCGGCATCACCCGCCCGATGGACAAGGACCGGTCAAAATCGGTCCCGCCAAGGCGGATGCCGTGGCTTTCCAAAATGTCGATCTCATCATTCCCGCGCTGGCGGAAAAGCGTGAAATCAGAGGTGCCGCCGCCGATATCGATCACCAGCCCCAGATCCCCCGGTCGCAGCGCGGCGCGGTTGGCAAGCGCGGCGGCTTCGGGTTCGTTCATGAAATCCACATGGTCGAAACCGGCCCGGCCATAGGCCTCGCGCAGGTCTGTCAGCGCTTGTGCATCGCGCGCGTCATCGGCTGAATGAAAGCGCACCGGACGGCCAGAGAGTGCTGTGTCGAACTGCATCCCCGTGGCGGCTTCGGCTTGCGTTTTCACCCGCGCCAGAAACCGCGCCACAATATCGATAAAGTCCAGCCGTTCGCCCAAAAGCACCCGCCGCTCGCGCATCAGCCGGGTGCCAAGCAGGCTTTTCAACCCGCGCATATAACGGCCCTCGGCCCCGGCCAGCAGCGCGTCAGAGGCGGCGGCGCCGATCCGCATTTCACGCGCTTCGAAATCGAAAAATACCGCCGTCGGCAGGGTCTGCGCCTCGGCCTCTAATGCGATCAGTTGCGGGGTGCCGTTGACGGCGATGCCCGCCGCGGTGTTGGACGTTCCAAAATCAATCCCCAGCCTGGCCATGACGTTCTCCTAATGCCTTCTCACGGGCGGTCCGATGCGCAGCGCGCCCGTGCAAAGCACCCGCGATACCCTTCTCGCGCGGGCTTGGCAACGAAGGCTGGCGCGTCGCGCGGCTTTTGGCTAGCCTCGCAAAAAAATACGCCTATATGGGAGAACTTCATGAACCGTTTGAACCGTTTGATGACCGGTGTGGCCAGTGCTGCATTGGTTGTCGCCGCCACCAGCGCCTTCGCCAAGGACGACATCACCGTCGCCATGCAGCTTGAGCCGCCGCACCTTGATCCGACCTCTGCCGCGGCCGGGGCCATCGACTCGGTGCTTTATACCAATGTCTTCGAAGGGCTGACCCGTTTCATGGGCGATGGCTCTGTCGTGCCGGGCTTGGCTGAGTCCTGGGAGATTTCCGAAGACGGGCTGACCTATACGTTCAAGCTGCGCGAGGGGGTCACCTTTCACGATGGCACCACGATGGACGCCGAGGACGTGAAATTCACCCTCGACCGGATCAACGCCGAAGACAGCGCCAATGCCCAAAAGGCGCTCTATGCCGCGATTTCCGAAGTGAACGTCATTGACCCGCAGACCGTTGAGGTCAAACTGAGCGAACCGAATGGCAACATGCTGTTCAACCTCGCCTGGGGCGACGCGGTGATCGTGGCACCTGAAACGGTTGAGACGATCAAGCAGACCCCGATTGGCACCGGCGCGTTCAAGTTTGAGAACTGGAATCAGGGCGACAAGATCACTCTGACCCGGAATGACGACTATTGGGGCGAGGCGCCCGCGCTGGCCAGCGCGACCTTCAAGTTCATCTCAGATCCGACAGCGGCTTTCGCTTCGGTCATGGCCGAGGATGTCGATGTTTTCACCGGCTTCCCCGCGCCGGAAAATATCCCCCAGTTCGAGGCGGACCCCCGTTTCCAAGTGCTGATCGGCTCGACCGAGGGGGAAACGATCCTGTCGATCAATAACAAGCGCGAACCTTTCGATAACGTCAAAGTCCGCGAGGCTGTGGCCCATGCCATCGACCGTCAGGCAATCATTGATGGGGCAATGTTTGGCTATGGCACGCCCATCGGCACCCATTTCGCACCGCATAACCCGGACTACGTCGATCTGACTGAGATGAGCAGCTACGACCCTGAAAAATCCAAGGCGCTGCTGGCCGAGGCCGGTTTCCCCGATGGGTTCGAGACGACGTTGCACCTGCCGCCCCCATCCTACGCCCGCCGCGGCGGAGAGATCATCGCAGCCCAGCTGGCCGAAGTTGGCATCAAGGCGCAGATCACCAATGTCGAATGGGCACAGTGGTTGGAAACCGTGTTCAAAGGCAAGGATTTCGGTCTGTCGATCGTCAGCCATACAGAGCCGATGGACATCAATATCTACGCCAACCCGGACTATTACTTCCAATATGACAATGCTGAGTTCCAGTCGCTGATAACCGAGTTCAACAAGACGGCAGAACCCGCAGCGCGGACCGAGATGCTGGCCAAGGCGCAGCGCATGATCGCCGAAGACTATGTGAACGGCTATCTGTTCCAACTCGCTTTCCCGACGATTGCCAAGGCGGGTGTCGAGGGGCTTTGGGTAAACGCGCCCACGCAGGCCACCGACCTGACCGGTGTGAGCTGGGCGGAGTGATCCATAGGATTGCGTTTAAGCATTAAAAAAGGGCGCGCCGTGAGGCGCGCCCTTTTTAATTAGATGCGAAGACCTATTGGTCTTTGCCACGCAGGTTTGCTGCGGCTTCGCTTACCAGCGCGTCGGGGTTCTGGTTACAGACGACCATGAAGTCTTCCATTTCCTGTTCCATTTCCGTGTCGGCCATCTCGTCAGCTTCTTCGGAATCTTCGACGGCTTTTGTATTGTCGATCAGGGAATCTTCGGTTTCTTCAGCGTCTGTCGCTTCAGCAGCAGAGATGTCGCTCGGCTCGGAACCGTCGTTTTTGGTTTCGGTGATCATGGAGCCACCGTGGTCGCCATCTTCCAGTTCGGCAATTGCCATGGAAGAGACTTTCATTTTGTCTTCATCGCTCAATTCTTGGTACTGGGCGCAGGTCATGCTGGCCATGTCCATGTGAGCAGCGGCGAAGGCGGGTGCGGAAACGGTGCCCAGAAGGCCGGCGATCGCAAGTGTTTTCAGAGTCGTTTTCATTTTTATTCTCCAGTTTTATCTGTTCTCCCGAAGACAACACCGCATAACGGATATGGTTCCAGCGCATAGCGATTAGGAAAGGGAAAACGGCGGTTTCAGTGCATAACATGCTCACAATGCTGGATTCTTTCGATGTGGACCCCGGCCCCGCCCTACGTGGGCCTTAAAAATTCAGCATTTCTCTCTTTCTCCTCGGGGAAACTGCACGCGGGCTCTGGACCCTCCCGAGCGTGCCGCCTAACCTCCGCGCTATGTTTCGCTATGCGTTGAAAAGATTTCTCTCCCTGCTCATCAGTCTCGCGGTCGCGTCGCTGGTGATTTTTGTGGTTATTGAGGTCGCCCCCGGCGATCCGGCCTCCTTTATGCTGGGCCTGAATGCACAGCCGGAAACACTGGCCGCGCTGCGCAGTGAGCTGGGTCTCGATCAATCCCGACCCGAGCGCTACCTAGAATGGGTTGGTGGCATGCTGCGCGGCGATTTCGGCACGTCCTACACCTATCGCACCCCGGTGACCGAGATGATCGGTGACCGGCTTTGGGTCTCGGTGCCTCTGGCGCTTTATGCGCTGGCGCTGACTGTCGTGGTGGCATTTCCAGCGGGCATCTATGCCGCGTCACGACGGGGCCGGGCGGGTGACATCAGCGTCATGGGCGCGACGCAATTGGGCGTGGCGGTGCCGAACTTTTGGTTCGCCATGATCCTCGTGCTGATCTTTTCGATCAACCTGCGCTGGTTTTCGGCAGGCGGTTTCGTCGGCTGGGACAAGGGGCTTTTCGCCGGGCTGCATGCGCTGACCCTGCCTGCCATTGCGCTTGCCTTGCCACAGGCTGCGATCCTCGCGCGGGTCATGCGCTCGGCCCTTCTGGATGTTCTGGGCGAAGATTTCATGCGCACCGCGCGGGCCAAGGGGCTAACCGCGCGACAGGCGCTTTGGCGGCACGGGCTGCGCAATGCGCTGATCCCGGTGCTGACGATCATCGGTTTGCAGTTCTCCTTCCTGCTGGCCGGGTCAATCATTATCGAGCAGGTCTTTTACCTGCCGGGCCTTGGGCGGCTGGTGTTCCAGTCGATCTCGGCGCGGGATCTGATCGTGGTCGAGTCGGTGGTGATGCTCTTGGTCTTTTCGGTGATCTTGGTGAATTTCCTTGTCGATCTGGCCTATGCCGCCGTCGATCCCCGGTTGAGGGCCCGCACATGAACCGCAACCTGTTTCTTGGGGCCGTGTTGACCTCGGTCTTTTTGCTGGCGGCGCTGATCTCCTTTGTCTGGACGCCTTATGACTATGCCGGGCTCGACATCGCGAACAAGCTGCACAGCCCGTCGCTGGCGCATCCGATGGGCACGGATCACTTTGGCCGCGATATTCTGAGCATGATCATGGTCGGCGCGCGGACCTCTATCGCCGTGGCGTTGGTGGCGGTGGGCATCGGCATGGGCGCGGGCGTGCCGCTGGGGCTTTGGGCCGCAGCGCGGCGTGGGAGCCTTGTGGATGAAGTCATCATGCGCGGCAATGATCTGGTCTTTGCCTTTCCGGCCATTGTCATCGCCATTTTGATCACGGCGGTCTTTGGCGCCGGGGCGATCAATGCGATCATTGCCATCGGCATCTTTAACATCCCCGTTTTCGCCCGGATCACCCGCGGTGCGGCGCTGTCTTTGTGGCAACGTGAATTCATCCTCGCCGCGCGGGTCGCCGGTAAATCCGCCGCGCGTATCTCGGCGGAGCATATCCTGCCCAATGTCGCCAATCTGCTGATCGTGCAGGGGACCATCCAATTCTCTCTGGGTATCCTTGCCGAAGCGGGGCTGAGCTACGTCGGCCTTGGCGCGCAGCCGCCGGTGCCGTCATGGGGCCGGATGTTGGCCGATGCGCAGACGATGGTCAGCATCGCGCCGCATATGGCCTTGATGCCCGGTTTCGCAATCATTCTGACGGTTCTGGGGTTGAACTTGATGGGTGACGGGCTGCGGGACATGCTTGATCCCCGCCTGAGGGTGGCACGCACATGACGCTTTTGACTGTCTCCAATCTCTCGCTGTCGATCCACGGGCTGCGCATCCTCGACGGGGTGACCTTCTCTGTCGCGCCGGGCGAAATCGTCGCCGTGACCGGGGAAAGCGGCTCGGGCAAGTCGATGACCGCGCTGGCGGCGATGCAACTGCTGCCTAAGGGGGCCACGACCACCGGCCATATCATGCTGGGCGATGACGATCTGAGCCAGATGAGCGAAGCGACGCTGTGCGGCGTGCGCGGCAATGACATCGGCATGGTGTTTCAAGAGCCGATGACCGCGCTGAACCCGGTACAGACCATCGGTCGCCAAGTGGCCGAAACCATCCGCGTGCATGAGCCCAGCGTCTCACGCGCCGAGGCCGAGGCCCGCGCCGCCGAAACGCTGACCCGCGTCGGCCTGCCCCAAGACCGCTTCCCCCTGTCGCGCTATCCGCATGAGTTGAGCGGCGGGCAGCGCCAGCGGGTGGTGATCGCCATCGCCATCGCCCTGCGTCCCCGTCTGCTGATCGCGGATGAGCCGACCACAGCGTTGGATGTGACCACACAGGCGCAAATCCTTACCCTGCTGACCCGTCTGGCGCGCGAAGATGGCATGGGGCTGTTGATGATCACCCATGACCTTGCCGTCGTGGCCGATATGGCCGACCGGATCATCGTCATGCGCAAGGGCCAGATTGTCGAGCAAGGAGAGACTCAGAGCCTGCTGCGCGACATGCGCCACCCCTATACCAAGATGCTCTTCGAGGCCTCCCGCCATGAGGTCAACCTGCCCACGCCACCCGCGCCCGTGCCGCTGTTGGAGGTCAAGGGCGTCTGTCGTGACTATCATCTGCCGCGCAAAACGCTGTTTGGTGCGCCCGGTAGGTTCCGCGCGGTGGACAACCTCAGCTTTACCCTGAACCGGGGGGAGCGGTTGGGCTTGGTGGGGGAATCCGGTTGCGGAAAATCGACCCTGACGCGGGCGATTTTGGGTCTGGAACAGGTGCAAGAGGGCAGCATCACCGTCGATGGTCAGCCCGTCTTTACCGGGACAAAGCCGAACCTTGCCGTGCGCCGCAAGATGCAGGTGGTGTTCCAAGACCCTTTCGGCAGCTTCAATCCGCGCCACCGCGTTGATCGGTTGGTGACTGAGCCTTTCCACCTGCTCGACAGCGCGCCGCAGGGGGCGGAGCGGACCCGCGCGATTGACGAAGCGCTGACCGCCGTGGGGCTGCGCCCCGCAGATGCGCGCAAATACATTCACGAATTCTCGGGCGGACAGCGGCAGCGGATCGCCATTGCCCGCGCGCTGATCATCCGGCCAGAGCTGATCCTTTTCGACGAGGCGGTCAGCGCGCTGGATGTCTCAGTCCGGGCGCAGATCCTTGATCTGCTGGCCGAGCTTTGCGGCCATTATGACCTGACCTATCTCTTTATCTCGCACGACCTGTCGGTGGTGCGTACGGTGACGGACCGGGTGCTGGTGATGCAGTCCGGCAAGATCGTAGAGGCCGGAGAGACCGCGCTGGTCTTCGATGCGCCGCAGCATGAATATACCAAATCACTCATCGCCGCCGCGCCGGTTCTGCCGGATTTGCCCCAGCCTGTAGGATAGGCTTTGGGGGCCGGGTTGCGCCATGAAAGGGAGTTGCATTGATCGCGATGGCAATCCGACCTAACCTGAATACGGGGATTCCCGCCACAAGGGCATGTCTGCTTGGGCCCTGAACGGCGCGTTAGAAATTTCCCTGCCCAGTCAATTGCCTAAAGGCTGCGGCGCTCTACTTGTGCATGCAATGGTGTCCGCCTAAAGGGTGGTCCGCCAATATAACAATGGGAGACATCTTATGAAAATGTTCAAAATGCTCGCGATGACCGGTGCCATGGTGGCCGGCACTGCGGCCATGGCGCAGGAAAAGTTCATCACCATCGGCACCGGTGGCCAGACAGGCGTTTACTTCGTCGTCGGTCAGTCGATCTGCCGTCTGGTGAACCGCGGCACAGCGGATCACAACCTGAAATGCACCGCGCCCTCCACCGGCGGGTCCATCGCCAACATCAACGCGATCAAAGCGGGCGACATGGACATGGGCGTTGCCCAGTCCGACTGGCAGTTCCACGCCTACAACGGCTCCTCGCAGTTCGAAGGCGACAAGTTCGACAACCTGCGCGCGGTCTTCTCCGTGCATGGTGAGCCGTTCAACGTCATCGCCCGTGCCGACAGCGGCATCGAGTCCTTTGACGACCTCAAAGGAAAGCGCGTCAACATCGGCAACCCCGGTTCCGGTCAGCGCGCCACCATGGAAGTCGTGATGGACGCCAAAGGCTGGACACTGGACGATTTCGCACTGGCTTCCGAACTGAAGCCGGCCGAGCAGGCCGCCGCTCTGGGCGACAACAAAGTGGATGCGATCATCTACACCGTTGGCCACCCGAATGGTTCCATCCAAGAAGCCGTGTCGACCATCGACGCCAAGCTGATCCCCGTGGATGGTGATGCGATCCAAGGCCTGATCGACGACAACCCCTATTATGCCGAGGCCACCGTGCCGGGCGGCATGTACAAGGGCACCGACGAAGACGTGAAAACCTTCGGCGTGAAAGCGACCTTTGTGACATCCGCTGATGTGGATGACGATGTGGTCTATCAGGTCGTGAAAGCTGTCTTTGACAACTTCGACCGTTTCAAGCGTCTGCACCCGGCGTTCGAGAACCTGACCCAAGAAGAGATGATCTCGGGCGGTCTGTCTGCGCCGCTGCACCCCGGCGCAGAGAAGTATTACAAAGAGCAAGGTTGGATCGAGTAATCTTCGCGTGACATGATAGCTCTGGCGGCGGTACGCTGCCGTCAGAGACCCGAAAAAACAATATGCGCATCCACCCCAAGGTGGAGCCGACAGGGGGACGATATGTCTGAGAAGGACCAGCAAAAGGCGGCGGCTGTCGAAACCGCCGCAACCGGTGACCGAGGCGGACTGAGCCAGGCGGAACTGGACGAACTTGTCGCTTCTTCTGATACGGGCGGCCGTGCTGTCAGCGGGCTGATGGGCACCTTGCTGCTGTTGGTGGCACTGGCTTGGTCGCTGTTTCAACTCTACATCGCGTCACCCATTGGTCTGTTCAATGATACGCTGGCCCGCTCCATTCACTTGGGCTTTGCCGTATTCCTTGGCATCATGGTGTTCCCGGCCACGCGCACCAGCTTTCAGGTGGCGCTTGGTGTCATCGTTCCGGCCGTTCTTGCCGCGCTCTTTATGGTCAGCACCAAAGATTCGACCGCGATTTGGTGGATCCCGATCCCCGCACTTTTCGTGATTGCGACAGTGCTGCTCGGCTCGCCCAAGAACCGCATTCCAATCTGGGAATGGGCCTTAGCCATCGTCGGCACCTTTTGTGCGCTCTACCTCTTTATCTTCTACCGCGAGATCGCCAACCGCGTCGGCGCGCCGATCCTGCCAGACTATATCGCAGGGGTTACCGGACTGTTAATCCTGCTCGAAGCCACCCGCCGCGCCCTTGGGCCTGCGTTGATGATCGTGGCGAGCATTTTTCTTTTCTACACCGTGCTTGGCCCTTCTATGCCCAGCATCATCGCCCATAAGGGCAACAGCCTGTCGGAGATCGTGAACCACCAGTGGATCACGACCGAGGGCGTCTTTGGCATCGCGCTTGGTGTGTCGACCTCTTTCGTGTTCCTCTTCGTGCTGTTCGGCTCGCTGTTGGACCGTGCGGGCGCGGGCAACTACTTCATTCAGGTCGCATTCAGCCTCATGGGCCACATGCGCGGCGGACCAGCGAAAGCGGCTGTTGTGGCATCCGCCATGACCGGCCTGATTTCCGGTTCCTCCATCGCGAACGTTGTGACCACCGGCACATTCACCATTCCGCTGATGAAGAAAGTGGGCTTCAACTCCGAAAAAGCAGGCGCGGTCGAGGTGGCCTCTTCGGTCAATGGCCAGATCATGCCGCCCGTGATGGGCGCTGCGGCGTTCCTGATGGTCGAGTATGTCGGCATTCCCTATTTCGACGTGGTCAAACACGCCTTCTTGCCTGCGGTTATCTCTTACATCGCGCTGGTCTACATCGTGCACCTTGAAGCGATGAAAGCCGGGATGCAGGGTCTGCCCCGCGCCTATACGCCCAAGCCGCTGGTGCAACAGTTGATCGGCATCGCCTTTGCGATCATCGCGATCTGCGCGCTGTCCTTTGCCGTATATTACCTGATGGGCTGGATCCGCCCGGCCTTCCCTGAGACAGCGGGCTACATCATCTTTGTCTTCCTCACGGCGGTCTATGTTGGCCTGCTCTATGTGGCGAGTAAGGAAGAACCGTTGAAACTGGACGATCCCAATGCTGAGGTGACATCGTTGCCGATGCCCGGGCCGACCGCGCGGTCAGGGCTGCATTTCATCCTGCCTGTCGTCGTGCTGGTCTGGGCGCTGATGGTCGACCGCCTGTCGCCCGGCCTTTCGGCCTTTTGGGCGGCGGCTTACATGATCTTTATCCTGCTGACACAGCGCCCGTTGATGGCGATGTTCCGCGGCGAAAGCCAGTTTGTGAACGACGTGAAGGCGGGTGTGCTTGACCTGATCGACGGATTGGTCACCGGCGCACGCAACATGATCGGTATCGGCATCGCCACGGCAACGGCTGGTATCATCGTGGGCGCGGTGAGCCAGACCGGCGTCGGCTCGGCGCTGGCGGATGTGGTTGAGGTGCTCTCGGGCGGCAATATCCTTGCGATCCTCTTCCTGACCGCGGTCCTGTCGCTGATTCTTGGCATGGGCTTGCCCACCACTGCGAACTACATCGTCGTCTCGGCCCTGTTGGCGCCGGTGATCGTGACATTGGGTCAGCAGAACGGGCTGATCGTGCCGCTGATCGCCGTGCACCTCTTTGTGTTCTACTTCGGCATCATGGCCGATGTGACCCCGCCGGTCGGCTTGGCCAGTTTCGCCGCCGCCGCCGTTTCGGGCGGTGATCCGATCCGCACGGGTCTCGTGGCCTTCTTCTACTCCCTGCGCACAGCTGCGCTGCCGTTCCTGTTTATCTTCAACACGGAACTGCTCTTGATTGGCGTCACATGGGGGCAGGGGCTGTTCATCTTTGTCGTGGCAACCGTGGCGATGCTGCTTTTCGCCGCCGCGACCCAAGGCTGGTTTTTGGCCCGCAACCGTTTCTATGAAACCATCGCGCTGCTGCTGATTGCCTTTACCCTGTTCCGCCCGGGGTTCTGGATGGACATGGTCTATCCGCCCTATAGCGAAGAAGCGCCGACCGAGATCGTGCAGGCGGCTGAGGAAACGCCCGCCGGTGAGCGGCTGCGCCTGCGCGTTGCGGGAGTGAACGATCTGGGCGATCCGCTGGAATTCGTCGCGCTGCTGCCGATTGGCGCGGGCGAGACGGGGGCCGAGAAGCTGGAAGCCGCAGGTCTCATGTTCCGCGAGGATGGCGACAAGATGATCATCGACGATGTCCTCTACGATAGCCCTGCGCAGGGCGCGGGCCTTGATTGGGACCAAGAGGTGCTGCGCGTGCTGAAACCGATGCCGCAACCCAGCAAATATTGGATGTTCATCCCCGCGCTGTTGCTGCTGGCACTGGTCGTCTTCCTGCAACGGGGCCGTGCCGCGCGTGACACCCGCAAGCCCGCGACAGCCTGAGGAGGGCGCACCATGTTTGACAATATCTTGCTGACTGTTGACCTGAGTGACCCAAAATCATGGGAGAAAGCGCTGCCGCAGGCGGTGGATATGATCCGTCTGTCCAAGGGCACCCTGCATATCCTGTCGGTCGTGCCTGACATGGGCACGCCGCTGGTCGAAGGGTTCTTTCCCGCAGATTACGAAAAACAGGCCACAGGCCGCGCGGCCAAGGCGCTTGAAAAGCTAGTCGAGCGTGAAGTGCCTGATGACGTAAAGGTGAAGCAGCACCTCAAGTTCGGCAAAATCCACCGCGAGGCGCTGAAAACGATAAAGAAATCAAACGCCGATCTGGTGGTCATGGGATCTGAGCACCCCGACAGCCTGCGCGAATTCCTCGTCGGCTCCAATGCCGACCGCATTGTGCGTCGTTCGCCTGTTTCCGTTCTGGTCGTGAGGGCGTAAGACACGTGCGTCGCGGAGATAAGCAGGGAAATGGTCCATTGCGCCGCGTTGTTCGGAGTATTCACGCATGACCCCTTTCGCGATTGCCGGCGTGCAGATGTACGTCAATGCCTTGCAGCCCAATGTCGATGGCATGATCCAGCGGCTCGACATTCTGATGGCACGCTTCCCTTGGACGCAGATGGTGCTGTTCTCTGAACTGGCGCCTTTCGGCCCGCTCGACCGGTTTGCCCTGCCGCCCGAGAACGAGACGATTGAACAGTTTCAGGCCGCCGCGCGGCGGCACCGCGTCTGGCTGATCCCCGGTTCGATGTTCCTAAAGCATCCCGAAGATGGCCGGGTCTATAACACTTCCGTCGTCATCAACCCCGAAGGCGAAGTGGTGCGCCGCTATGCCAAGATGTTCCCATTCCGGCCCTATGAGGCCGGGATCGCGGCGGGCAATGAATTCTGCATCTTCGACGTGCCAGATGTGGGCCGCTTTGGCCTGTCGATCTGCTATGACATGTGGTTCCCCGAGACGACGCGCCAGCTGACCTCTCAGGGTGTCGAAGTGCTGTTGCACCCGGTTTTGACTGGCACCACGGACCGCGACGCAGAGCTTGCCATCGCGCGGGCCACGGCGGCGCAGTTCCAGTGCTATATCTTTGACGTGAACGGCCTTGGCGCTGGCGGTGTGGGCAAGTCCTGTGTCGTTGATCCGACCTCGATGGTGCTGCACCAGTCGGCAGGCCAAGAAGACATGTTCCCGATTGAGATCGATCTCAACATGGTGCGCCGCCAGCGTGAGACGGGGATGAAGGGCTTGGGCCAGTTGCTCAAATCCTTCCGTGATCGCCCGACCGATTTCCCGGTCTATGACCGCGACAGCGGCGCGGATGCTTTCCTGCACACCCTCGGCCCGCTCGAAGTTCCGCAGCAGGGCAGCCGCGCGGGGCTGCATGTCGATGTGCCCGCCCAGCAGGTGCCTGCCGAGATCCCCGCCTATAAGGGCAAGAACGGTTTCCCGCCGGAACCGCTTGCCAGCGCCACCGCCGGCACCGCGCCGGAAGTGGCACAGACACCGGCGCCCGCGGCACCTGCTGCGGCCATGCCAGACCCACAAACAACGCCCGAAACACCCGGGCAGAACGACAATACCAGCGGCTAGGCCGAGGTTAGGTACGCAGACTGCAGTACCTAGGCATCGGTCGGCCCTCCAGCAGAGGACGACTGATGCATTCTATGAACGACTATTCCTCGGCCATTCAACTGCGGTCGGATCGGTGGAGCGCCCTGCGCGCCGCCGCCGCCGCCATGTCGCGTGACCCTAAGGGCAAAGGCGCGGCGCAGGGCCGCAAGGAAATCGAGGCGCTGTTCGACTCGCTGGCCCTGATCGAGCCCTATTGGGCCTTTCCGGGCATGTCCGCCTTTGACCACATGCGCCGTCAGTTTGCCCATGGCAATTTCGAGGATCTGGCCTTTGCGGTGAACCGTGTGACCCGTGCGTTGACCACCGGCGCCTATCGCCGTCGCACGATCCCACTGGAACGCGACAGTCTGGATCAGGACGAGCACGACGACGAGGCGATGCTCCCGCCCGAGGCACGGGCGTTGGCGAAACCCTATTTCGAAGTGCTGATCGTCGACAATGTAAGCGAACAGCAAGAGCGCTGGCTGCGCAGCAATGTCACCCGCATGCGCCGCAGCGAAGACCCGTTTATCTACGAAGCCGTCGTGGTGCCGAGCCTCGAAGACGCGCTGATTGCGGTGATGTTCAACCACAACATCCAAGCCATTGTGGTGCGTCCGGGGCTGACGCTGAAGTCGAAAGTCGATCAGCAAATCCTGACCCGCTACCTCGCCCGCGCAGGGGGGCGGGATGAGATCGACGCGCTTGAGCCTGAAAGCTACGGTCCCGAACTCTGCCGGATGATCGCCAAGGTCCGGCCCGAGTTGGACGCCTATCTGGTCACCGAACGCTCGGTCGAGGATATCGCGGGGCTCGATCTGGGGATTTGTCGGCGGGTTTTCTACAACCAAGAAGACTTCATGGAATTACACCTCAACATCCTGCGGGGGGTGCAGGCGCGCAACAAGTCGCCCTTCTTCACCGCGCTGGTGGAATATTCCAAGCAGCCCACAGGCGTTTTCCACGCCATGCCCATCAGCCGCGGCAAGTCGATCTCGCGCTCGCACTGGATTCAGGACATGGGCGCGTTCTACGGGCCTAACATCTTCCTTGCGGAGACTTCGGCAACCTCCGGCGGCCTCGACAGTCTGCTAGAACCGCATGGCCCGATCAAAGAAGCACAGGAACTGGCAAGCCGCGCTTTCGGCTCTAAACAGACGTTTTTTGCCACCAACGGCACCTCGACCTGCAACAAGATCGTCGTGCAGGCGCTGGTGCGGCCCGGTGACATCGTGCTGGTCGACCGTGACTGCCACAAGAGCCACCACTATGGCATGGTGCTGGCCGGCGCGCAGGTCAGCTATCTCGACAGCTACCCGCTGAATGAATACTCGATGTATGGCGCGGTGCCGCTGCGCGAGATCAAGCACCGGCTGCTGGAGCTGAAAGCGGCGGGCAAGCTTGATCGGGTGCGGATGCTTTTGCTGACCAACTGCACCTTCGACGGGCTGGTCTATAACGTTGAGCGGGTGATGGAGGAATGTCTGGCGATCAAGCCCGATCTGATCTTCCTCTGGGATGAGGCGTGGTTCGCTTTCGCCCGGTTTAGCCCCACATATCGCCAGCGCACGGCGATGAACGCGGCCAATACCCTGCGCGAGAAATTCAAGTCTGACGCCCATGCCGAGGCCTATGAAGCGCAGCAAAAGACGCTGAAAGACGCGGATGATGAGACCCTGCTCAACACCCGGCTGATCCCGCCGCCCCACGCGCGGGTGCGGGCCTATGCCACGCAATCGACCCATAAGACGCTGACATCGCTGCGCCAAGGCTCAATGATCCACGTCAACGATCAGGACTTCAAAGGCGAGGTCGAGCAGAGCTTTCACGAAGCCTATATGACCCACACGTCAACCTCGCCAAACTACCAGATCATCGCCTCACTGGATGTCGGGCGACGGCAGGTGGAACTGGAAGGATTCGAATTTGTCCAACGGCAGGTCGAAGCGGCGATGTCTATGCGCCGCGCGATCAGCGAACACGCCTTGCTACGGAAGTATTTCAAAGTGCTTTCCGCCGGCGACATGATCCCCGAACAGCACCGCGAAAGCGGCGTCACCAGCTATTATGACGTGGAGCAGGGCTGGACTGATATGTGGGATTGTTGGGAGCAGGATGAGTTCGTCCTTGACGCCACCCGCGTTACCTTGGCCGTGGGCGGCACCGGTTGGGATGGCGATACCTTCAAGACGCAGATCCTGATGGATAAATACGGCATCCAGATCAACAAGACCTCGCGCAATACCGTGTTGTTCATGACCAACATCGGCACCACGCGCTCTTCGGTCGCCTATCTGATCGAAGTGCTGGTCGAGATCGCCAAATCGCTCGACGATCTTTTGGACGATGCCAGCCGGATGGAACGGCTGTCGTTTGACCGGCGTGTGACCAACCTGATGGAAAACTACCCCCCGCTGCCGGATTTCAGTTGCTTCCACGAAGCCTTCCGCGCCGCGGATACGCCCGAGGGGGACATTCGCACGCCCTTCTTCCTCGCCTATGATGAGAAAAACTGTGATTACCTCGACCTGAACGGCTCACTCCAAGAGGTAATGGACGCGGGCGATACCGTTGTCTCGGCCAGTTTCATCATCCCCTATCCGCCCGGCTTTCCGATCCTTGTCCCCGGACAGGTCGTCAGTCAGGAAATTCTCGACTTTATGCGTGCCTTGGACGTGAGCGAGATCCACGGATACCGGCCCGATCTGGGCCTGCGCGTCTTTACCGCGGAGGCGCTGAAACGCGTGCGCCGCAAAGACCTTTCTTCTTCACCCGTTTGACCAAAAGGACCCACGACATGGTAAAAATTCTCAAGAATATCTCCGAAATCCGCCGGTTCTTTCACCGAAACGAGGACCCGGTCTATTTCATCTCGGCCACCAACTTCAATCTGTTGGGCCTCGATGAATGGGTGAAGAATTTCAAATACATTTGTTATATCGACTGCTATGGCGGCAAGCACCCCAACGTCTTTTGCCCCTCGGAACAGCCCCATGCGGAGTTCCAGAGCATCGAGGACATCAACAACTACCTGCTGCAGCACAAAGAGGTCATCGACTTCATCAAGCGTCGCGGCGGCAAGCCCAAGTTCGTCTTTTTGATGTTCGACGAAGAGACCGAGCGTCTCAGCAAGGAGTTGGGCGCCGAGGTCTGGTTCCCGAAAGCCAAGCTGCGCCAGTCGATGGACAACAAGATCGAAACCGTGCGCATCGGCAATAAGGCGGGCGTGCCCTCGGTGCCGAACGTTCTGGCCGAGGTGAAATCTTACGACGACCTGAAAAAGACCTGCGAGAAGGCCGGGATCGGCCATGATCTGGTGTTGCAGTCGGCCTATGGCGACAGCGGGCACACGACCTTCTTCATCAAGTCCGAAGCCGACTTCCGCCGCCACGAGAGCGAGATCATCGGCGAGGGCGAGATCAAGATCATGAAGCGGATCGATTGCCGTGGCGCGGCGATCGAGGCCTGTGCGACCAAGGAGGGCACCATCGTCGGCCCGCTGATGACCGAACTTGTGGGTTTCAAAGAACTGACCCCCTATCGCGGCGGCTGGTGCGGGAATGAAATCCTCGCCACCGCCTTCCCGCCGAAGGTGCGGGAGAAGGCCCGCGATCTGACCTTCAAATTCGGGGAGCAGCTGCGCAAGGAGGGTTATCGCGGCTATTTCGAGCTCGATTTCCTGATCGACAAAAAGACCGGCGATCTGTGGCTAGGGGAGTTGAACCCGCGCATCACAGGCGCGTCTTCGATGACCAACCACGCCGCCTTTGCCCATGCCGATGCGCCGCTCTTCCTGTTCCACCTGTTGGAGTTCAGCCGCAAGAA
Organism: Sulfitobacter sp. OXR-159; assembly: GCF_034377145.1. NCBI lineage: Bacteria > Pseudomonadati > Pseudomonadota > Alphaproteobacteria > Rhodobacterales > Roseobacteraceae > Sulfitobacter > Sulfitobacter sp. OXR-159. The sequence continues at coordinate 171,647 of NZ_CP139707.1, forward strand.
GTTCAACCTCGACGTGGATGAGTTGAACGCCCGCTGGGCCGATCCGGACAACATCGACGGTTGGAGCCAGATGGTCATCAAACACACCGATGACAGTGTCGACATCTGCACCGAAGCGCCCGAGACCGGCATCTACAAGATGAAGGAAGACGGCAGCGTGGTCTTTGACCGCTTCGACTATCACCGCCGCGCGGTGGAGAGCGAGAACGAAGCCTTCTTCCTGCGCATCCTGCAACCGGGTGATTACCGCTACGAAGGCGCGGATATCGGCATCCTTGTGACGCGGGGGCGGTCGATGACCAAGTCTTTCCAGTTGAATGAGCGCGCGAAAAAGTGGATCCATGGGATCAAACGCAGTGTGGACGGCAAACCCCTGCCCACCGCGTCTGCTGGTCCGGAGCTTTCTGATCCGGCGTTCAAGATCCTGTAGCAAGATGAAAGGCCGCGATGTACTGGCGCGCAATGTCCGAAGATCAGCCCGGCCCCAAGTGGGCCGGTCTCTTCGCAGCCTATTGGCCTGACTACCATGCATGGTGGCTGAAGGAAGGGGAGGCCGCGCGCCCGACCTATGCCCAATGCCGCCGCGCCTTGGGCAAACATATGCCAGAGATGCTGCCGCTTTATGATGAGCTTTGCACCCTCGCGGGCGGCGGCGATCACGCGGCGCGGTTTCTGAGCTTCTATTGCCCGCCGCCCTATCTCTCGGCCTGTTCACAGGCGATCTGGGCCGGGAAAGAGCCGGTCATGGTGCGCAACTATGACTATAATCCCAATGCATTCGACGCGATGGTGCTGCGCTCGGGCTGGCAGGGGCGGCAGGTCATGGGCACATCGGATGGGCTATGGGGGCTGGTCGATGGGGTGAATGATGCGGGGCTGTCGATCTCGCTGACCTTTGGCGGGCGGCGCGTGGTAGGCGAAGGCTTCGGCGTGCCGCTGATCCTGCGCTATGTGCTGCAGACCTGCGAAACCGCGCAAGAGGCGGGAGAGGTGCTGGCACGGGTGCCGACGCATATGAGCTATAACGTCACCGTGCTCGACCGGAAGCGGCGCTACCTGACCGCGATGATGGCCCCTGACCGCCCGGCTGTCATCACCCGCGCCGCAGTGGCCACCAACCACCAAGAAAATGTGGAATGGATCAGCCACGCCCGTTTTACCGCCACGGTCGAGCGTGAACGCTATCTTTTGCAACGTCTGCGTCTACACCGCGATCCGGAAGAGAAATTCATCGGGGCGTTTCTGAAACCTCCGCTTTATTCCACGGCATTCAACGCCGGGTTTGGCACGCTTTACACCGCTGTTTACCGTCCACGAAAACGCGAGATGGAATTGCGCTGGCCTGGCACGACTTGGGCGCTGTCGCTGTCGGATTTCACCGAAGGGGCGCGGCAGGTCTTGGTGCCGGGGGCGGCATGAGCGGGGCAGCGCGCAAAGGGCCGCTGTCGTCGCTGCGGGTGGTGGAGTTCTCCGGCCTCGGCCCCGCACCACTGGCGGGGCAATTGCTGGCCGATCTGGACGCGGATGTCATCACGGTCGACCGCAAAGCCGCCCCGGCGGACCCGTCCGATATCAACCGGCGCGGCAAGCGGTCGGTGGTGCTGAATCTGAAAGCCGCCGAAGGGATCGCGGCAGCGCGGGCGCTGATTGCCTCTGCCGATGTGCTGATCGAAGGGTTCCGCCCCGGCGTGATGGAGCGTTTGGGCCTCGGCCCGACGGATTGCTCTGACAAGCTGATCTATGGCCGCATGACCGGCTGGGGCCAAACCGGCCCATGGGCGCAGACGGCGGGGCATGACATCAACTATCTGGCTCTGACCGGGGCCTTGCACGCCATGGGCAGCGCGGGTGCGCCCCCGGTGCCGCCTTTAAACATGGTGGCGGATTACGGCGGCGGCACGATGTTTCTACTGTTTGGCATCCTCTCGGCCGTGATCGAGCGGGGGGTGACCGGCAAAGGCCAAGTTGTCGATGCCGCGATGGTCGATGGGGTGCCTGCGATGATGGGGCTTATCCACGGCATGTTGGCCCAAGGCACATGGACCGAAGAACGCGCTGCCAATTGGCTTGACGGGGCCGCGCCGTTTTACCGTTGCTACACCTGCGCCGATGAGAAGTTCATCTCGGTCGGCGCGTTGGAGCCGCAGTTCTACGCGATCCTGTTGGAGAAGCTGGGTCTGCCTGCGGACCTTGCCGCCAGTCAGAACGACCGGGCGACTTGGGAGGCGCGGACCGCCGAATTCGTCGCGATATTCGCAGCCCGCGCCCGTGATGATTGGGCGGCGCATTTCGACGGTTCGGATGCCTGCGTGGCCCCCGTGCTCAGCTTTTCCGAAGCGCCGGATCACCCGCAGATGGCGGCGCGGGGCAATGTGGTGAAGGTGGACGCCGTGCTGCAATCGGGCCGTGCGCCGCGTTTTGGCGAAACTGCGCCCCAGATGCCCAGCCCCCCGCGTGGCATTGGGGCGGACACCGATGCGGTACTGGCGGAGCTTGGCCTGCGTTTGGACCGCGCATAAAAAACCCCCGGCGCGAGGGCCGGGGGTCAATCTTGGAACGAAAGCTCAGGCTTAGGCCGCTTTGCGGTCGTGTTTGCCCTCTTCGATCTCCTCGACGATCTTGGCGACGAATGCGTCGAGATCCTCGGGCGAGCGGCTGGTCACGATGCCTTGGTCGGCCACCACTTCGCTGTCTTCATACTGCGCGCCGGCGTTCTTCACGTCGGTCGCGATGGAGTTAAAGCAGGTTGCGTTACGGCCTTTGATGATGCCCGCTTCGATCAGCAGCCATGGGGCATGGCAAATCGCGGCGACGGTCTTGCCGCTGTCGTGGAACTTGCGGATCAGGGCCACCGCGTCTTTGTTGGCGCGCAGCAGGTCAGGGTTGATCTGGCCGCCGGGCAGCACGATGCCTTGGTAGTCATCAACATTTACGTCCCGAAGGGCGAGGTCTGCGGGCACGGTGTTGCCCCAGTCGTCTTCGTCCCAGCCCTTGATCTCATTCCCGTCGGGGGTGGCCACATGGACAGTGGCGCCGCGGTCGCGGAGGTCGTTCAGGGGTTTTTCCAGTTCGGACTGCTCAAAACCGTTGGTGGCGAGGATCAGGATCTTTGCATTGGTGATATCGGTCATTGCTTTCTCCTTTGTGATTTCTGCTGGACCAACGATGTGCATGGTCCCCTGTTCCGCTCACATTCGCGCGAGGGCAGTGATCCGCCGGTGCAGATGCGCCACAGGGCCGCGAATATTTGTTGATACAGCCAAGAGCGGCATCATATATGCGTTCAGAATGGATCACCCCGACACCCCCCTCGCCGAACTGCCCATGGACGAATTGATCGTCTGTCCGCAATGCGATGCCGTCTACCGGCTGCGCCGCCCCGCCCATGGGGAACGCGCGGCTTGTGAGCGGTGCCACACGGCCCTGATCACGCCGCGCAGGAATGCAGGTTTGCAAATCATCGCCGTGGCGGTTGCGGTCATGGTGTTGATCATCGGGGCGGCGGTCTTTCCCTTCCTTACGATTGACGCGGCGGGGGCCCGCAACGCAGTGTCGGTGCTGGATGCGGCGCTTGCCTTTTCCGGGGGGCCGATGATCTTTCTGTCACTGGCCACGGCGGCGCTGATCTTTTTCATCCCGCTTTTGCGGGTATTGCTGACGCTCTATGTGTTGATCCCCGTGGTGCTGGATCGCCCGGCCGCGCGGCATGCCGTCGCCGCCTTTCGCCTGTCAGAGGAACTGCGCCCTTGGTCGATGGCCGAGGTCTTTGCCATCGGCTGTGCGGTGGCGCTGGTTAAAGTGGCCGATCTGGCCGATGTCGGCTTTGGCCCGGCGTTTTACATGTTCGGCGCGCTGGTGATCCTCGTCATCGCGCAGGACAGATTCTTATGCAAATGGTCTGTATGGAACTCTCTGGAACATCCCAAGACATCCTGAGCGCGCGGGAATTGGGCGTCGTGGCCTGCACCCGTTGTAGCAAGCCTGCGCCGATGGGCACGCAGACCTGCAGCCGCTGCGGCAGCAAGCTGGTCTCACGCGATCGGTTGAGCCTTCAGCGTGTCTGGGCGTTCTGGACCGTTGGGCTGATGTGCTACATCCCCGCCAACACCTACCCGATGCTCAAGACCCGGACGCTGTTTCAGGTCGAGGAAAGCACCATCATCGGCGGCGCGGTGGAACTGGCGCAATACGGCAATTGGGGGATCGCCTTTATCATCCTCTTTGCCTCTGTTGCCATTCCGCTGGCCAAGTTCATGGCCGTGGCCTTTCTTGCGATCAGCGTCAAACGGCGCTCTGTCACCTCGCAGCGGCAGCGGCACTACCTTTACGAAGTGGTTGAGTACATTGGCCGCTGGTCAATGATTGATATCTTTGTGGTTGCGATTTTATCCGCTCTGGTGCAACTCAAGACACTGGCCGCCATCAATCCCGGTACCGCGAGCATCTTTTTCGCCCTCTCCGTGATCTTTACCATGCTGGCGGCGCAAGCGTTTGATACCCGCATGATCTGGGACGCTCAGACCAAGGACGAGGGCCTGAAAACCGATGACTAAGACGCCTCCCGACGTACCGATTTCTCCGACACGCAAGATGTTCCTCAGTGGGGCGTCGGTGATCTGGATCATCCCGATCCTTGCCCTGATCGTGGCGCTCTTCGTGGCGTATCGCTCTTATAGTGAACGCGGCCCGGTGATCATTGTGGAGTTCGAAGAAGGCGCGGGCATCTCTGCCGGAGAGACCGAACTGCGCTTTCGCGATGTGACGGTCGGTGTGGTCGAAAAGGTCGGCTTCACCTCGGATCTGGACCGGGTGACGGCGCATATCCGGCTGGACAAAGATGTAGCCCCCTATATCGACAACGGCGCGGTCTTTTGGGTCGTGCAGCCCGAAGTCACCGCGCAGGGCATTACCGGCCTCAGCACGGTGCTGAGCGGTGTCTATATCGAAGGGTCATGGGACCAGCAGGTCGGCCCGGCGGCGCAGCGTTTTCAGGGGTCCTCGACCGAGCCTTTGATCCGTGGCGGTCAGGGCGGGCTTGAGATTGCCTTTCGGTCCACCGCCAATGGCCAGCTGACCGACAATGCGCCGATCCTTTACAAGGGCATCGAAGTGGGCCGCGTAGGCTATGCCAAGATCGCCCCGCGGGGCAACTTTGCCATTGTTGAGGCGCTGATCTTTGAAGAGCACCGCCAGCTGATCAATGAATCCACCCGTTTCTGGGACGCCTCCGGCTTTAGCGTCAACATCGGCCCGGCGGGGGCCGAGATTGACTTTTCCTCGCTCGCGACCCTCGTGGGCGGCGGGATCACCTTTGACACCTTCGTCTCGGGCGGGGCGCAGGTGTCTGACGGGACGGTGTTTGAGATCTACCCCGACAAGGAAACCGCGCGGAACTCTGTCTTTAACGCTTCCGAAGTTGATCCGCTCAAGTTGAGCGTTGTGTTCGACGACAATATCTCAGGGCTGATCGTCGGCGCCCCAGTTGAAATGAGCGGGCTTGAGATTGGTGAGGTCGAGACCCTCTCGGGCCTCGTGGATTTCGAACGCTTCGGCGATAGCCGGGTTCGGCTCAACGCGATCTTGTCGATCCAACCGGCGCATCTGGGATTGCAAGACGACGTAACCGCCGAAGCCGCGCTGGCCTTCTTGCAAGAACGTGTGGAAAACGGCCTGCGTGCGCGGCTGGCCTCGGCCAGTCTGCTGACCGGCGGCTTGAAGGTTGAGTTCGTGACGGTGGAAGACGTGCCTGAGGCAGCGTTGGAAGCGGCAGATAACGGTCTTGCGCTGATGCCGACCACTGAAAGCGATGTTTCCGATGCGGCGGCCACGGTCGAAGGGGTCTTTACCCGCATCAACAGCCTGCCGATCGAAGAGTTGCTCAACAGTGCGATTACCTTCCTCAACTCGGCAGAGGCTTTCGTCTCAGACGAAGACCTGCGCGAAACGCCGCAGGATGTGCGGATCCTTTTGGGTGAACTGACGGGGTTGGTCTCTTCCGAGGAGGTCAAGAACGTGCCGGTCGCCTTGAACGGAACGCTGGTGCGGATCGAAGAACTGGTGGCGCAGCTTGAGGAAGAGCGGATCGCCGAGCGCCTGTCCACCGCGCTTGAAGGGGCGTCGGAGGCGGCGAACGCGGTATCGTCTTCGGTTGAGGGCGTGCCAGAGTTGGTAGAGCGCATTCAGGCCGTGGCGGCCAAGGCCGAAACACTGGAAGTCGAAGAGTTGGTCGTCGCGCTGACGGACCTCACCGAATCCGCCGATGCGGTGATCGGCACCGAAGATGCGGTGGCCCTGCCGGGCGCGCTCAAGCGGGCATTGGATGAGGTGAACGCCACGTTGGTAGAATTGCGCGAAGGCGGCGCGGTTGAGAATGTGAACCGCACCTTGGCCTCGGCCCGCAATGCGGCGGATAGCATCGCCGTCTCGGCCCGCGATCTGCCGCAGGTGGTCGAACGTTTGACCGCGCTTTTCGCGCAGGCCAGCCGCACCATAGAAGGCTATAACCAAGGCGAACAGCTAAGCCGCAGCGCCGAGCGCACCCTGCGCGACATCCAGAAAGCCGCCGATGCGCTTGCATCTTTGGCGCGGACCATCGAACGTAACCCCAATTCTCTATTGCTGGGACGGTAAAGCATGAATGTTGCAAGACCTCTGATCACCCTCGGCCTGCTGGCAGCCTTGGCGGCCTGTGGCGGCGCTGCTGAGCGTTTCACCGTGCGCGCCCCGGCGGTCACAGAAAAGACTTCGATCGCTTTTAGCTCGGTTGAGGTGCGCGATGTGTCCCTGCCGACCTATGCCGCCGCCGAAGAGATTTCCCTGCAGATGGCCGACGGCAGTCTGGTCAGTTCGACCGATGTGCTGTGGGCCGATGCCCCTGAACGGGCCGTGGCGCTGGAGCTGAGCCAAAACCTCGCGCGGATGACCGGGCGGCGCATCGCGTCTGAGCCTTGGCCTTTTGAGGCTTTCCCCGACGCCCGTCTCGAAGTGCGCTTTGCCGAAATGGTGGCCACCGAAGCCGGAGAATTCCGCGCCTCTGGTCAGTATTTCGTGGCCGTCCTCGATGACCGTCGGGAGCGTTCGGGCCTGTTTGACCTCAGCGTGCCGTTCAACCCCGAAGGCGGGGCCAATGCCATCGCCACAGCGCGCGGCCAGCTTGTGCTCGATCTGGCCCGCTACATCGCGCAAAACGGGTTGAAGTAGGGCAGTTCGCCCGAAAATGACCTTGCGGCGTGTCGTGTTCAGTCTGTTCGGAATTTTCTGAATAGACTTGATTTGTGCCGGGCCTTGTTTATCTACCGTCAACGCAGCGTGTCGTTGACGGGGAACAAATGGATACCACAGACCAAATCGACCAAGTCCGCGATGATTTCATCACGCGCATGGGCGTGATCGCCATGGGCGAGGGCTTGCCGCGCATGTCGGGACAGGTCTTTGCCATGCTCGTTTTCGAGGGCGAGCCGATAGCCTTTGGCGCGCTGTCGCGCCGTTTGTCCGTTAGCCGCGCCACGATCAGCACATCAATCCGTGTGCTGGAAGAGCGGGGCCTGATCCGGCGTGTGAACAAGACCGGCGACCGGCAGGACTACTTTCAACTTGCCGATGACGCCTATGCCGCGATGACAAAATTCGCGCTGGCAGGCACGCGCCACGCCAAGGCCGAGATTAGCGACACGATCAGCAAACTGCCCGAAGAGGCCGACGGCGTACGCGCGAGGCTCGATTCCTTTGCCGAGTTTTACGACGCGATCAGCACCGCGCTTGATGATGTCGCAACCCGGGTGAGCAAACCCAAGAATTGACGCGCGACCTGCAAACAGGAACGCGGTGATGGAGTTCGATCAATGAGTGACACATCTCAAGAGCGCCAGACGCTTTCATTCGACAGCGACGCTGGCTCGAAACGGTCGAAATTCATCGCCGGTGGAATCGCGCTGTTGATCGGACTTTGGATGGGCAGCGGCTATATCATCCCCTCCGAAGAAACCGAGGAAGCCGCACCTGCCCCCCTCTCGCCCGAGGCGGTGACAGTGGCCGTGCGCGGCTCTCAAGCCAAAAGTGTGACGCAGGTCTTTGTGGCCGAAGGTCAGGCCCTGCCGGACCGCGACACGATGGTCCGCGCCGAAGCAGGCGGAGAAATCGCCGAGGTGCTGGTTGCCAAGGGCGATGTGGTCGACGCGGGTACGTTGATCGCGCGTCTCAGCACCACGGCGCGCGATTCCGATCTGGCCCGCGCCCGCGAGGAATTAAGCCGCGCACAGCGGGAATACGACAATGCCGAAGCCCTACTGGACCGGGGCGTCTCGACCGTGGACCGGGTCAGCCAAGCGCGGGCGACCTTGGCCGCCGCGCAGGCGTCGGTCACTTCAGCCGAAGAGGCGCTGAACAACACCGAAATCCGCGCCCCCTTTCCCGGTCGGTTAGAGATGCTGGATATCTCTGCCGGAGAGTTCGTCTCCACCGGTGAGGAAATCGCACGTCTGGTCGACAACACCCCGCTGACGATCCAAGTGCAGGTGCCTCAGCAGTCGCTGAAAGACATCAAGGAAGGGCAGAACGCCGAGGTCGTGTTCATCACCGGGACAGAGGCGCAGGGGAAGGTGCAATTCGTCTCAAGCAGCGCCAGCGCCGAAACCCGGACCTTTACCGCCGAGGTTAGGGTCGAAAACGCCGATGGTGCGATCCCTGCCGGTATCTCGGCCCGCGTGCGTATTCCTACGGGCGAGACCCGTGCGCATTTCGTTTCTCCGGCGATCCTGTCCTTGGACACCAATGGCACATTGGGTGTCAAAACCGTGAATGACGAGGACAAGGTCGTTTTCAACAAGATCGCGATCGTGCGTGCCCAGACCGATGGTATCTGGATTGCGGGCCTGCCGGATGAGGCCGAAATCATCACCATCGGGCAGGGCTTCGTGAACGACGGAGAGACCGTTAACCCCCAACCCGAAAGCGGCACGGATGCCAGCCCCGAGGGGCAGCCGATGGCGGGCGTGCCTGAGATTGACGAATTGGAGGAACAGCCAGCCGGTGATGGGCAGATCACCGGCAGCGCCGAAGCCGCCCAGCCGGAGCAGGCGGAATGAACGCGCTGATCGACGCCGCTTTCAGCCGCGCCCGCGTGGTGATCCTGAGCTTGGTGATGATCTTGGCCGTCGGTGCCTATGCCTATATCGGCATCCCCAAGGAAAGCTCGCCCGAGATTCCGATCCCGACACTCTATGTTTCGACCTCGCTCGAAGGTATCTCTCCGGAAGATAGCGAACGGCTATTGGTCGAACCGCTTGAGACCGAACTCAGTGCCATTACCGGGCTGAAACAGATCACCTCCAACGGCGCCGAAGGTCATGCCTCGGTGCAGTTGGAGTTCGAGCCGGGTTTTGATTCCGACGAGGCGCTCGACAAGGTGCGCGAAGGCGTGGACCGGGCCAAGTCGGACCTGCCCGAAGACGCCACCGATCCGGTCGTGACCGAGATCAACACCGCGCTTTTCCCGATCCTGACCGCGATCCTGTCCGGCCCGGTGCCGGAACGGACGCTCAACACCATTTCGGAGGAGTTGAAGGACGCGATTGAGGGGCTGTCAGGCGTGCTTGAGGTCGATGTCGGCGGTGAGCGTACGGAACTGCTGGAGGTGCTGATCGACCCCACAGTGTTCGAGACCTACAACATCTCTTTTGAAGAGCTGATCAGCCAGATCAACCGCAACAACCGCCTGATTGCGGCGGGGGCGATTGAAAGCGGCGCGGGGCGGCTGGTGCTCAAAGTGCCGGGGCTGATCGAGAATGTCGAAGATGTCATGTCGCTGCCGATCAAGGTGCGTGGCGATACGGTGGTGACCTTCGCCGATGTCGCCGCGATCCGCCGGACCTTCAAAGACCCCACTGGTTTTGCCCGTATCGACGGCCAGCCCGCGCTGGCGCTTGAGATCAAGAAACGCTCCGGCGCGAATATCATCGAAACAGTCGCCGCCGTGCGTGAGTTGATCGACGAGATGCGCGCGGAATGGCCCGACAGCATCACAGTCAAATACACCCAAGACGAATCCGAGCAGGTCCAAGACATGCTCAGCGATCTTGAGGCCAATGTCATCGCGGCGGTGATCCTTGTGATGATCGTGATCGTCTGGGCCTTGGGCGTCCGCTCGGCGCTACTGGTGGGGCTGGCGATTCCGGGGGCGTTTTTGGCCGGGGTCACGGCGCTTTGGGTCATGGGCTATACGATGAACCTTGTGGTGCTCTTCTCGCTGATCCTTGTGGTGGGGATGCTGGTCGACGGGGCCATCGTGACCACCGAACTGGCCGACCGCCGCCTGCAAGAGGGGCATGCGCCCCGCGCCGCCTATGCCCATGCGGCCAAGCGCATGGCATGGCCCATCATCGCCTCTACCGCCACGACGCTCAGCGTGTTCTTTCCGTTGCTGTTTTGGACCGGCACGGTGGGGGAGTTCATGAAGTTCCTGCCCATCACCGTGATCCTGACCCTGACCGCATCGCTTTTCATGGCGCTGGTTTTCATTCCCGTGGTTGGCGGGATCATCGGCAAACGGCCCCCGCAATCGGCCAAGGATAAGGCCACACTATTTGCCGCCGAACAGGGGGATCCGCGTGACCTGAAGGGCTTCACCGGCGGCTATGTCAAACTGCTGCAATTCGCCATCCTGCGTCCTTGGATTACGCTGATCCTTGCCATTGCCATGCTGATGGGCGGCTTCACCGCCTATGCGCAATTTGGCAACGGCATCACCTTTTTCCCTGAAGTAGAGCCTGATTTTGCGCAGGTACAGGTGCGCGCGCGGGACAATTTCTCGATCTACGAACAAGACGCGCTGGTGCGGCAGGTCGAGCAACGTCTCTTTGCCTACGACGAGATTGCCAGCGTCTATGCCCGCACCGGCAGCAGCAACCGCGACAGCGCCGACCTGATCGGCACCATTCAGGTTGAGTTCACCGAATGGGACGAACGGCGGACCGCTGCCATGATCGGCGAAGAAATCCGGACCGAGATGGCGGCCATTCCGGGGATCGACGTGCAGGTGCAGACCGCCTCGAACGGCCCCTCGGCGGGCAAGCCCGTCAATCTGCGGGTCCAAGCCCATGATCCTGAGGTGCAGCAACAGTTGGTCGACCAAATCCGCGAAAAGATGGCCGATATCGGCGGCTTTACCGATGTGACCGACTCGCGCCCCCTGCCGGGGGTGGAGTGGCGCATTGCGGTGAATCGCTCAGAGGCGGCGCGGTTTGGGGCCGATATCTCGACACTGGGGCAGGCTGTGCAACTGCTGACGCGCGGCATTACCGTGGCGGATTACCGGCCCGACGATGCCGAAGGCTCCATCGACATCAACGTGCGCTTTCCCTCGGATGAGCGCACGCTGGAAGAATTGCAATCGCTGCGCGTGCCGACCTCGGCGGGGCTGGTGCCGATCTCGAACTTCGTGACTTTTGAGCCAAGCCCCCGCACCGGTACGATCACGCGGGTGGATCAGGAACGGGTGGTGACGATTGAGGCCAATGTCGCACCGGGCGTTCTGGTGAACGACCAAACCGTCGCCCTGCGCAGCGCGATTGACGCGATGGACCTGCCGCCGGGTGTCGAAGCCTCCTTCGCCGGGGAGGCGGAGGACCAGCAGGAATCGATGATCTTCCTCGCGGGGGCGTTTATTACCGCGATTTTCCTGATGTTCGTGATCCTCGTGATCCAGTTCAACAGCTTCTACCAAGCCTTCGTCGTTATGTCGGCCATCGTGTTTTCGATTGCAGGAGTGCTATTCGGCCTGCTGATCACCGGGCGGCCCTTCGGGGTGGTCATGGGGGGGATCGGTGTGATCGCCTTGGCGGGGATCGTGGTGAACAACAATATCGTTCTGATCGACACCTATAATGACCTCAAGAAAGCCGGGCTGTCGCCGCTGGAGGCCGCGCTGCGCACTGGGGCGCAGCGTTTGCGTCCGGTGGTGCTGACTTCCGTCACCACGGCGCTTGGCCTGATGCCCATGGTGATCGGCCTCAACATCAACTTTTTCACCCGTGAGATCGTCTATGGCGCGCCCTCTACCCAATGGTGGACCGAGCTGAGTTCGGCCATCGCGGGCGGTCTGGTGGTGGCCACTGTGCTGACGCTGGTGGTAACACCGGCGATGCTGATGTTGGGAGAAAAGAAAGCGAAACGCGCCGAGCCAACCCCGCGAGAGCCGGAACCGGTCGCGATCTAAGCCAAGGTCAGGCGGCCCAAGATCAGGCGGCCTTGTCGGCCTTATCCTCGGTCAGGATGGTGTAAAGCGTGGCCGGGTCGGGGTTCGACCGCAGCTTGGTGCAGATGCTGGTGTCGCGCAGCGTGCGGGCCACCAGTGCCAGCGCCTTGAGGTGCTCCACCCCCGCATCTTCGGGGGCGAAGAGGGCAAAGGCCACATCGACTGGCTGACGATCGACCGAAGAGAAATCAATCGGTTTGTCCAACAGCACGAAAGCACCGACAACCTTGTCGATCCCGTCCATCCGCGCATGGGGCAGGGCGACGCCGTGGCCGACACCGGTCGGCCCGAGGGTTTCGCGCGTCATCAGCGCATCCACCACTTGGCCGGCCGGCAGCCCATAGGCTTGCTGGGCGAGTTCGCCGATATCCTGCATCAGACGCTTCTTGCTCGAAGCCGAAGTCAAAACCTTCACGGCCTCTGGCTTGAGGAGTTTGCCGAAATCCATTCCGCTCGCCCTGCTCTTTGGCGGATATTACCGCCGTGGGTTACGAAGGGTCGATCCAGCCGATGTTGCCGTCTTCTCGACGGTACACGACGTTCATCCCTTCCTGGCCTTCCTTGCGAAACAGCAGCACCGGGTCGCCCGACAATTCCATCTGCATCACCGCTTCACCGACAGACAAAGTTGGCACCTTCGTCTGCATCTCTGCAATGATCATGGGTTGGAGGGTATCAGGTTCCTGCGCATCTGAATCGCTGTCTGACGCGAGGATATAGGAGGACGCACCCAAAAGTTCAACCGGTTCGGCGCGTTCTTTGTGATGGTCCTTCAGGCGGCGCTTGTAGCGGCGCAGCTGTTTTTCCATCTTTTCGCAGCAGCTATCGAAGGCGGCATAGATCTCTGTCGCCTTGGCCTTGGCCGAGGCATTGAGACCGGTGGAAAGATGCACGGTGGCCTCGCAGGCAAATTCGTGACCTGTTTTGGAAAACACCACCAGAGCATCTGTCGGGCGTTCAGCATATTTGCTGACCGCCTCGTCCAGTTCGGTCCGGACATGTGTCCGGAGCGCATCGCCAATGTCGATCTGTTTGCCACTGATCTGATACCGCATATCGTCTCCTTGTCTTTCTTGTTCCGAACATTGCCAAACGGTCCACATGCGTGGAGCGCGACAACTTTCAGATATGGAGGAATGGTGCTGCGACCAGGATGATTTTAACCGTTCCTTCGCGGGAAGGGCGATGCAGGATCAAACAGGAACGCGATGTCACCATAGGTCAATGAGGCCGCGTTTCCGTTTGAAAGTCAATGGCGCCGATGCACCCGCCATTCTTTTATCGCTACAATCAGAGCGGTTTTCCGCAAAGTGCAGGCAGGGCCCTGCTAAGGGCTGGAAGGCCGAGCGAAACGCGCTAAGTCTTAGGAAATACGGAAGTTATCGCCAAGGTAGACGCGGCGTACATTCTCGTTTTGCACAACTTCTTCGGGCGTTCCGGACATCAGAACTTTGCCCTCATGCAGGATATAGGCGCGGTCCACGATCTCTAGGGTTTCGCGGACGTTGTGGTCGGTGATCAGCACGCCGATGCCACGTTTTTTAAGGTCGGCAACCAATTGCCGGATGTCTCCGACAGAGATCGGATCGACCCCGGCAAAGGGTTCGTCAAGCAGCAGATAGTTGGGATTGGCGGCCAGACAGCGGGCGATTTCGACCCGGCGACGCTCCCCACCCGACAGGGCCAGCGCAGGCGCGCGGCGCAGGTGTTCGATGGAAAACTCGGTCAGCAGCTCTTCGAGCCGTTCGCGGCGCTGGTGACGATGTTTGACCCGGATATCGAGAATCGCGCTGATGTTGTCTTGCACCGACAGCCCGCGAAAGATGCTCATTTCCTGCGGCAGATAGCCGATTCCCAACTGCGCGCGGCGGTACATCGGCAGGGTGGTGACATCCTTGCCATCCACGGTGACGCGCCCGCCTTCGGGCGTGACCAGCCCGGCCACCGCGTAAAATGTCGTGGTCTTGCCCGACCCGTTCGGCCCCAACAGCGCCACGACTTCACCCCGGTCAAGCTCCATCGAAAAGTCGCGGATCACCGCTTTCTTGCGATAAGACTTGCGCAAATGCTGAATGCGCAGGCCGGATTCGCCCCCGGCGACTTTCAGCTCGGGCGGCATCAGTTGCCGCTGCCGGGCTGCAAAATGGTCTTCACGCCGCCCGACATCTGCGCCGTGCCGTCGTTCAGGTTTACCGTCATTTCCTGCGCGCTCAGCGCACTTGGGCCTTGGGTCATCAACACATCGCCGCTCATTACCAAGGTGCCTGCGTCGATATCATAGTCAGCCCGCTGCGATTCAGCGGCGTCTTCGCCCGCGACCAAAACCACGCCGCCGGTTGCTTCCAGCTTGGCGATGCCTTGATCCGACGCGCGATATATCACCTCGACCTTACCGGCGGACAGGGTCATTTCGCCCTGAGAAATCAACACATTGCCAGTAAAGACCGCGGTGCCCGTGGCGTTGTCGACCGATAGGTTGTCGGCGGTCACTTCGACGGGCAGGCTGGTATCTTGCTCTAGCGCGCCAAAGGCCACATCGGCAGATTGGGCAGAGACAGGGGCGGCATGCAGCGCGAGAAACAGCGGCAGCATCAAAATAATCAAATGTCTCAAGGCAGTTACTCTTTCGTTGCTTGCGGCGTATATATCAGTTTCACACCCTTTGTGAAAAGCAATTGCGATCCGGCGCTGTTCTGGCGGTTGGTGATGGCCATGCGCCCGGCGGTGATCTCGCCCGCGGGGCTGGTGGCTTTGACCGGGCCGGGTGATAGCAGATCTAGTGTGGTGAGGTTCGAAGTCATCCGGTCCGACAGAATCTGGTAGCCGGTTGAGGTGCTAACCCGCACATCGCCCGCCAGTTCCGCTTGTTCCGCGCCGGTGTCAAACCGCCCTCTGTTGGATTGCAGAGTGATCTTGGCGCCGCCCTGCAGGTCCAGCGTCGCCTCGATCTCTTCGGCCTCGTTGGTGCCGGTTTCCCCGCCGGGGGTGGTCAGCTTTTCCGCCGAGAATGAGATCAGATCGCCCTCCGCCGTGGTGCCGGAATAGAAGGGGCCGGTGATCTGCTGGTCGCGCAGCCGCTCTTGCACTTCTTTATCTGCAAAGGGGATCACCGCCTGCGGTTCAATCGCGCGCGACAGCAAGAACAGGGTCGACAGCAGCGCCAGCGCGATCAGCGGAAAGAGCACTTTCAGCCAAGAGACGACGCGAGAGTGGCGGTCACCCTTCATCGCAGGCTACCCCAGCCCAACGCGCAGGCAGTCGTGGATATGCAGCAGGCCCACGGGCGATTTGCCGTCATTCTCCGCAGGGTCGGTCACGATCAAGCATGTGATCTTGCGGTTGTTCATCACGCCCACGGCTTTCTCGGCCAGTTCGTCGGGGCCGATGGTAACAGGGGCCGGGGTCATGACCTCATGCGCGGTCATGGTCATCAACCCGTCAAGGTGCCGCGCGAGGTCGCCCATGGTGATGATCCCAGCCAGTGCGCCAGCGCCATCGGTCACGCAGACCACGCCAAAGCCCTTGCGGCTCATCTCGCTCAGCGCGTCGGGCATCGGCGCGTCGGCTGCGACCAGCGGCAGCGCATCGCCCACATGCATCAGATCGGCTACGCGGCTCAGCCTTGCGCCCAGTTTGCCGCCGGGGTGGAAGTCGCGGAAATGCTCGGCGGTGAAGGCGCGGTTCTCCATCAGGGCCACGGCCACAGCATCGCCCATCGCCAGCGTCAAGGTGGTCGAGGTGGTCGGCACCACGCCGGTGCCGCAGGCCTCTGCCGCGCGGGGCAGTTCCAGCACCACGTCACTGTGGCGGCCAAGGCTGCTGTCGGGGCGGCTGGTGATGCCGATGAGCGGGATCGCATAGCGGCGCGAATAGGCGATGAGGTTCGCCAGTTCCGGTGCCTCGCCCGAGTTTGAAATTGCCAGCACCACATCAGCCGCCGTGATCATCCCCAGATCGCCGTGGCTCGCCTCTGCCGGGTGCACAAATTGCGCAGGCGTGCCGGTAGAGGCCAGCGTCGCCGCGATCTTGTTGCCGATATGGCCCGATTTGCCGATGCCAGTGACGATCACGCGGCCCTTGCAGGCACGCATCAGGTCCACGGCGGCACGGAAACGGTCATCAAGGCTGTCGGCCAGCAGCGTCAGCGCCTCGGATTCGCAGCGGATGACGCGGCGGGCAGTGTCGAGGAAAGGTGTGTTCATGCGTGTGCGAAGATGTCCGTGTCCGGCCATCCCTCCAGATCCAGCCGGGCGCGCATCGGCAGGAAATCGAAACAGGCCTGCGCCATGTCCATCCGACCTTCGCGTATCAGGCGTTTGTTAAGTTCATCGCGCAGACGGTGCAGATAGAGCACATCCGACGCGGCATAGTCGATCTGCGCTTGGGTCAGCTTTTCGGCCCCCCAATCGCTGGATTGTTGCTGTTTCGAGATGTCGACGCTCAGCAGTTCTTGGCACAGCTTCGCCAGCCCGTGCCGGTCGGTATAGGTGCGCACCAGACGGCTGGCGATCTTGGTGCAATAGACCGGCGCTGCGGTGGCGCCAAAGGTGTTGCGCATCGCGGCGATGTCAAAACGGCCGTAGTGGAACAGTTTCAGCACATGCGGATCTTCCAACAGCGCGCAGAGGTTCGGCGCCTCGGTCTGGCCCTTGGCGACCTGCACCAGATGCGCGTGACCATCGCCGCCCGAAAGCTGCACAACACAGAGCCGGTCGCGATGCGGATGCAGCCCCATCGTTTCGCAATCGATGGCGACCATCGGCCCAAGGTCGAGGTCATCCGGCAGGTCGTTCTGATAGAGGAAATTTGTCATGAGCACGTCTATATCGTGCTTGTCCGGCATGGGAAAGCGGAGGCTTTGCCCCGGGTCAGGCGGTGGCCAGATCCTGCAATGCGGGGCGGGGATAGAGGCGCAGCAAGCGGTCGACCAGTAGATGGCACCGGTAGCCGGGCCACTCGGGGCGGATCAATCCACCGGGCAGGGCCGGGTGTTTCAGCACCAGCCGCCGCCAGTTGTGCACGATCAGACAGCGCAGAACCGCGACATCCAAGGCGCTCAACCTGTCTGCATCCGGCAGTTCGGCGTCCAAGGTAGAAAGCGCAGCCAGCAGCGCGGCATAGTCGGCCTCAAGCTCGGCAGGCTCCACCGCGCGGCGCAGCCAGTCGGGCGGCGGCGTGCCGGGCAGGGCAAGACAGCCTTTGGGCACCGCGCTATCGGCCCGCCCGACATAGGCGCGGGGCAGGGCGGCGATAAAACCCGCGCCCCGCAGGGCGCTGTCGGTCTCGCGCCCGTTCTCTTCGGTCACCACCATCTGCCATGGCTCTGACAGGTCGGGCGGCGTGGCGTAGATGCGGGGGCTGGCGGCGGCACTTTCCGCGCGGCCTTGGGCGGTCAGGCTGTGCTGGCTGATCCGCCCGACCTTGTGTGACTGCAACCATCCGTCATTGCGTAGCCGGTGCAGCGCCACGCGGCTCGCCTCTGGCCGCACGTCAAGCGCGCCCATGATGGCCGAGAGCACCGGCCCGTCGATCGCATCACCCTCTCCCTGCGCCAGATCGCCGAAAAGGCTGACCATCAGCGACCAGACGCGCTGGCCCCCCAAGCCCGCAAAGGCCGCGACAGCGGGAAGGGAGGGATCAGAGGGCATTCATCGTCAGCAGTTCATATTCCGCGACCGCCTCCTCGCGTTGGTTGGTCAGGGTCACATGCCAGCGCACCTCGCCATATTCCTCGTTGCGCGGCGTCTTGTGCTTGACTGAGAGCCGCACCTTGATGCTGTCGCCCGCCGAGACAGGCTCAAGAAAGCGAAGATTGTCGAGGCCGGTATTGGCCAGCACCGGGCCGGGGTCGGGTTGCACGAAAAGGCCCGCGGCGAAGCTGAGCAAGAGGTAGCCATGGGCCACGCGCCCCGGAAAGAAGGGGTTCGCGGCGGCGGCCTCGTCGTCCATATGGGCGTAGAAAGTATCGCCGGTGAAATGGGCGAAGGTCTCGATATCCTCCAGCGTGACTTCTCGGGTGGGCGAGTTGAAGGTCTCGCCCAGATCCAGCTCGGTGAAGCGGCGGGTGAAGGGGTGGTCGCGGTCGGTGATTTCCTCGGCCCCCGGCACCCATTGTTTGCCGATGGCCGTCAGGATGTCGGGGCTGCCCTGAATGGCGGTGCGCTGCATGTAATGCATCACGCCGCGAATGCCGCCCAGTTCTTCGCCGCCCCCTGCGCGGCCCGGCCCGCCATGCACCATATGCGGCAGCGGAGAGCCGTGGCCCGTGGCCTCGCCCATCGACGTTCGGTTGTTGAAATAGAGCCGTCCGTGGAAGGCTGCCGAACCCATCGTTAGCTCGCGCGCCACCTCACCGTCATTGGTGATGATCGAGGCGACAAGAGAGCCTTGGCCGCGGTTCAGCAACTGCGAGGCATGGGCCAGATCGCGGTAGGGCATGAGGGTGGAAACAGGGCCGAAAGCCTCGGTGTCATGCACGCGCTCGGCGCTGTCGGGATCAGCGCAGTGGAACAGCATTGGCGGCAGGAATGCGCCTTTGTCTTTGTCGGCGCCGTTGACGGTAAAGTTGTCGGGATCGCCAAAGACCCGCTCGGCCTCGGCACTCAGCAGCCCCACCTTTTCCAGCACATCGCGCTTTTGGCTACCCGAGACCAGCGCGCCCATGCGCGTATCTTCGGCACGCGGGTCGCCGATGGTGGTCTTGGCTAGGCGTTCTGACAGAGCAGAGATCACCGCGTCGACCTGCGCCTGCGGCACCATGATGCGGCGAATGGCGGTGCATTTCTGCCCCGCCTTGGCGGTCATCTCGCGCTGCACTTCCTTGACGAAGAGGTCGAACTCCGGCGTGCCGGGGCTTGCGTCGGGGCCGAGGACCGAGGCGTTGAGACTGTCCTGCTCAGACGTGAAACGCACCGAGTTCTGCAGCAACAAGGGATTGCTGCGCAGCTTCAGCGCGGTATCGGCCGACCCGGTAAAGGCCACGGCATCCTGACAGTCGAGGTGGTCGAGCATATCGCCCAAGCCGCCGCTGACCAGTTGCAGCGCGCCCTTCGGCAGCAACCCACTGTCGAGCATCAGCCGTACGCAATGTTCGGTAACGTAACAGGTCGCCGTCGCCGGTTTCACGATCGCCGGGACACCTGCCAGCAGCGTAGGCGCCAGCTTCTCCAACATGCCCCAAACCGGGAAGTTGAAGGCGTTGATATGCACCGCCACGCCCTGCAGCGGGGTGCAGATATGCCGCCCCATGAACTGCCCGTCGCGGCCCAGTTGCTCGGGCGCACCGTCGAGATAAACATGCGCATCCGGCATCTCGCGCCGACCTTTAGAGGCGAAAACCAGCATGGTGCCGATGCCGCCGTCGATGTCGATCTTGTGGTCCGACAGCGTCGCGCCGGTGTCGTAGCTCAGGTCATAGAGCGCCTGTTTGTGCTCCATAAGGTGCAGCGCCAGCGCCTTCAACATGCGCGCGCGGTCATGGAAGGTCATGGCGCGCAGGGCGGGGCCGCCGTGGTCGCGGGCAAAGCCCAGCATGGCCTGCGCGTCGAGCGCATCGTTGCCGGCCTGCGCAATCACTTCGCCAGTGATGGCGCTGGCGATGTTGCGGGCGCCCGCGCCCGGGGCCAGCCATTCGCCTGCCGCGTAACTGTGAATATCGCGCATGTCGGCTCCTTTAGTGCGTGTCGTAGTCGATGGTGAGCGTGTCGCTCAGCGGGTAGCTCTGGCAGGTCAGCACATAACCGCGCTCGACCTCGTAATCCTCAAGCGCGTGGTTCGAGATCATCTCGACCTCGCCGTCAAGCACCTTGCCCATGCAGGTCGAACAAACCCCGGCCTTGCAGGAAAACGGCGCTTCCTGCCCGTTCTCTAGTGCGGCTTCCAGCACCGATTGGCCCTTCTGCATGGTGAAACTGCGCCGCGCGCCGTCGATGATGACGGTGATCTCGGTGCCCTTCTGGCCCTCGCTGCGTTTGGCCATTTCCTGTTTCGCCAGACGGCCCTGCTGGCTTTCGCTGAAGAGTTCAAATTTGATCTGTTCATCGGTCAGCCCATTGGTCTTCAGCGCCTCGGCAATCGCCAGCATCATCGGCTCCGGCCCGCAGATGAAGGCGGTGTCGATGTTGTTGATCTGAATCCAATGCTTAAACAGCGCATCGCATTTCGCTTGATCGATACGGCCCTCAAACAACTCCATATCCTGCCCGGATTCGAGGATGTGGATCACCGTCAGGCGGCCCATGTAGTGGTTCTTGAGATCCTCAAGCTCCTCGCGGAACATGATCGTATTCACCGCGCGGTTGGCATAGACCAGCGTGAAGGTCGAGTTCGGCTCGCGTTTCAGCACAGTCTTTAGAATCGAAAGCACCGGCGTGATGCCCGAACCGCCCGCAAACCCGAGGTAGTTTTTCGCCACCTCTGGTTCAATCGCGGTGAAGAATTTGCCCTGTGGCGGCATGGCGTGGAGCGTATCGCCGACCTTCAATTCGGTATTGGCATAGGTCGAGAATGCCCCGCCATCGACGCGCTTGATACCGACCTTCAGCTCGCCATCGTCTAACCCGGCGCAGATCGAATAGTTGCGGCGCAACTCGGTGCCGTCGAAGTCCTGCTTGAAGGTCAGGTATTGGCCTTGGGTAAACGCAAAAGCTTCGGGGTCCTCCGGCTTCAGCGTCAGCACCACCGCATCGCGGATGGTGTGGTGGATATCAGTCACTAACAGGGGGTGAAACTGGCTCATCGGGGCCTCAGATACATTTGAAATAGTCGAAGGGTTCACGGCAGTCGCAGCACCGCCATTGCGCCTTGCAGGGGGTCGAGCCGAATTGGCTGATCCGCTCCACCGCGGTGGATTTGCAATGCGGGCAATGTTGCGGCCCACCGGCCGGGCGGGGTGGCGCGATGCCGTAAGATTCCAGCTTGGCACGGCCAGTGTCACTCATCCAATCGGTGGTCCAAGGCGGAGAAAGCTGCCGTTTCAGGTCAAGGTTTTCGATGCCGTGGTCGCGCAGCGCCATCTCGATATCTAGGTTGATGATGCTGGTGGCCGGGCACCCCGAATAGGTCGGTGTGATGGTCACAACCAGAGTATCGCCGTCCCATGCCACATCGCGGATGATGCCGAGATCGGTAAGCGAAATGGCCGGGATCTCCGGGTCCGGGATCGCCGAAAGCCATGCCCAAACCGTCTCTAACGTGGGCTTTTCCGCCAACGCGGCACCGCGCGGGGCGGTATCGCGCACCACCCCCGGCACCGGCGCGGGGGCCGGCCGGCTGTGGGGCGCGGGTTTTACCATGTGGCGTCCGGGTAGGCGCGCTGCAGCCACTGCATCTGGGTCAGCATATGGCCCAGATGTTCGCTGTGCCGTGCGCCGCTTTTCCCGCCCTTATGGGCAAAATCATCTTCGGGTTTGGTCAGGGTCGCTGCCGCGAGTGTGTCGCCGACCAGTTGGTCGTAGCCATCGCGCAGGCTGGCTGGATCAGGGGCGATGCCCGCATCTTTCATGGCAGCGTCGACTTCATCGCCAAGGAACATCTCCCCCACATATGGCCAGAGCAGATCCAGCGCCGCCTGCATCCGACGGTGGCTTTCCTCGGTCCCGTCGCCAAGGCCGATCACCGTGTCGGAGGAACGTTCGAGGTGGTAGGTGACCTCTTTGGCGGATTTTTCGGCAATGGCGGCGATCTCTTTATCGCTGGAATCGATCAATGCGGTCAGTTGCGCCAGATGCCATGCGTCGAACAGAAACTGCCGCATCATGGTCTGGCCGAAGTCGCCATTAGGCTGTTCGACCAGCAAGACATTGCGAAAATCCCAAACATCGCGGTGAAAAGCCAGCTTGTCGGCGTCACGCCCCGCGCCCTCGACCTCACCCGCCATGCCCAGCCACAGCTGCGTTTGCCCGATCAAGTCGAGCGCCATATTGGCCAGCGCGATATCTTCTTCCAGCACCGGAGCCGTGCCGCACCATTCCGAAACGCGGTGGCCCAGCACAAGGGCGTTGTCGCCCATCCGGCAAAGGAATTCGAACTTAGGATCGGTGCTCACATCGCCCCCACTTCATCGGGAATGTCGAAAAAGGTCGGGTGGCGGTAGACCTTGTCATTGGCGGGCTCATAAAGCGCGCCTTTTTCCTCGGGGGAGGAGGCGGCGATGGCGCTGGCCTCAACGGCCCAGATGCTGACGCCTTCGTTGCGGCGGGTATAGACGTCGCGGGCGTTCTTGATCGCCATTTCCGCGTCCGCCGCATGCAGGCTGCCGACATGGCGGTGGCTCAACCCGTGCTGGCCGCGGATGAAGATCTCCCACAGGGGCCATTCGGTGGTCCGCGCCTTGCCGTGCGGGGCGGCTTCGGTGCCGTCGTATTCACTGGATTCAGGGCTGCTCATGTCGCTTACTCCGCTGCCATTTGTCTGCTGCGCTTTTTCTCGGCGTGGGCCAAAAGCCCCTCGCGCACCCAACGGCCTTCGTCCCAAGCCTTATTGCGCGCCGCCAGACGTTCGGTGTTGCAGGGGCCATTGCCCTTGAGCACCTGGAAGAACTCCTCCCAATCCGGCTCGGCAAAGTCGTAATGACCGGTTTCTTCGTTGAACTTCAGCGTCTCGTCGGGGATCGTCAGGCCAAGGTATTCGGCCTGCGGCACCGTCTCGTCGACGAACTTTTGGCGCAACTCGTCATTGGTGTTCATCTTGATTTTCCACGCCATCGACTGCGCGGAATGGACCGAATCCTTGTCCGACGGGCCGAACATCATCAGTGCCGGGAACCAGAAACGGTTGAGCGCATCCTGCGCCATCTTGCGCTGTGCTTCCGTGCCGTTGGCCATCTTCATCATGATGTCGAAGCCTTGGCGCTGGTGGAAGCTTTCTTCCTTACAGATCCGCACCATGGCGCGGGCGTAGGGACCGTACGATGTCCGTTGCAGCGGCACTTGGTTCATGATGGCAGCACCATCGACCAGCCAGCCCACAGCACCCATATCGGCCCATGTTAGGGTCGGATAATTGAAGATCGAGGAATACTTCATCTTGCCCGACAGCAGGTCGCGGGTCATTTGGTCACGGGTCACGCCGAGCGTTTCCGCCGCGCAATAAAGGTAGAGGCCGTGGCCCGCCTCGTCTTGCACCTTTGCCAGCAGGATCGCCTTACGCTCCAACGTCGGGGCGCGGGTGATCCAGTTGCCCTCGGGCAGCTGGCCCACAATCTCGCTATGCGCGTGCTGACCGATCTGGCGGATCAGGTTCTTGCGGTAGCCATCGGGCATCCAGTCTTTTGGCTCGATCTTGCCGCCCGCGTCGACGCGCTCCTGAAAGGCGCGTTCTTCGGGGTCCATCTCGTCGAGGGATTTGATGCCCTTGCCGGTGGATTTGATCATCTGTGCATACATCGGTCTGTTCCTTTCCGGGAAAGAAGTCTCAGCCTGCGTTTTCGAGGATCAGGGCGACGCCCTGTCCCACGCCCACACACATTGTACATAGCGCGTATTTGCCGCCCGTCCGCTTGAGTTGCAGCGCCGCCGTCATCACGAGACGCGCGCCGGACATGCCAAGGGGGTGGCCGATGGCGATGGCGCCGCCGTTGGCGTTCACATGGGCTGCGTCATCCGGCACGCCCAAGGCGCGGAGGGTCGCGAGACCTTGGGAGGCGAAAGCCTCATTAAGTTCGATCACGTCCATCTGTTCGATCGAGAGGCCCGCACGGTCCAGCACCTTGCGCACGGCAGGGATCGGGCCGATGCCCATGATGCGTGGCTCGACACCTGCAGCGGACATCGCGACTACGCGGGCGATGGGGGTGAGGCCGTGGTCTTTCAGGCCAGCCTCAGACGCCAGCAGCATCGCCGCCGCGCCATCATTCACGCCCGAGGCATTGCCAGCAGTCACAGTCAGGTCAGCGCCATTGATGCCGCGCAGCTTGGCGAGTTTATCCAGCGTGGAGCCGGGGCGGGGGTGCTCGTCACGGTCGACGATTACGTCGTCGCCTTTCCGCTGCGGGATGGTGACGGGGGCGATTTCCTCGGCAAAGATGCCTTTCTCATCCGCATCGGCCCAGCGTTGCTGGCTACGCGCGGCGAAAGCGTCTTGGTCCTCGCGCGACACGTCATGGTCGGCGGCGACGTTGTCGGCTGTCTCGGGCATGGAATCCACGCCGAACTGCGCCTTCATTTTGGGATTCACAAAGCGCCAGCCGATGGTGGTGTCATAGACGGCGTTGTTGCGGGAAAAGGCGGTTTCGGCCTTGGGCATGACGAAAGGTGCACGCGACATGCTCTCGATGCCACCGGCGATGGCCAGATCCATGTCGCCGGCGCGGATCGCCCGGGCGGCGGCACCGACGGCATCCATGCCGCTGGCGCAGAGCCGGTTGATCGTGGCCCCCGGGACATCGACAGGCAGGCCTGCCAGCAGAGCGGCCATGCGCGCGACGTTGCGGTTGTCTTCGCCCGCTTGGTTGGCGCAGCCCATGATGACATCATCGACACGCGCCCAATCCACCGAGGGGTTCCGCTCCATCAATGCCTTCAACGGGATCGCGGCCAGATCGTCGGCGCGAACCGAAGAGAGGGCGCCGCCGTAACGGCCAATGGGGGTGCGCTGCGCGTCGCAGATGAATGCCTGCATGGGGGTACTCCTGTTGTTGCCCTGCAATTTACACAGCGGGGCGATTCGGTTCAATCAAAATGTTACGAAATAGAACTGATGTGTTGATTTCGGTAACATGTCGCGGTGCAGAGAGGCCATCGGCGGCAGAGACCCGCGCCGTATGGTGCGGTCATGAAACGCTGGATCGCGAGAGAAATAAAAAGAGGCCGCCCTTGGGAAAGGACAGCCTTTGGTATTTTCAGAAATGCAAAGCGAGGGGGTTAGTAGTCAACACCGCGCTGCGCTTTGATGCCCGCTTTGAACGGGTGTTTGACCTCTGACATCTCGGTCACCAGATCGGCATAGTCGCAAAGCTCGGGCCGGGCGTCGCGGCCTGTCAGCACGACGGCGGTGCGTTTGTCGCGGGCATCAAGTCCGGCGATCACGTCTTCGATCTTGAGGTATTCATAGCGGATGGCGATGTTGATCTCGTCCATCACCACAAGGTCATATTCGCCGCTCGCCATCATCTCACGTGCCTTGCCAAATGCGGTCTCGGCGGCGGCGATATCGCGGTTTCGGTCTTGGGTGTCCCAGGTGAAACCTTCGCCCATCGTGTGCCATGTCACCTCGTCCAGCTGTTCAAAGAACAGCCGTTCGCCGGTTTTCCATTTGCCCTTAATGAACTGCACCACACCGACGCGCTGTTTCCAGCCAAGCGCGCGTACGACGACCCCGAAAGCAGAGGAGGATTTGCCCTTGCCCGGTCCGGTATGGACCAGCACCAGACCCTTTTCCGGGTCTTGCAGCTCGGCCACCTTGGCGCGCTGCTCGGCCTGACGCTGCTGCATCTTTTCCTTGTGGTCTTGCGGATCCGCGTCGCTCATCGGTCATCTCCTCTATCCGGTTTCGGGGCACCATAGGGAGAGGGCGAGCCGGGCGAAAGCCCGCAATGAATCACGCCTTGGGATCGGTGACAGACCGCGCTTTGCCGCGCTCCATCCCCAACTGCCGCTCGCGCCAGATCACCAGCGCGCCCGCGCTGATCACCAGCGCCGCGCCTGCCAGCATCATCATTGTCGGCAGTTCTGCAAAGAAGACATAGCCGAGCAAGATGGCAAAGAGCATCGAGGTATAGTCGTATGGCGCCAGCATAGAAGCCGAGCCAAAGCGATAAGCCGAGGTGATAAGAATCTGCGCCACTCCGCCGATTAACCCTGCCAACACCAGCAAGCCAAAGGTTTGCAGATCAGGCATGACCCAGCCGAAGGGTAGGGTGAAAAGCGCCAAGACCGATGCAGTGACGGAAAAGTAAAAGACGATCGCCGCCGTGTCTTCGTTCTGCACCAATTGCCGGATGTGGATCTGCACAAGGCTGCGCACCATCGTCGCCATCAGGATCAACAGCGCACCAATCGTGGCTGTCTGTTCCATCGTACCGATGCTGCTGAAACGCGGCCAGAGGATGATCATCACCCCGACCAGCCCGATCGCCACGGCAGTCACGCGGATCAGACGGATCTGTTCGCCCAGCAACACGGCGGCAAGGATCACAGTGAAAATCGGTGTGGCAAAGCCGATGGCGGTGACCTCGGGCAGGGGCAGCAGGCCAAGGCCGGTAAAGGTCAGCCCCATTGCCGTGGTGCCGAAAAGCCCGCGCCAAACATGGCCCATCGGGTTCTTGGTCTTCAGCCCGCTTTTCAGTTTGCCGCGTTGCGCCAGCCAGATCAGGATCACCGGAATGGCAAAGAAGGACCGAAAGAAGACGGACTCGCCCGCGGGCACGTCGTCGGCCAGCGATTTGATGATCGCAGACATGCAGGTAAAGAGCAGGATCGCCGTGATCTTCAGCCCGACGCCAAGGGCGGGGCGGGCGGAGAAATCATCGACTTTCATGCTCTGGTCCTCACGCTTCGGGGCCGATCCGTCCGCGGTTGGTGCCGATCTGCCCGCGGTGCAGCAGCAGGTGGTCCAGCAGCACACAGGCCATCATCGCCTCACCCACCGGCACCGCGCGGATACCAACACAGGGATCATGGCGGCCTTTGGTGATGATCTCGGTCTCTTCACCCTGTTTGGTGATGGTGCGCCGTGTGGTCAGGATGCTTGAGGTCGGTTTGACCGCGAAACGCACAACCACGTCCTGTCCGGTACTGATCCCGCCCAAGATACCGCCCGCATGGTTGGAGGAATACTCCGGCCCCTCCGGCCCCATGGTGATCTCATCCGCGTTCAGCTCTCCGGTCAGCATCGCGGCTGACATGCCTTCGCCGATTTCCACGCCTTTGACGGCATTGATGCTCATCATCGCGGCGGCCAGATCGGTGTCGAGCTTGCCATAGACCGGCGCGCCGAGCCCCGCAGGCACGCCGCGCGCGGTGACTTCGATGATCGCACCCACGCTGCTGCCGGACTTGCGCAGCCCGTCGAGATACGCGGCCCAGTCGTCCGCCGCCTTGGCATCGGGCACCCAAAACGGGTTCTGCTCGATCTGGTCCCAATCGAACGCATCCCGGTCGACCTTATGCGGACCCATCTGCACCATATAGCCGGTGATTTGCAGGTTCGGGGCCAGCGCCTTGATCGCCTCGCGCGCCAGACCACCCGCCGCCACCCGCGCCGCCGTTTCGCGCGCCGAGGAACGCCCACCCCCGCGATAGTCGCGGATGCCGTATTTCTGGAAATAGGTGATGTCGGCATGACCGGGGCGGAACTTGTCCTTGATATCCCCGTAGTCTTTCGAGCGCTGGTCGGTGTTTTCAATCATCAGTTGGATGGGCGTGCCGGTGGTGACACCCTCAAAGGTGCCCGACAGAATCCGCACCTCATCCGCCTCACGCCGCTGCGTGGTGTATTTGTTCTGGCCCGGTTTGCGCTTGTCCAACCACTGCTGGATCATCGCCTCGTCAATCGGCACGCCGGGGGGGCAGCCATCAATCGTGGCGCCAAGGGCGGGACCGTGGCTTTCGCCCCATGTGGTGACCCGGTAAAGATGGCCAAAGCTGTTGATCGACATGGGCGGACCTCCTGTTGTCAAACCCTTAGCCGGGGCAGCGCCCTGCCTCAAGGGGATTTGCCTTGCCAATTGTGCAGGTCCGATCTACCCCTGACGCTACCTCGGGGGGCCTTTGGGCTGAGATGTACGTGTTGTGCGGACCCGTTGAACCTGAACCGGTTAACACCGGCGGAGGGAAGGTCCGGACAGACATCCACCTTTTACCTTTCGCCGCAAAAGGAGGATGCAATGAAGTATCTTACACTTGCTGCGGGCGTCTTGGGCGCATCGGCTGCATGGGCCGAAACGCCTGAATTGACGGTCTATACCTACGACAGTTTCGTCACCGAATGGGGCCCCGGCCCGGCCATCGAAGAGGGGTTCGAGGCTGAATGCGGTTGCAACCTGAAATTCGTCGGCATGGGCGATGGCGCGGCACTGCTGGCGCGTTTGAAACTTGAGGGCGCACGTTCCGACGCAGATATCGTGCTGGGGCTGGACACCAGCCTTGTCGCCGCCGCGAAAGAGACCGAGCTGTTTGCGCCGAGCGGGTTGCAGGCTGACTATGATCTGCCGATCACTTGGGAAGACGAAGTTTTCGTCCCCTATGATTGGGGCTATTTTGCCTTTGTCCATGGCACGGACCTTTCCGCGCCCACCGATTTCAAAGCGCTGGCCGAGAGCGATTTGAAGATCGTGATCCAAGACCCACGGTCCTCGACACCCGGTCTGGGTCTGTTGATGTGGGTCAAAACGGCCTATGGCGATGAGGCGCCCGAGGTTTGGGCGGGGCTGGCCGATAACGTCGTGACCGTCACCAAAGGCTGGTCCGAAGCCTACGGTCTGTTCCTCGAAGGCGAGGCCGATATGGTGCTCAGCTACACCACATCCCCCGCCTATCACCTGATTGCCGAGGAAGACGACAGCAAGACAGCGGCGCTGTTTGACGAAGGCCACTACATGCAGATCGAAGTGGCGGGAAAGCTCGCGGGGTCGGATCAGCCGGAGCTGGCCGATCAGTTCCTGCAATACCTCGTCTCTGACGCCGCGCAATCGGTGCTGCCGACGACCAACTGGATGTACCCCGCCGTGACGCCCGAAGGCGGTCTGCCCGAAGGGTTTGACGGGATGATCCAGCCCGGCAAGGCGCTGTTGGTGCCGAACGGCGAAGTCCCCGCGCTCCGTGAAGAGGCTTTGGACGAATGGCTGACCGCGCTGTCGCGTTAAGCGGCAAGACGGGGCTTTTCGCCGCCGCACTGGTCGCGGGCCTGATCCTTGCTGCGTTGGTTGCCGTTTTCATGGCAGCCGATGTGGCGGCGGGGCTGGGGGCGGCGGATTGGGCGGCGGTGCGTTTTACCGTCACGCAGGCGGTGTGGTCGGCGGTGCTGTCTGTGCTGCTGGCGGTGCCGGTCGCGCGGGCCTTGGCGCGGCGGCAGTTTTGGGGGCGTGGGGCGTTGATCACATTGCTCGGCGCGCCGTTTATTCTGCCGGTGATCGTGGCGGTGCTGGGGTTGCTCACGGTCTTTGGCCGCTCGGGCGTGCTGAACCAATTTGGCGCGGCTCTGGGCCTGCCGTCCGTGTCGATCTACGGGCTGCATGGGGTGGTTCTGGCCCATGTCTTCTTTAACCTTCCGCTGGCGACACGGCTTTTGCTGCAAGGCTGGCAGAGCATACCGTCCGAGCGGTTTCGACTGGCCGGGCAGCTGCAGATGACGCCCCGTGCACTGTTTCTGGCGCTGGAATGGCCGATGCTGCGGCAGGTGCTGCCCGGCGTGGCGGCGCTGATCTTCGTGATTTGTCTGACCAGTTTTGCCGTGGCCCTGACACTGGGTGGCGGGCCACGCGCGACGACGATCGAGCTGGCGATCTATCAGGCGTTTCGGTTTGATTTTGACCTTGGACGGGCGGCGCTTTTGTCGGTGGTGCAGCTTGTGCTCGCCGGTGCTGCGGCGGTTGCGGCGCTTTGGCTGATCCCGCCGATCAGCATGGGCGGCGGGCTGGATCGCCCCTTGCGCCGTTGGGATGCGCTGGGCGGGGGGCAGCGAGCGTTGGACATTACCGTGATTTCGGTTGCCGCCTTGTTTTTGCTGCTGCCGCTGGGGGCTGTAGTGCTGCGCGGATTGGTAGGTTTGGGGCAACTGCCGCCTTCGGTGTGGCAAGCTACATTGAATAGCATTCTGGTGGCGGGCTTCAGCGTGATGGTACTTGCCGCACTGGCCTTGCCGATGGCGGGTTGGATCGCCACCCGGCGGCGCGGCGGGGTGGAGGCGATTGGCCTGATGGGGCTTGCGGCCTCTCCGCTGATGATCGGCACGGGCTGGTTCATTCTGATTAACCCCGTACTTGACCCGGCGCGGCTGAGCCTGCCGGTCACGGCCTTGGTCAATGCGCTGATGGCGCTGCCTTTCGTGCTGCGTATTCTGGTGCCGCGCCTTCGCGAGACATTGCAGGATTATGGCCCGCTGACACAGACCCTCGGCATGAAAGGTTGGGCGCTTTGGCGTTTGCTGGTCTTGCCGCGCTTGCGTCCACAACTGGGCTTTGCCGCCGGGTTGACGGGGGCGCTGTCGGTGGGTGACCTCGGCGTGATCGCGCTGTTCGCCGATCAGGACCGTGCGACGCTGCCGTTGCAAATGTACCGTCTGATGGGCGCCTACCGGATGGAGGCCGCCGCGGGCGCGGCGCTGTTGCTGCTGGTCTTGGCGCTGGCGGTGTTTTTCATCTGCGACAAATGGGGGCGCTGGCATGCTGACGCTTGAGGGAATGCGCATCGAGCGGGGCGATTTCAGCCTCTCTGCCGATATGACGCTCGCACCGGGGCGCAGCTACGCCGTGATCGGTCCCTCCGGGTCGGGCAAGTCGACGTTGCTGGCGGCGATTTGTGGTTTTGTGCCAGTGGCGGCGGGGCGGTTGTTGCGGAAGGGGGTCGAGATCACGGATCAACATCCCGGCCAGCGCGGCATGACGATGCTGTTTCAGGATAATAATCTGTTTCCCCATCTCACCGTGCGTCAGAACGTAGGGCTTGGTCTGCGCCCGGACCTTCGTCTGAAGGCGGCGGATCGAGAGGCGATTGATGCCGCCCTCTCGCGGGTGGGGCTGAGCGATCACGCCGCCAAACGCCCCGGTGCGCTGTCGGGTGGGCAGCAAAGCCGCGTGGCGCTGGCGCGGGTGCTGGTGCAGGCGCGGCCTTGGGTGCTGTTGGATGAACCCTTTGCGGCGCTCGGCCCGGCGCTGCGGATTGAGATGCTTGATCTGGTCCAAGACCTCGCCCGAGAGACCGGGGCGGGGTTGATCATGGTAACCCATGCGCCCGATGACGTGCGGCGCATCGCGGATGAGGTGATCTTTGTCGAAGGCGGGCGCGCCCATGCGCCGGGACCGGCGGCGGAATTGCTCGACAACCCGCCACCGGCCTTGCGCGCCTATCTCGGCTAGGCGGCGGAAATTTTTGAAATTTCCGGGGCGTTTTCTTTTAAAGAAAACGCCTTCAACGTTTCGGTCATGCCAAGAGCTGCTTGAGCAGCCTCGCGTCCTTTGGTGACAAAATGCGCGCGGTAGATCGCGTTGTGGTGGTCGGTTTCCTGATAGTGATGCGGGGTGAGCGAGACCGACAGCACCGGCAGGTCGCAGTCCAGCCCAACGCGCATCAGCCCATCGACCACCGTCTGCGCCACGAAATCATGCCGGTAAATGCCGCCATCCACCACGAAGGCCGCGCAGATCACGGCATCATAGCGCCCGGTCTTGGCCAGACGCTGCGCCATGAGCGGCAGTTCAAAGGCCCCGGGAACGGCGAAGCTGTCCACCTGCGCGGCGTCGATAACCTCGGTAAACCCGTCATAGGCGCGGTCGACGATATCCGCATGCCAACTGGCGCGCACAAAGGCGAAACGGGCGGAACGTTGTTGTGTCATTGTGATCTCCTTTAGGTTCAGACACGTCCACCCAAGGCGATCACGAGCATAGGCGGGGCCAAGGCCCCACATATGTTCGCATTCTCTTCCATCCGGACTGTGACCGTCGGCTCTGGAATCGCACCAGATCTGCTGACACCTTCGAAAAGGCCGCTCGCGGGCTTGCGGGAACCGCTTACCGCCGGTGGGGAATTTCGCCCCGCCCTGAGAATGATGTCAGGTTGCCAAGTTGCACAAGGCTCTGCAATACCAAAAGAAACGCATAGGAGGCACCATGCACCCCAATCCGATCTACCGCAAAGAGGGCCGAGACCGGAACCTTGCCTTTGCCCGTGACATCGGCTTTGGCGTCTTGGCGATCAACGGGGCAGAGGGACCGCTGATGGCGCATGTGCCTTTCATTCTGAACGACGCCGGGGATTTGGCAGAGCTGCATCTGGTGCGCTCAAACCCCATCGCGCGAGCGCTGAAGGTTCCGCAGCCGGTGCGTTTGGCGGTGACCGGGGCCGACAGCTATGTCTCGCCGGATTGGTACGGGATTGAGGATCAAGTGCCGACATGGAACTATGTGGCCGTGCATCTGACCGGGATGCTAGAGGCGCGCCCGGCAGAGGAACTGCCCGATCTGCTGGCGCGGCAATCGGCGATCTATGAGGCGCGGCTGGCGCCCAAGACCCCGTGGAAATTGGACAAGATGACCCCCGAAGCGCGAGACAAGATGCTGCGCATGATCGTCCCCTGTCAGATCCGCGTCACCGGGATCGACGGCACATGGAAGCTGGGCCAGAACAAGGATGAGGCCGTGCGTCTGGCGGCGGCGGATCAGATGGCGGCGCATGGGTTCGGGACAGAGCCTGCGGTGATGGCGGCCCTGATGCGCGGGGTGTGATCGCCGTTGCGTCCGGCGCGGCGCCGTTGAATAGTGCGGGCAACCAAGGGGGGACTTCACGTGAAACTATTTTATTCTCAAACCTCGCCCTATGTCCGCAAGGTCATGGTGCTGCTGCACGAAACTGGCCAGCTTGATGATGTCGCGCTGGAGCCGACATCGGGCACACCATTGGCCCCGGCCGAGGGCTTTGCCGCGCGCAATCCGCTGACCAAAGTACCCGCGCTGGAGCGACCGGACGGATGCACGCTCTATGACAGCCGGGTGATCTGCGCCTATCTGGATGACCGCGCCGGGGCGGGGCTTTACCCTCAAGGCGCAAGCAGGTGGGACACTTTGACGCTGGAGGCCACGGCGGACGGGATGCTCGATGCAGCGCTCGCCATGGTCTACGAAGGCAAGCTGCGCCCCGAAAACAAACGCATGGCGGAATGGGTCGAGGGCCAGTGGGGCAAGGTTGAACGCGCCTGCAAGACGCTGAACAATCAATGGGCGGCGCATCTCGCTGGGCCTTTGGACATGGGGCAGATCGCGGTTGGCTGCGCCTTGGGTTATATCGATTTCCGCCATGGCGCGCGGGATTGGCGGGCCGGAAACCCCGATCTGGCAGCTTGGTTCGATGCCTTTGATTCGCGCCCCGCGATGACCCATACCGCGCCGCCGCAGTAATCGGGCCGTAATGATATTGCCACAATCGCGGTATTTTTGCCGCGTTGTGGCGCGGTTGATCCCAGATGCGCGGCTTTGACATCTGGACGGGCGCGGTCCATCCCGGTAGATAGCGGCGAGAAGTCAGGTGGCAAGGTGACGCCACCCCTATGTCTGACGGCCAGATTTGGCCAAGAATTGGAGTAAACCCGTGTCCCAAGCAGAAGAACACGCAGGCACCCGGAGGGATTTCCTGTATTACGCGACAGCCGGTACAGGTGCCGTCGCCGTTGGTGCCGCCGTCTGGCCGCTGGTCAACCAGATGAACCCCTCTGCCGACGTAAAGGCGCTGTCGTCCATTCGTGTGGATGTGTCTGGCGTTGAAGTCGGGACGCAGCTGACCGTGAAATGGCTGGGCAAGCCGGTGTTCATTCGCCGCCGCACCGAAGCCGAGATCGAAGAGGCGAAAGCCGTCGATGTATCGACGCTGCCCGATCCGATCGCGCAGAACGAGAATCTTGGTGGCGACGTGCCTGCCACGGATGAGAACCGCGCGCTGGATGAAACTGGCGAATGGCTGGTTCAGATGGGCGTTTGTACGCACCTTGGCTGTGTGCCTTTGGGTGATGCGGGTGACTTTGGCGGCTGGTTCTGCCCCTGCCACGGGTCGCACTATGATACCGCAGGCCGCATCCGTAAGGGGCCGGCCCCACGCAACTTGTCGGTGCCTGTCGCCGAATTCGTGGACGAGTCCACGATTAAACTGGGTTAAGGGAGCGGAAGAAAGATGTCTGGAATTCCTCACGACCATTACGAGCCGAATTCGAACGGCGAAAAGTGGCTGCACCGCCGCCTTCCCATCGTTGGCCTTTTGTACGACACATTGATGATCCCCACGCCCAAGAACCTGAACTGGATGTGGATCTGGGGCATCGTGCTGACTTTCTGTCTGGCACTGCAGATCATCACCGGCATCGTTCTGGTGATGCACTACACGCCGCATGTCGATCTGGCCTTCTCGTCGGTTGAGCACATCATGCGCAACGTGAACGGCGGCTATATGATCCGCTATCTGCATATGAACGGCGCGTCGCTGTTCTTTATCGCGGTCTATGCGCATATTTTCCGTGGTCTCTACTATGGCTCCTATAAAGCCCCGCGTGAGATCACATGGATCATCGGCATGTTGATCTATCTGCTGATGATGGCCACCGGCTTTATGGGCTATGTTCTGCCTTGGGGTCAGATGTCCTTCTGGGGCGCGACCGTGATTACCGGCCTCTTTGGCGCGGTGCCCTTCGTCGGTGAAACACTGCAGACATTCCTGCTGGGTGGACCTGCCGTTGATAACGCGACGCTGAACCGCTTCTTCTCGTTGCACTATCTGCTGCCCTTCGTAATTGCGGGCCTTGTGGTTCTCCACATCTGGGCCTTCCACACAACCGGCAACAACAACCCCACCGGGGTCGAAGTGCGCCGCACCTCGAAGGAAGACGCCAAGAAAGACACGCTGCCGTTCTGGCCCTACTTCGTGATCAAGGACTTGTTCGCGCTGGCCGTGATCCTGACGCTGTTCTTCGCGGTTGTTGGCTTCATGCCGAACTATCTGGGCCACCCGGACAACTACATCGAAGCCAACGCTCTGGCGACGCCTGCACACATCGTGCCGGAATGGTACTTCCTGCCCTTCTACGCGATCCTGCGGGCCTTCACCTCTGAGGTTTGGGTTGTGCAGATCGCGTCCTTCGTGACCGGTGGCATCATCGACGCCAAGTTCTTCGGCGTGCTGGCGATGTTCGGTGCGATTGCCGTGATGGCGCTGGTGCCATGGCTGGACACATCCTCTGTACGTTCGGGCCGGTATCGTCCGATGTTCAAATGGTGGTTCGCTCTGCTGGTGATCGACTTCTTCGCCCTGATGTGGCTGGGTGCGATGCCCGCAGAAGAGCCCTATGCGAGCTTCTCACTGATCGCTTCGGCCTATTGGTTCGCCTACTTCCTCGTGATCCTGCCCCTCTTGGGCGTGATCGAGAAGCCGCTGGCGCAGCCTGAAACCATCGAAGCCGACTTTGACGCGCATTACGCGCCGAAGGCAGGCGGCACCAAGACGCTTGTGAACCCGGCGGAATAAGGATCATGACCATGATGAAGACCAACCTCCTTTCTGCCGTGGTAACTCTGGGCCTTGCCCTGCCGGGGACGGCGGTGCTGGCGCAGGACACAGCGACAGAAGAAGAACTGCTAACAACTCCGGCGGAAACGCCGGAGGCCGAAGCCGAAACCGCGCCTGCTGAAGCGCCAGCGGCGGAAGAGGCACCTGCCGAAGCTGACACCACCGCAGCCGAACCCGAGGTCGACGCGGCCCCGGCAGAGGAACCCGCGGTTGAGGCAGCCCCTGCTGAGGACACCGCAACCGAAGAGGCACCTGCTGCCGAGGCTCCGGTTGAAGACGCACCAGCTGAAGAGGCGACAACCGAAGAAGCTCCGGCTGAAACGGCGCCTGCCGAGGAAGCACCAGTAGCGGAAGAGGCCCCGGCCGAAGAAACCGCCACTGAGGATGCTGCCACCGAGGAAGCGCCCGAAGAGGTTTCTGCCGAAGACGCCGAAGAAGCGCCTGCCGAGGAAGTCGGAGCCACGGACGAAGCGCAATCGACAGCCGAGGAAAACGCTGAAAACGAAGTGATCGCCGAAGACGATGTTGCCGGTCAGGCGCATAGTGATGACCCCAACGTGGGTGTCATGGAAGCGGAAGACCACGGCGAGGAAACTGCCGCTGAAGATCACGCCGGTGACGACGATCAGGGTGACGATTCCCACGCCACACCGCATATCGACAACATCGATTTCTCTTTCGATGGTCCGTTCGGCGGTTACGACGTAAACCAGCTCCAGCGCGGTCTGCAGATCTACACCGAGGTTTGCGCGGCCTGCCACGGTCTGGAGTATGTCGCGATGCGGACATTGTCGGACGAAACCGGTCCGAACATGCCCGAAGAGCAGGTGATCGAATACGCAAAAGGCTATGACGTCTATGACGCCGAGCTGGACGACACCCGCCCCGGCACCCCGGTTGACCACTTCCCCGGGTCCAACCTGCCGAACGCACCTGACCTCTCGCTGATGGCCAAGAAACGCGCCGCGTTCCACGGCCCCTACGGTTTGGGCATCAACCAGTTCCTCAAAGGGATCGGCGGGCCGGAGTATATCACCGCACTTCTGGCCGGCTACACCGGCGAAGAGAAAGAGCAAGCGGGCACGGTTCTTTATGAGAACACTGTCTTCCCGGGCGGCTGGATCGCCATGGCGCCCCCGTTGTCGGATGAGCTGGTCGAGTTCGCGGATGACCATGCCAACGACGTGCAGCACATGGCCGAAGATGTCTCTGCCTTCCTGATGTGGACCGCCGAGCCGAAGCTGGGCGCACGCAAGCAGGCTGGCTTTGCTGGGGTCGTGCTGTTGGGTCTGTTGTCGGTGCTGCTGTACCTGACCAACAAAAAGCTCTGGGCGCCGGTCAAGAACCGTCGCAAGGACGACTGATCGGGCCACGGCTTTTGGAAATGAGAAGGGCGTCGGGAAACCGGCGCCCTTTTTTTTGGCCATGCGTAATGGTGGCGGCCATTTGGCCTAAAACCTCTCAACAGGGTCCGCCCGGTGGCACACCGGGCATCGCCCTCCCTCCCCCCGGAGGGCGATTTGGCGAGGTTTCATGATGCGGAGTCGTTTCGAGTACGGTAGCCGTTCCGACCACAGCCTCGTTCCATCGCCCCCCAGGGAGGGCGATGCCCTTCGCGCTAGGCGGTCAGCTGCGCGCCTGAAATTCCGGTGATCTCGGCCCGCACGATGTCGCCCTCGACCTGTGGCGCGGCAAAACTCACCTCGGTGAACTGCGCCGTGCGCCCCATGTGAGGGTTCTCCATCAGCACATCATGCGTTTGCCCCACCTGCGCCTCCAGATGCCGCTGCACTTGCCGCTCTCCCGCCGCGCGCAGCCGCGCCGCGCGGGTTTTAATCGCAGCACCGTTCACCGCGGGCATCCGCGCCGCGGGGGTGCCGGGGCGGGCGGAATAGGGGAAGACATGCAGCCATGTCAGGTCACATTCCTCGACCAGTTTCATCGAGTTTTCGAACATCGCTTCGGTCTCGGTCGGGAAACCGGCGATGATGTCGGCACCAAAGGTCATGTCGGGCCGCAAGGCGCGGGCCTCTTGGGCGAAACGGATCGCGTCGTCGCGCAGGTGGCGGCGTTTCATGCGCTTGAGGATCATGTCGTCGCCATGCTGCAACGACAGGTGCAGATGCGGCATCAGGCGTGGCTCCGTCGCGATGGCCTGCATCAGGCTTTCATCCACCTCAATCGAATCGATCGAGGAAATCCGCAATCGCGGCAGATCGGGCACCAGACGCAAGATTCGCATCACCAGATCGCCGAGCTTTGGCGTGGCAGGCAGATCGGCCCCCCATGATGTCAGATCGACCCCGGTCAGCACCACCTCGTTAAAGCCCTTGTCGACCAACCGCTTGATCTGATCCACCACGACCCCTGCGGGGACCGAGCGGGAATTGCCGCGACCGTAAGGAATGATGCAGAAGGTGCAGCGATGGTCGCAGCCGTTTTGCACCTGCACATAGGCGCGGCTCCGGGTGCCGAACCCGTCGATCAAATGGCCTGCTGTTTCAGTGACAGACATGATGTCGTCGACCTGCACGGTCTCGGTCTCGCCGATGAAATCGGCGGCCATGCCCTGCCATGTCGCACCCTGCATCTTTTCGGTGTTGCCGATCACGGCGTCGACCTCGGGCATGGCGTTAAAGGTCTCGGGCTCGGTCTGTGCGGCGCAGCCGGTGACGATCAGCCGCGCATCGGGGTGCGCCTTGCGCAGCTTGCGGATATCTTGGCGGGCTTTGCGCACAGCCTCGGCGGTGACGGCGCAGGTGTTGACCACCACGGCGTCTTGCAACCCGGCCTGTTCGGCCAGTTCCTTCATCGCCTCGGTCTCATAGGCGTTGAGACGACAGCCCATGGTGCTGAAGATCGGGGCGCTCATGTCAGGCTCTCCAGAAAGTCGGGGGTGAAGGTGCCGGAAAAGACATGGGCGGTCGGCCCCGTCATCCAGACGCCATCCTCGCGCCAATCGATGTGCAGCGTGCCGCCGTCGAGGTCGATACGCACGGCACGGCCCGTGAGGCCCCGGCGCGCGGCGGCCACGGCGGTGGCGCAGGAGGACGAGCCCGAGGCCAGCGTCACGCCCACGCCCCGCTCCCAAACGCGCATGCGGATGTGATCCGGCCCGACGATCTGCGCGACTTGCACATTGGTCCGCTCAGGATAAAGCGGGTCATGCTCGGCGCGGGGGCCGAGATCGGATAGGTCCACCGCCTCGGCATCATCGACGAAAAAGGTGCAATGCGGGTTGCCCATGCCGGTGGCGACGGGGTCGCCGTCAATCGGCAGGTGCAGCGTGTCCATTTCGCGCGCCAGCGGCACCTCGTCCCAACTCAACTGCGGGTGGCCCATGTTGACGGAGGTCAAGCCGCCCCCGGCGTCCTTCGCCACCAAGTCGCCCCGCGCGGTGGTCAAATGCAGCGAATCGCGGCCCGACTCGTCCATCAGATAGCGCGCGATGCAGCGGGTGGCGTTGCCGCAGGCGGCGGAGAGGGAGCCGTCACTGTTGTAAAACGTCAGATGCGCGTCGCCCGCGCCTTGTGTAATCACCGCAAGCTGATCGAATCCTACGCCAAATTGCCGGTGCCCGATGGCCTGCGCCATCGCCGGGGTCACGTCGATTGCCTCCGCGCGTGCGTCAAACACGACGAAGTCATTGCCTAGCCCATGCATTTTCATGAAGGGCAATCCGGGGGTCTGATCGCTGTACATTCGGGGCATATAACCCCGGCATGAAAACTAATCCAGCATCTCGCATTATTTTCGTAATTAAGGGCTTGACCCTGCCGCCCGTAATTTCTAGTTACCCGCCTAGTGGGCCGTTAGCTCAGTTGGTAGAGCAACTGACTTTTAATCAGTAGGTCGATGGTTCGAACCCATCACGGCTCACCACTCACCCTCCCCGAATATGGTTGTGGATCAGGTGTTTGGTGCCGTGAAAGCGGTTCGCCTATTCCTGCCCGCGCAGCCGCGCCGAGCGTCGGCGCAGGGCTTCCAGCACGAAAAGCATCGTCGCCGAGAGCACCACCAGCAGCGTTGCCACCGCCAGAATCGTCGGGTTGATCTGCTCGCGCAGACCCGAGAACATCTGCCGCGGAATCGTGCGCTGTTCGGGGCCTGCGAGGAAGAGCACCAGCACCACCTCGTCAAAGGATGTGACAAAGGCGAAGAGCCCGCCCGAGATCACGCCGGGGCGAATGAGCGGTATCACCACGTCCCAGAACACCTTGATCGGAGAGGCCCCAAGGCTCAGCCCCGCCACGAAGAGCGAGCGGTCAAAACCGCTGAGCGTGGCGGTGACGGTGATGATGACAAAGGGCACGCCAAGCGCCGCATGGGCGATGATCAGCCCGGTGAAGGTGCCGACCAGATTGAACTGCGTGTAGAAAAAGAACATGCCCGCCGCGATGATGATCAACGGCACGATCATCGGCGACAGCAACAGTGCGGTAATGATCCGTTTGAACGGCATCCAAGGCGAGGCGAGGCCGACGGCGGCCAGTGTCCCCAGCACCGTAGCGATGCTTGCCGCAGCGATGCCGACGAGGAAGGAGTTGCGGATCGCGATGCGCCATTTCTGGTCATCGACGATCTCCTGATACCAGCGCGTTGAATAGGCGTCGGGGTCGAGCGACAGCATGCCTTGGGTAAAGGTAAAGAAGGGCTCGGCATTGAACGACAGCGGCATGATCACGAGGATCGGCAGCATCAGGAAGACCAGCACAAGCCCCGCCATGATGCGCAGGCCATAGTGCCCCGCCTTGTGCCAGATCGTGTAATAGTCGGGCAGTTGGCTCATGACGTCATCCCAGCTTGAGGTTGTCGGTGCCGACGAAACGGTCGAACAGCCAGTAGAGAACGAGGATCAGGATCAAGAGGAGCGAGCCAAGCGCCGCCGCCAGTTCCCAGTTGTTCGAGACCTGCATGTGGAAGGCGATGATGTTGGAGATCATCTGACCATCGGTGCCTCCCACCAGCGCAGGCGTGATGTAGTAGCCAACCGAGATG
This sequence comes from Sulfitobacter sp. OXR-159, assembly GCF_034377145.1. Lineage (NCBI taxonomy): Bacteria > Pseudomonadati > Pseudomonadota > Alphaproteobacteria > Rhodobacterales > Roseobacteraceae > Sulfitobacter > Sulfitobacter sp. OXR-159. The sequence goes on from NZ_CP139707.1 coordinate 212,096, forward strand.
ATGAAGACCAAGAGCGCCCCGGCAGACAAGCCCGGCAGGCTCATCGGCAGGTAGATTTTGTACCACGCGCCGATGGGGTTCGAGCCCATCGAAATCGCGGCGCGCATGAAGCTCGCGTCGATCCCGCGCATCACCGCGTAGAGCGGCAGCACCATGAAGGGCAGCAGGATATGGGTCATGGCAAGGATGGTGGAGAACTCATTGTAGAGCAGTTCAATCGGCTCATTGATCAGCCCCGCCCAAATCAGCGTAGAGTTCACCACGCCGCCCGCTTGCAGCAGCGCGATCCAAGCGGTCGTGCGCACCAGAAGCGAGGTCCAGAAGGGCAGCAGCACAAAGACCATCAGAAAATTCGCCATCGCCGGAGAGGCTTGGGACATGTAGAAGGCCAGCGGATAGCCGAGCAACATGGTCAGCCCGGTGATGATCAGCGCCATCTTCAGCGTCTTGGTATAGAGCTGTTTGTAGATCTGCGTGTCGCGCATGACGATTTCGCCCTCGGCGTCGTACTCCAGATCGACGGCGGTAAGGTAATAGCTTGAGGTGTAGGCCTGCCCGGCACTGCGGATCGCGCGCCATGTGGCGGGTTTGGCCCAGCGGTCATTCTCGGCCAGCAGCATCTCGGCCCCGTTGGCGGCGAGTTCCGCATCATCGGCACGGCGCAGACCGCGGGCGGTGGATTTGATCACGCTCGACATGCCCGGCAGGGCGCGGTTGATCTCATCGGCGAATTTGCCGGAGGTGCGGTTGCCCGCCATGCGCTTCATGTCGATGGCCATTTGCGTCACCACAGCCGGATCGGGCAGGGTCTCACCCTCCCAGTCTTCCAGCATGGTCAGCGTCTCAGGCACCAGTTCGGCGACCGTCGGGTTATAGACACTGCGAAACAGCATCGTGGTGATCGGGGCCACAAAGGCAAAAAGGATAAAGACCAGCAGCGGCACCACGAACAAAAACGCCTGCAGGCGGCGTCTGCGCATTTGGCGACGGGCGTTGGCGGCGTCTTGGGAACTGAGGCTGGACACGCGTTTACTCTTCTATAGGGGTTGGTTGCCCCGCGCCCGGTCAGGCGCGGGGCAGGGTGCTTATTGCAGCAGCCATTCGTTGAACTTCTCGCCCAACGTCTCACCATAGTCGGCCCAGAAGATACCATCGGCCTTCACGCCCTCATCAAGGTGCGCGGTGGGCAGGTCTTTCTTGACCTCTTCGGGCAGCAGCGCCTGAGCAGAGGCGCGGGTCGGGCCGTAGGCCACGTCCTGCATCCCCGAGAGCGGCACGGTGCCTGTGGCGAACTTGATGAACTCCATCGCCTCTTCTTTCTTCTCGGTGCCTTTCATGATCGCCCAAACGTCGAGGTCATAGATGTGGCTGTCCCAGACGATCTCGAAGGGGGCGCCATCGTCCTTGATTGCGGCAAAGATACGACCGTTGGCGGATTGCACCATGGTGGCACCGCCGTCGTTCAGCAGGACGGGGGCCTGAGACCAGCTGTCATACCAAGTGATCTCGTCCTTGATGGTGTCGAGCTTGGCGAAGGCTTGGGCTTGGCCCTCTTCGGTGGCGAGCACTTCATAGACTTCTTCGGGGGCAACGCCATCGGCCAGCAGCGCCCATTCCATGTTCACTTGGGGGCGCTTGCGCAGACCACGTTTGCCGGGGAACTTCTCGGTGTCAAAGAAGTCTTCGATGGTTTTCGGGCCTTCGCCGTTTTCGGTGTTCACCGCAAAGACGACGGACCAAACGATATTGCCGACGCCACACTCATTGGCTAGCGCGTCTTCGATGAAGTCATCCGCCGCCGGGGTGCCATCATCGCCATCGGGCAGAACCGATTGGTCGATCACTTCCAGATAACCTTCGGCGCAAGCGCGTTCGAGGTCGATCACTTCGATGTCGACGACATCCCACAGGATGTTGCCCGCTTCGACCTGCGCCTTCATCTCAGCAACGCCGCCGCCGTAGTCCTCGAACAGGACGTTGGTGCCGGATTCCTTCATGTAGGGTTCAATCATGTGCTCCATCTGTGCCGCGCCATAGGCGCCGCCAAAAGATGTCACTGTCAGATCCTGGGCCAGAGCAGGGCTGGCAAGCAGCGCCGTCGTGGCCAGATACGTCAGATGTTTCTTCATCGGGTCTCTCCTTGTTGTGTCCAGGTCTTTTGCGGGGCCCCGGTTTGCCCCCGGTCGCCCTTAATTGGCAAAGGCGATGCAATCTTTCGTCAGGGACAACAGCTGCGCCGTCGCGCCGTCTTCGAATTCTGGCGCGGACAGGTCGTTGAGCACTTTGACGATAATGTCGGTGCCGTCGGGTAGGCGGAAATAATAGCGGATGAAATCGCCCACATAGATGCGCGTGACAAAGGTCGCCGTCAGCGCGTTGTCATGGGCGTGGGTCGTGGGGTGAATGAACAGTTTCTCGGGCCGGATGGAGACGCGGCATTGCGCGCCTTCGGTCAGCCCTTCGGAAGTTTGCGTGGTGATGGTGCCGGTGTCTGTCTCGACCTTGGCAAGGTCGCCATCGATCTTGCTGACCTTGCCCTGCACAAAGTTATTCTCACCAATGAACTCGGCCACGAAGGCATTGACCGGGCGCTCATACAGTTCCGCCGGTGGGGCGCATTGCTGCACGACGCCATCGTTGAAGACCGCGATCCGGTCCGACATCGAAAGTGCCTCGGTCTGGTCGTGGGTCACGTAGATCACGGTAAAGCCGATCTGCTTGTGCAGGCGGGTGATCTCGAACTGCATCTGTTCGCGGAGGTTCTTGTCGAGCGCACCCAAGGGTTCGTCCATCAGGATCAGCGTCGGCTGAAAGATCATCGCGCGGGCCAGCGCCACACGCTGCCGTTGGCCGCCGGAAAGCTGACCGGGGCGGCGGTCGCCAAAGGCCGAAAGTTCGACCAATGCGAGATACTCGGCCACGCGCTCTTTGATATCCGCCTTGGACATTTTGCGAACGCTGAGCGGATAGGCGAGGTTTTCGGCCACCGTCATATGCGGGAACAGCGCGTAGTTTTGGAACACCATGCCGATATTGCGCTTGTTCGGCGCGGTCTTGTTGATCGACCGGCCATTGATCGCGATATCGCCCGAGGTGACGCTTTCAAACCCCGCCAACATCATCAGAACGGTGGTTTTGCCCGACCCGGAGGGGCCAAGAAGGGTGATGAACTCCCCCTCCTGCACATCCATGTCGAAGCCTTTGACGACGAGGTTTTCCTGATCGTAGCTCTTCTTGACGTTGTCAAAACGCAGAAAAGTCTCTGCTTTGGTGTCTTTCATTGTGCCGCGGCTCTCCCTGTCGCTGGGGGGAGTTAAACAGGTGCGATGATTCTAAACAATATGTTGTATCGTTTAAGAGAATCGGCCCCCCTTAAGGCGCTTATCGGGTGAGCATGTGACCACTTTGGCGGCACAGTCGGCAGGTTTTGGCATCCCGGGCGGGAAATTTATGACCCCGCGCCTATGTGGATAGCCAACCGCATGGGCAAGATTGTCCGGCAGACTGGGATGACCACATGGAGACAGCACCGATGGGCAAACGTATCGCAATCGTAGGGGGCGGGTATCTGGGGGCAGATCTGGCCAAGGCGATGGACGACATTGCCGATGTCACATTGATCGAACCGCGCAGCCATTTTGTGCATGCCTCTGCGATGATCCGCGCCGTGGTGCAGCCCAGTTTGGTCGAAGACTCGCTGATCCCCTATGACCGCTTGCTGAAACGCGGCCGTGTCGTTGCGGCGCGGGCGACGGGTGTGGACGGGGAGGGTGTGACCCTTGATAGCGGCGCGCGGGTCGACGCAGATTACATCGTTGTCGCGACCGGCTCAAACTATGCCGCGCCCTTCAAGCCCAAAGGCGCAGACATCGACGGGTTGCGGGCCGCGAGCCGAGCCGCGCATGAAAAGCTACAGGCGGCCAAGACCGTCGGCATCATCGGCGCCGGGGCTGTGGGGGTTGAGCTTGCGGGCGAGATTGCCGAGGCCATGCCCGACAAAAAGATCACCGTGATCACCATGGACGACAAGCTCTTTGCGGCCAAGCCGGACAGCCTTGGGGCTTCGCTGAGCAAGAAGTTAAAGGCCAGCGGGGTGGAGCTTATCCTCGGCAAAAAGGTCGAAGGGCTTACCTCTATGACAGAGCCGCATGCGGGCAGTGTGACCCTCGAAGGAGGACCTGAACGCGCATTCGATCTGATCTTTCCCGTGTTGGGGGCGCGCGCCTGTTCTGACCTGCTGAAGAACCTTCCCGGCGCAGAGGTCACCGCCGCAGAGCGGATCAAGACCGATGGCCATCTGCGCCCCTCGTCCCTGCCCAACGTCTTTGCCGCCGGGGACGTGGCGGACCCCGGTGACAACATGACCATCGTCGCGGTCAGCCGGCAATTGCCTTGGTTGAAAAAGACCCTCACCGGGCTGATCACGGGCCGCAAACTGGCGGATATGAAAACCTACCGCCCGTGGGGTACGGAGGCGCCGATCGTGCTGCCCTTGGGGCCGGAGCGCGGCAATAGCTTTTTGATGCTGTTCACAGCAGGCGATTGGATAACGAAAAAGGTGAAAGGCGCGGATCTGTTCGTGCCAAAGTACCAAAAGCTGCTGAACCGTCGCTGACGGGGCGCTTTTCGTAGTCTGAAAGTGACGTGGCATATACCTAAGAATAGGGCCGTTATCCTGACGCCAGCAGGCATTGAGCGGCGACATGTGTGAAGGTTGATAAACGTCAACTCAGGAGCACAAGCCATGTCCATTCAGTTCAGCCACAGTTTCGATGCCGCCCAAAACGTCACAGAGATCACCCCGATCACCGCCTGCGTCAGCATGGGCAAATACGCGACCGCGCAGGGGGAGCTTGTCTGGCAAAAGGGTGAGATCGCCTGCATCCGCTCCGACACGGCGCTGTTTGTCGGCAAACGCATTTAAGCATTCACACGATATTAAGTGCCACGCCGCTACGGTGGCCCCCGGGGCGTTGTTTAGAAGGTAAGGTGCGGTGAAATGAACTGGAATGCTATCGTTATAGACGATTCAGAGATTGCGCGGCAGTTCATTCAGGCGTCCCTCGCCGAAGTCGGATTTTCATGCGTGGCGGATTATGGATGCCCCGCCCAAGCCTTGGCCGCGCTCGCGAAGGAACGGATCGCGACAGATGTGATCATCACGGATTTCATGATGCCCGCGATGGACGGGCTTGAGTTTTGTAGCCATGTCAGAGGTCTGCCATTCTACCACGGCGTTCCGGTCGTCATGATCTCAACCCGAAAAGACGCGGATCTGCTGCGCCGCGCTTTGGCAGCAGGGGCAAGCGACTGTTTGAAAAAGCCTTTTAGCCTGTCAGAGCTTGGAAGGCGGCTGCAGTTATGTCTGAAAAACGCAGGCGTTGCGGTTCAATAGCGGGTGCGTCTGCACGCAGACTGGGCGGCATAACGCCCCGTTGCGGGGCGCGTAGCGTCGGGGTCGGTTAAGACCTGATCTACAGTCAATCATCTGTCGGGGAATATTGGTGCCCAGGAGAGGACTCGAACCTCCACACCGTTGCCAGTACTAGCACCTGAAGCTAGCGCGTCTACCATTCCGCCACCTGGGCACGTATCGTGTGGGGTGCTCTAAGGCTCAGCCGGGTGACTGTCAATCGCAATTTGAGCGAAATCTAGAAAATCCTGCGCGAGGATCGCTACAACCGGGGGTTTGGCCTTGTGACAGCGGCGGCGCACGGGTACATCCTGTCAGAGAATTTATCTACAGGAGCGGCAGAATGTCTAAGCTGGTCACGATTTATGGCGGTTCGGGGTTTGTCGGACGCTATATCGCGTATCGCATGGCCAGAGCTGGTTGGCGGGTACGGGTGGCGGTGCGCCACCCCAACGAAGCGCTCTTTGTGCGGACCTATGGTGTGGTTGGCCAAGTCGAACCTGTTTTGTGCAACATTCGCAACGATGGCTCCGTGCGCGACGCCCTGCGTGGGGCGGACGCGGTCGTGAACTGCGTGGGCATTCTGGTCGAAACCGGCAAGAACAGCTTTGACGCGGTGCAGTCCGAAGGGGCGGAGCGTATCGCCCATATGGCCGCAACCGAAGGAGTTGGTCGTTTCGTGCATGTCTCTGCCATCGGCGCGGACATGGAGGCCGAGAGCGACTATGCCCGCACCAAGGGCGAGGGCGAGGCCGCCATTCTCAAACATATGCCTGAGGCCGTGATTCTGCGCCCCTCGATCATGTTTGGCCCCGAGGATGAGTTCTTTAACCGCTTTGCGGGCATGACCCGCACCGGCCCGATCCTACCGGTCGCCGGTGCCTCTACCCGGTTCCAGCCGGTCTTTGTCGATGACGTTGCCAAAGCGGCCGAAAAGGCTCTGGAGGGGCAGGCCCCCGCGGGTGTCTATGAGCTTGGTGGCCCTGATGTGGATACTTTCCGCGGCCTGATGCAGCGTATGCTTGAGGTGATTCACCGTCGGCGTTTGGTGCTCAACATGCCGTGGTTCTTAGCCAAGATCGTCGCCTTTGGGTTCGACATGGTGCAGGCCGCGACCTTTGGTCTTTTCACCAACAAGATGCTGACCCGCGATCAGGTCAAAAACCTGCGCAATGACAACGTTGTGGCAGAAGGGGCGCGCGGCTTTACCGAGCTTGGCATCACCCCCACCGCGATGGACGCGGTGCTGCCCGACTATCTCTGGCGGTTCCGACCCTCGGGGCAGTATGACGCCATCAAAGCATCGGCACGTAACCTGCGGCAGGGATAATGGAACAGTCAACCACTCTGATCGCCGCCTTTCTGGGTTTGCTGGAGGGGCTGACAGAGTTCATCCCCGTATCTTCGACCGGGCATCTTCTGTTGGCCGGTCACTTCTTGGGCTTTGAGAGCGCCGGGCGGACCTTTGAGGTCGTGATCCAATTGGGCGCGGTGCTGGCGATCCTGACAGTTTATTCCGCACGGCTTTGGGCGGTATTCTCCGCCGCGCCGCATGATCCGCAGGCACGGCGGTTCATCTGGTCGGTGCTTCTGGCCTTTCTGCCTGCGGTGTTCATCGGCGTCTTGGCCCATGATTTCATCAAGACGGTCCTGTTCGAAACACCTCTGCTGATCGCCATCATGTTGGTGCTGGGCGGGGTGGTGCTGCTGATCGTGGATCGCATCGCACCTGCGCCGACCCATTCCGACGCGACCAAATTCCCGCTTTCCATGGCGTTCAAGATCGGCGTCATCCAATGCCTTGCCATGGTGCCGGGCACCTCGCGGTCGGGCGCGACGATCGTTGGCGCCCTGTTGCTGGGGGCCAGCAAACGCGCCGCGGCGGAATTCTCGTTCTTTTTGTCGATGCCGACGATGGCGGGCGCCTTTGCCTATGACATCTACAAGAACCGCGATGTGCTGGATGCCTCTGCCATGGGCGAGATTGCTGTGGGCTTTGTCATGGCCTTTATCTCTGCCGTCTTCGTAGTGCGTTGGGTGCTCGATTACATCAGCCGCTATGGCTATGCGCTTTTTGGGTGGTGGCGAATCCTTGTAGGTGGTGTCGTGATCATTGCGCTTTGGGCAGGGTTTTGACGCTTAGGTCCGTATCGGACCTTAAATGATGCATAAAAATGACCTGGGGGCGATCCATTTGCCCGGAAAGAGGTAAATAGGTCAGCACTGCTGTCTTTTATTTACTTGGGCGCTCTCGTATACGAGCCTTCTGACGGAATTTGTCGAAGGAGCGGGTATATGGCGAAGCAGGTCATGCTGAAATTTACAGACGTTGCGCGGGATATGCCCGAAAAGCGCCCGCCCGATTTGCGCCGGACGGATTTCGACGAGATTTATGCCGAATATGCAGATGCCAAAGCGGCTGAACAGTCCAGCCGGTGCAGCCAATGCGGCGTGCCCTACTGCCAGACCCATTGCCCTTTGCACAACAACATCCCCGACTGGCTTCGCCTGACTGCGGAAGGGCGTCTGCAAGAGGCCTATGAGATCAGTCAGGCGACCAATACCTTCCCCGAGATCTGTGGCCGCATCTGCCCGCAGGACCGCCTGTGCGAAGGCAACTGCGTGATCGAGCAGTCGGGCCATGGCACCGTCACCATCGGCTCGATCGAGAAATACATAACCGACACCGCATGGGAGCAGGGCTGGGTCAAACCCGCCGCCCCACGCGAAGAGCGCGCTGAAAGCGTTGGCATCATCGGTGCCGGCCCCGGCGGTCTGGCAGCGGCGGACATGCTGCGCCGCGCGGGGGTGCAGGTCACCATCTATGACCGCTACGACCGTGCGGGCGGGTTGCTGACCTATGGCATCCCCGGCTTCAAGCTGGAGAAAGACGTGGTCGAGCGCCGCAATGCACAGCTCGCCGAAGGTGGCGTGACCTTTGAATTGAACTGCGATGTGGGCGTCGACCTTAGCTTTGGCGCGATCCGGGGCAAACATGACGCGGTGATCATTGCCACCGGCGTTTACAAAACGCGCGAGATCGAAGCCCCCGGCGTGGGCGGGTTCGGTGTGGAGCGGGCGATTGACTTCCTCACCGCCTCCAACCGCAAAAGCTTTGGCGACTCGGTCGATGAATTCGAAAATGGCCGTCTGAATGCTGCGGGTAAGAAAGTCGTCGTGATCGGCGGTGGCGACACCGCGATGGACTGCGTGCGCACCTCGATCCGCCAAGGCGCGGAGAGCGTGAAATGCCTCTACCGTCGGGACCGGGCCAATATGCCGGGCAGCCAACGCGAAGTACAAAACGCCGAGGAAGAAGGCGTGATCTTTGAATGGCTCAGCGCACCCAAGGGCTTTGTCGGCGATCCGGTGACCGGCGTCATGGTTCAGAAAATGCGCCTTGGCGCGCCGGATGTCACTGGCCGTCAGGCGCCCGAGGTCATCGAAGGTGCGGATTACGTCGAAGAGGCCGATCTGGTCATCATGGCTCTGGGCTTTGAACCCGAAGACCTGCCGACCCTTTGGAACGAGCCGGACCTGCCGGTGAACCGCTGGGGCACGATCAAAGCCGATTACGTCACCGGGGCGACGGCGCTTGATGGCGTCTATGCCGTGGGCGACATCGTGCGCGGGGCGAGCCTTGTGGTCTGGGCCATCAAGGATGGCCGCGACTGCGCGCAGGCGATCCTTGATGATTTCAACGGGGCGCAGCGCATCGCTGCGGAATGAAATGAGTGCTGGTGCAGCCATCAAAGCGGACAACGCCATGGGGGGGGAAGCTCACCACGGCCACTGTCTGTGCGGCGCGGTCACGGTGGATGTGACCGGGCCGTTGGCTGCGATTTCGGCCTGTCATTGTGACCTCTGCACCCGGTGGAGCGGCTCTGTCCAGATGGGGATCGAAGTGCCACGCGCGCGGGTTTCCCACAAGGGACCGATCCGGACCTATGCCTCATCCTCCTTTGCCGAGCGGGCGTGGTGCGAGACCTGCGGCACGGCGGTTTGGTTTGCCGATACCAAAGGAGAGAACGCGGAGCTGCTGGAACTGGCTCCGGGGCTCTTCGATGGCTTCGGCGGGGCAAAGCTGGCGCGTGTGGTCTATGCCGACCGCGCCCCAAGCAACTTTGCCCTGGCCGGAGAACTGGAGCGGGTGAGCAAAGCCGATTACGAGGCCCGCGCCCTGCATGTGGAGGACAAGCAATGAGCCTTTTGAGCGGTCATTGCCTTTGCGGGGCGGTCACGGTCAGCTTTGAGCCGTTGAAAGACGCGCTTGGTGCCTGCCACTGCGAGATGTGCCGCCGTTGGACCGGCAGCGCTTTCCTTGAGATCGACGCAAAACCGGGCAGCCTGACCTATGACGGCCCGGTGAAATCCTATGCCTCTTCGGACTGGGCAGAGCGGGCATGGTGCGACAGTTGCGGCAGCACGCTTTGGTATCACCTCACGCTGCCGGGGCATGACTATTACTCACTCTCTGCCGGGTTGGTGGAGAATGCGGGCGGCCTGCCGCTCAAGACCGAGATTTACATAGATGTGAAGCCCGACGGCTATGCCTTTGCCGGGGACCACGAGATCAAAACCAAGGCCGAAGTCGAAGCAGGATTTGCGGCGTTTGTGGAAGGAACCAAGCCATGACCAAATATGATGACGCCTGGGTGGCCCGCGAAGAAGCCAAACGCGCGATGATGGCCGATAAGGGCATGTATAGTTTCGAGGAAGAGCATTCTTCCTGCGGCGTGGGCCTTGTGGTCAACATCAACGGTGAGAAGACCCGCGAGGTCGTGCTGAACGGGATCAACGCGCTCAAGGCGATCTGGCACCGCGGCGCGGTTGACGCAGATGGGATGACCGGCGATGGCGCGGGCATCCACGTGCAGATCCCTGTGCCCTTCTTTTATGAGCAGGTCCGCCGCACCGGCCACACCCCGCGCGAGAACGAGCTGATCGCCGTGGGCCAAGTCTTCCTGCCGCGCACCAACTTTGCCGCGCAAGAAACCTGCCGGACCATCGTGGAGACCGAAGTGCTCCGCATGGGCTATTACATCTACGGCTGGCGGCATGTGCCGGTGGACATCTCCGTGTTGGGCGAAAAGGCCAACGCGACCCGGCCCGAGATTGAGCAGATCCTCATTTCCAACGCCAAAGGTGTCGACGAAGAGACCTTTGAGCGTGAGCTTTATGTCATCCGCCGTCGCATCGAAAAAGCCGCCATCGCCGCGCAGGTGCCGCAGATGTACATCGCCTCGATGTCCTGCCGCAGCATCATCTACAAGGGCATGATGCTGGCCGAACAGGTGGCCGAATTCTATCCCGACCTGAAGGACGACAAGTTCATCAGCGCCTTCGCGATCTATCACCAGCGTTACTCCACCAACACCTTCCCGCAGTGGTGGCTGGCACAGCCCTTCCGCATGTTGGCCCATAACGGTGAGATCAACACCCTCAAGGGCAACATGAACTGGATGAAGAGCCATGAGATCCGCATGGCCTCTGCTACCTTTGGCGACATGGCCGAGGACATCAAACCGATCGTGGCCTCGGGGTCCAGCGACTCTGCCGCACTGGATTCCGTGTTCGAGGTGCTGGTCCGCGCGGGCCGCTCCGCGCCGATGGCCAAGACGATGCTGGTGCCGGAATCGTGGTCGAAACAGGCGGTGGAACTGCCTCAAGCATGGCGCGACATGTATTCCTACTGCAACTCCGTGATGGAGCCGTGGGACGGCCCCGCCGCATTGGCGATGACCGATGGCCGCTGGGTTTGCGCCGGGCTTGACCGGAACGGCCTGCGCCCGATGCGCTATGTGGAAACCTCCGACGGCATGTTGATCGCCGGGTCCGAGGCCGGGATGGTGCCGCTGGACGAGGCGCGGGTCGTGCGCAAAGGCGCGCTTGGCCCCGGGCAGATCATCGCGGTCGATATGGAAGAGGGCAAACTCTTCAACGATACCGAGATCAAGAACAAGCTCGCGTCGAACCAGCCCTTCGGCGAATGGGTCGGCAAGATCACCGAGATGGATGATGTCCTTGGCCGCGTCACCGAAAAGCCGCTGTTTGACGGGGCCGAACTGCGCCGCCGTCAGGTGGCTGCGGGCTATACCATCGAAGAGTTGGAACAGATCCTCGCGCCTATGGCCGAGGATGGGAAAGAGACGCTGGCCTCAATGGGCGATGACACGCCCTCGGCGGTCTTGAGCGGCCAGTACCGCCCGCTGAGCCACTTCTTCCGTCAAAACTTTAGCCAAGTCACCAACCCGCCGATCGATTCCTTGCGCGAATTCCGGGTGATGAGCCTCAAGACGCGCTTCGGTAACCTCAAGAACGTGCTCGACGAAGACAGCTCCCAGACCGAGATCCTCGTGCTCGACAGTCCCTTCGTCGGCAATGCGCAGTTCGAAGAACTGATGGCGCAGTTCAAGGTGCATACCGTGTCCATCGACTGCACCTTTGAGGCGGGCAACGGCAATCTCAGTGCCGGTCTGGCGCGGATTCGGGCCGAGGCGGAAGACGCCGTGCGCTCTGGCGCGGGCCATCTGGTGCTGACCGATCAGCACAGCGGGGCCGACCGGGTCGCGATGCCGATGATCCTTGCGACCAGCGCGGTGCACAGTCACCTCGTGCGCAAGGGTCTGCGGACCTTTACCTCGCTCAACGTGCGTGCGGCGGAATGTGTCGACCCGCATTACTTCGCGGTGCTTGTGGGCTGCGGCGCGACCGTGGTGAACGCCTATCTGGCCGAAGATTCCCTCGCCGACCGGATTGAGCGCGGGCTTCTGGACATGACCTTGACGCAGGCGGTGCAGAAATACCGTGAGGCGATTGACCAAGGTCTGCTCAAGATCATGGCGAAGATGGGGATTTCCGTGATCTCGTCTTATCGCGGCGGTCTGAACTTTGAGGCTGTGGGCCTTTCGCGCGCCATGTGTGCCGAGTACTTCCCCGGCATGACCAGCCGTATCTCCGGCATCGGTGTCGTCGGCATTCAGCGCAAGGCCGAAGAGGTCCACGCCAAAGGCTGGCAGGGCGACGGGGTCGTGATGCCGATTGGCGGTTTCTACAAGCAGCGCAAGACGGGCGAAAAACACGCTTGGGAGGCGAGCAGCATGCATATGCTGCAAATGGCCTGCAACAAGGCGTCCTATCAGATGTGGCAGCAGTATTCGAAAAAGATGCAGAGCAACCCGCCGATCCATCTGCGTGACCTGCTCGACATCAAGCCCAAGGGCACGCCGGTGCCATTGGAGGAGGTGGAGAGCATCACCTCGATCCGCAAGCGTTTCGTAACGCCGGGCATGTCGCTGGGCGCGCTTTCCCCAGAGGCGCATAAGACGCTGAACGTGGCGATGAACCGTATTGGCGCGAAATCTGACAGCGGCGAGGGCGGCGAAGATCCGGCGCATTTCGTGCCAGAAAGCAACGGCGACAATCCGTCGGCCAAGATCAAACAGGTCGCCTCGGGCCGCTTTGGCGTGACGGCGGAGTATCTGAACCAATGCGAAGAGTTGGAGATCAAGGTCGCACAGGGTGCCAAGCCCGGTGAGGGTGGGCAGCTTCCCGGCATGAAGGTCACCGATCTGATCGCGCGGCTGCGGCATTCGACCAAGGGCGTGACGCTGATCTCGCCCCCGCCGCACCACGACATCTACTCGATCGAAGACCTTGCGCAGCTGATCTATGACCTCAAGCAGATCAACCCGCGCTGCAAGGTGACGGTCAAGCTGGTGGCGTCGAGCGGTGTCGGCACGATTGCTGCGGGGGTGGCCAAGGCCAAGGCCGACATCATCCTGATCTCGGGCCATAACGGTGGCACCGGGGCCTCGCCTGCGACCTCGATCAAATATGCGGGTCTGCCGTGGGAGATGGGCCTCACCGAGGCGCATCAGGTTCTGTCGATGAACAACCTGCGCGACCGGGTGACATTGCGCACCGATGGTGGCCTGCGCACCGGACGCGACATCGTCATGGCTGCGATGATGGGGGCCGAGGAATATGGCATCGGCACCGCCGCGCTGATCGCTATGGGCTGCATCATGGTCCGCCAGTGCCAGTCGAATACTTGCCCCGTGGGTGTTTGCACACAGGACGAAGCTCTGCGTGGCAAGTTCACCGGCAATGCGGACAAAGTGGTGAACCTCATCACCTTCTACGCCACAGAGGTGCGGGAAATTCTCGCCAGCATCGGGGCACGCAGTCTTGATGAAGTGATCGGGCGCGCGGACCTGTTGACGCAGGTCAGCCGAGGTTCGGCGCATTTGGATGATCTGGACCTCAACCCGCTGTTGATCACCGTCGATGGCGCACATGAGAACGTCTATGACCGCGACAAACCGCGTCAGGTGGTGCTTGATACGCTTGATGCGCAGATCGTCCGGGATGCCGCGCGTTTCCTTGAGGATGGTGAGAAGATGCAGCTGTCCTACGCCGTGCAGAACACGCACCGGACGGTCGGCACGCGGGTTTCGAGCCATATCGTGAAACGCTTCGGTATGCGCAATTCCCTGCAGCCGGACCACTTGACGGTGAAGCTGACCGGGAGTGCCGGACAATCGCTCGGCGCCTTCGCGGCACCGGGGCTGAAGCTCGAAGTCTCGGGCGATGCCAACGACTATGTCGGCAAGGGTCTGTCGGGCGGTACGATTGTGGTGCGGCCTTCGATGGCGAGCCCAGTGGTGGCGTCGGAGAATACGATCATCGGCAACACGGTGCTTTATGGTGCGACGGCGGGCTACCTCTTTGCCGCGGGCCGGGCGGGCGAGCGTTTCGCGGTGCGCAACTCGGGCGCGCATGTGGTGATCGAAGGCTGCGGCAGCAACGGTTGTGAATATATGACTGGCGGTGTGGCGGTGATCTTGGGCGAGATCGGCGCGAACTTTGCCGCCGGGATGACCGGGGGGATGGCCTATCTCTATGATCCCGACGGGCTGGCGCCGAAGCTGATGAATGCCGAAACAATTGTGACCTGCCCGGTCAGCGTCGAGCATTGGTTGGACCAGTTGCACGGGCTGCTGGAGCGTCATGTCGCCGAGACCAACAGCCGCAAGGCCGCCGATATTCTTCAGCATTGGGAGACTGAGAAGCACAACTTCCTGCAGGTCTGCCCGAAGGAGATGCTGGTGCATCTGCCCGCGCCGCTGTCAGTGGAAGAGACGGCAGTTCCAGCGGAGTAAGTTATCCCCCGCGCGGCTTCGGTCGCGCGGGGCGGACATCGCATGTCCGTGGGGTGGCGATTGAAACGCCGCTTCGGGCCACTTTATGGCGCAGCGATGATGTGTGTTCGCGAAGGTTCGCCCAGCCTCACCAAATCGCCAGCCCGCCGGGACGGGCAGGCGATGGCCCGGCGCCTGCGGCTTGATTCCGGGCTGGGGTGGTATTTAAAAGTGTCTGCGCTACCTCTGCCTCTCCACGGGAGGCAGATCATGCGAAGAATTCTAGCGGTATTGCTGATAGTCACGGGCCTCAGCGCCTGCACCGACACCGCACCGCGTGGCGGGGGCGATATCCTCGTGCTGGGCGATTCCATCGTGGCGTGGAATGGAGGCCGCTCGATTCCCGATGTCATTGCCAACCAAACGGGCCGCAGCGTCACCAGCCGTGCCGTGCCCGGCGCGCAGTTCGACAACGGCTCGACCATCGCCTCTGCCGTTGGCTTTGACATTCAGCAGCAGTTCCCCGGCGGGCGCTGGAACTGGGTGGTGGTGAATGGCGGTGCCAACGATCTGAGCGCCGATTGCGGCTGCGGGGCCTGCGGGGCCTCGGTGAATGCGCTGATCGCACCGGACGGTCAAAGCGGCAGCATCCCCGCCTTCTTGCAACGCCTCCGTGCCCAGACCGGGGCGCAGGTCATGTGGATGGGCTATTACGCAGGCTCCGGCTCAGGCTCCTTTGCCGGATGCCGCGATGATCTGGTCGAAATCGAATCCCGCATCGCCACTTTCGCTGCAGGCCGCCCGGGGATCCATTTCGTCGATTCCGAAGACGTGATCGACCGGGGGGACCGCGGGCTTTTTGCCGGGGACAACGTGCATCCCTCCGCCCGTGGCTCCGCCCGGATCGGTGCCTACCTCGCCCAAGAAATCACCGCGCGCGAGAACCGTTCACAAAATCCCGCAGACGGCCTATAGCTGATCCATGGCGACACGGAAAAAGACCGCCCCCAAGGGCAAGAAATCGAGCAAGGCAAGCCCCCCGTTGAAGAAACGCGCGGGCCGCTGGGTGGTGCGCGCCTTGGCGTTGACCTTTGTCTTGGCTGTGCTGCTGGTGCTGCTGTTCCGCTTCGTCAACCCGCCCACCGGGGTCTACATGCTTTCGGAATCGCGCCGTCTGGGTGGGGTGCAGCGCGACTGGGTGCCGCTTGAGCAGATCGCCCCCGTGATGGCCCGCGCGGCTGTCGCGGCAGAGGATGCGAATTTTTGCAACCACTGGGGCTTTGACATGCAGGCCATTCGCACCGCGATTGAAAATGGCTCTGCCCGCGGGGCGTCCACGATCAGCCAGCAAACGGTCAAGAACGTCTATCTTTGGCATGGCCGCTCGTGGCTGCGCAAAGCACTTGAGGCCGGGATGACTCCGCTGGTCGAAACCCTTTGGCCCAAGCGCCGGATCATCGAGGTCTATTTGAATGTGGCCGAGTTTGACGAAGGTGTCTTTGGCGTCGGCGCTGCGGCCCCGCATTACTTTGGCGTCGCGGCCGCAGACCTGAGCCCGACGCAGGCCGCCCGGCTTGCCGCGATCCTGCCCGACCCGAAAGAGCGTTCCGCCTCCCGGCCCGGTGACTTTACCCGCAAGCGCACGGCCCAGATCATGGACGGGGCGGCGACCATCCGCGCGGACGGTCGTGCCGCTTGTTTCGAGAGTTGAAAATCCTCCCGCCAGCAGGCATGGAAGAGTGCTATCCCTTTAACCACACGGACTTTATATGACGGCTCGCTTGTTTCACGTTCCCTTGTCCCCCTTCTGTCGCAAGGTGCGGCTTAGCCTTGGGGAGAAGAAGATCGAGGTGGAACTGGTCGAGGAGCGCTATTGGGAGCAAGACCCCGATTTCCTGCGCCGCAATCCGGCGGGCAAGGTGCCGGTGCTGCGGTTGGACGGGATCATGATGGCGGAAAGCGCCGCGATCTGTGAGTATATCGAAGAGACCCGCCCAGAGGCGTCATTGCTGCCCAGCGACCCGGTGCAGCGCTTGGAAGTGCGCCGTCTGGTCAGCTGGTTCGACGACAAATTCCACGACGAGGTGACCTCGAAACTGCTGTACGAGCGGGTCAACAAGAAGGTCACCAAACAGGGCTACCCGGACAGCAAGAACGTGAAGGCCGGGGCCAAGGCGATCAAATATCACCTCGACTATATGGCGTGGCTGCTGGACCACCGCCGCTGGCTGGCGGGCGATGTAATGACGCTGGCCGATTTCGCCGCCGCCGCGCATCTGTCGTCGCTCGACTATATCTCAGACGTGGATTGGAACCGCTCTGACGTGGTTAAGGACTGGTACGCCAAGATCAAATCGCGTCCCGCCTTTCGGTCGATCCTCGCCGACCAATTGCCGGGCTTCCCGCCGCCGGTGCATTACAACAACCTCGACTTCTGATGCCTGCCCGCCCCCGCGCCGAGATCGGGCCGGAGGCCCTCAAGGCGCGGGTGGTGGCTCGGGCGCTTGAGGAAGGCTTTGTCGCCTGCCGCATTTGCCGCCCCGATGATGTGCCCGAAATGCCCGAACGGCTCGCCCGTTTTGTCGAAGCCGGGTTTCACGGGCAGATGGGCTGGATGGAAGATCGGATGCATTGGCGCGGCAATCCCGCAGCACTCTGGCCCGAGGCGCGGTCGGTCATCATGCTGGCCGAAAGCTACACCCCCGAACATGACCCCCGCGCGGTATTGGAACATCCCGACAAGGGGGCGATCTCAGTCTATGCGCAGGGGCGTGACTACCACGATATCGTCAAGAAACGGCTGAAACGGCTGGCGCGTTGGCTGATGGAGGAGGCCCGCGCGGCTGACCCCGAGGTGAAGGTTTTCGTCGATACCGCCCCGGTGCCGGAAAAGGCGCTGGCGCAGGCGGCGGGGCTCGGCTGGCAGGGCAAACATACCAATCTTCTCAGCCGGAGATTCGGCAATTGGGCCTTTTTAGGGTCTGTTTTCACAACGTTTGATCTCGCCCCCGATGCGCGGGAGGTCGACCACTGCGGGTCATGCCGCGCCTGCCTTGAGGCTTGCCCGACAGATGCCTTCCCTGCGCCCTATCAACTCGACGCGCGGCGCTGCATTTCCTATCTGACGATCGAACACAAAGGGCCGGTCGATCTGGACCTGCGCGAGAAGATGGGCAACCGGATCTATGGCTGCGACGATTGCCTTGCCGCTTGCCCGTGGAACAAATTTGCCGTGGCGGCCAGTGATATGCGCTATCACGGCCCCGCAGTGCAGCCGGCGGACTTGGCAGAGTTGGCGACGCTGGATGATACCGCGTTCCGCGCGCGCTATTCCGGCTCTCCGATCAAACGCATCGGGCGGGATCGCTTTGTGCGCAACGTGCTCTATGCCATCGGCAATTCCGGGCTGGCGCGGCTGCGCCCGGTGGCGCAATCTCTAACCGAAGATGCTGACCCCACCGTGGCCGATGCCGCGCGTTGGGCGGCAGAACGGTTGGCATAGGAGGCACGCCCATGGCGGTGTTATTGGGTGTGGACACGGGCGGCACCTATACCGACGCGGTGCTGATCCGCGATGAGACAGAGGTGATCGCCTCGGCCAAAGCGCTGACGACCCGCGTCGATCTGGCTGTTGGCGTGGGCAATGCGGTCAGCGCGGTGCTGGCGCAGTCCGGCATGGCGGCGGATCAGATCGCCATGGCTTCGCTCTCCACCACGCTGGCGACCAACGCGCTGGTCGAGGGGCAGGGCGGCCGCGTGGCGCTGATCTATGTCGGGTTTCGCGCTCCTGATCTTGAGGTGCATGGGCTGTCAGAGGCGCTGCGGGGTGACCCTTGCCTGCTGCTGACTGGTGGGCACGACCATGCGGGGGCCGAGGTTGCACCGCTGGACGAGACAGCCCTAATCGCCTTTTTAGAGACGCATAGGGTCGATGTAAGCGGCTTTGCCGTGGCCAGCCAATTCGCCACGCGCAATCCGGCACATGAGCAGCGGGTCGCGGAACTGGTGGCAGCGGTCACGGGGCGTCCGGTGTCGGCGTCTCACAATCTATCGGCCAAGCTGAACGGGCCTAAGCGGGCGCTGACGGCATTGCTGAACGCGCGGCTGATTGGCATGATCGATCGGCTGATAGGCCGGGCTGAGGATCAATTGCGCAGCTTGGGCATCAACGCCCCGATGATGGTGGTGCGCGGCGACGGTGCCTTGATGTCGAGCGCCCAGGCCCGCGAGCGCCCGATCGAGACGATTCTCAGCGGCCCTGCCGCGTCGCTCGTAGGCGCGCGCTGGTTGACCGGGGCAGAGACGGCGCTGGTGTCGGATATCGGCGGGACGACGACCGATGTAGCGCTGTTGCGCGACGGACGCCCGGCGATTGATCCGGCGGGTGCGCAGGTTGGCCTTTATCGAACCATGGTCGAGGCGGTGGCGATGCGGACCCATGGCTTGGGCGGTGACAGCGAAGTGCATTTCACGTCCCAAGGTCTGACCGCGGGCGTGACCCTAGGGCCGAAGCGGCTGCTGCCGATCTCTCTCCTTGCGGTGGAGGCGGGCGAGGTGGTGCATAGAGCATTGGACGCCCAAATGCGGCGGAGTGTCGTGGGGGAGCATGATGGCCGTTTTGTGCGGGCCGTGCCGGGTCAAGAGGTCGAAGGTCTGGTCCCGCGCGACTTGGCACTGCTGGAGCGGATCGGCACCGATGTCTGGCCCTTGGGCGACGTGCTGCGGAACCGGGTCGAACAGGGCGCTTTGAACCGGTTGGTGGCGCGCGGGCTGGTGCAGGTGGCGGGGGTTACGCCCAGTGATGCGAGCCATGTCGCCGGGCATCTTGTCGCATGGGACAGCGCGGCTGCGCATAAGGCGTTGGCGTTGTTCGGACGCAAGCGCGGCGGCTCGGGCCTGCGGTTCTGCCCCGAGCCCGAGAGCCTTGCCAAAATCATCATCGACCAGCTGACCGATCAGACCGCTTTGGCCCTGTTAGAGACCGCTTTTGCCGAAGAATCCCCCGCCTTTGACCTGCCGCCCGAGACCTTGGCACGGCATGCTTTGATGCAGCGTGGCCTGTCGGGGCATCGCGGCGTGCTGCGGATTGATGCGGGTCTGAACTTGCCTGTCGTGGGCTTGGGCGCTTCGGCGGCGACCTACTACCCGGCGGTAGGAAAGAGACTGGGGAGCGAGATGATCCTGCCTAGCCACGCCCATGTCGCCAATGCCATCGGTGCGGTGGTGGGGCGGGTGATCATGCGTGAAAGCGGCACTGTCACCGTCCCGCACGAAGGGGTGTTTCGCGTTCATCTGGCCAATGGCCCACAGGATTTCCCGGATGCCGAACGCGCTTTGGCCGAAGCAGAGACTGCTTTGACCGAAACCGCCCGCGCGCGGGCCCACTCAGCCGGGGCCGCACAGATCGAGTGCCACGTGACGCGCGATATTCGTATGGCCGAGATTGAGGGGCGGGAGGTGTTTGTCGAGGCCGCGCTTACCGTCGAAGCCTCGGGGCGGCCGCGCGTGGCGGCGGGCTGACCCCCGGCGCGGTGCCGGGGGCAGCATCGTTACTCAGCCGCTGCGCGTTTGGGCAGTACCCAATCGGCGCGCGGGAAATGGCAGGTGTAGCCATTGGGCAGACGTTCCAGATAGTCCTGATGCTCTGGCTCTGCCTCCCAGAAATCGCCAACGGGTTCGATCTCGGTCACGACTTTGCCCGGCCACAGGCCAGAAGCTTCGACATCGGCGATGGTATCTTCGGCGACCGCTTTTTGTTCATCGTCGACATAGTAGATCGCGGAACGGTAGCTCATCCCACGGTCATTGCCCTGACGGTTCATCGTGGTGGGGTCGTGGATCTGAAAGAAAAACTCCAGCAACTCGCGGTAGGAGGTCTTCTCGGGGTCGAAGTTGATCTCGATCCCTTCGGCATGGGTGCCATGGTTGCGGTAGGTCGCATTGGGCACGTCGCCGCCGGTATAGCCGACGCGGGTCGAGACCACACCGGGGCGGCGGCGGATCAGATCTTGCATCCCCCAGAAACAGCCACCGGCCAATACTGCGCGTTCGGTTGTCATGTCACATTCTCCACTTGGTTGAGATACTCGCCATAGCCTTCGGCCTCCATGTCGTCACGGTGCACGAAGCGCAAAGAGGCGGAGTTGATGCAATAGCGCAGCCCACCGCGATCCGGTGGGCCGTCGGGAAAGACGTGACCAAGGTGGCTGTCGCCGTGCTTGCTGCGCACCTCGGTGCGGACCATGCCGAGCGAGGCGTCTTCCAACTCTTCGACATAGGCTGGCACAATCGGTTTGGTAAAGCTGGGCCAGCCACAGCCGCTTTCGTATTTGTCACCGCTGGCGAACAAAGGCTCGCCCGAGACGATGTCAACGTAGATGCCCGGCTCTTTGTTGTTCAGGTATTTGCCGGTGCCGGGGCGTTCGGTGCCGCTGCGTTGCGTGACGTGGAACTCTTCGGGGCTCAGCGCATCAATCGCGGCGTTGGTTTTTTCGTAGCGGGGCATGGCGTCCTCCATTCATGGGCTTGGCCTATTAGATGGGGTGTGGCGGTGAAATTCAAAGGGTTTGCGGCTCACACTGGCGTTACGCCTTGCGTTGCCGCGAGATCTGCACGGCAAGGATGCCGCCTGCGATGATGGCGACGCCAAGGATGTCGCGCGGACCCAGCGTTTCGCCCAGCAGCAGGGCCGCGATGGCCACGCCGAAGAACGGGTTGAGAAAGTGGAAGGTCGCCGCCCGCGTGGCGCCGATGCGGTTGACCAGCCAGAACCAGACCACGGTGGCGGCAAGGCCGGGGACAAGGCAGGTATAGGCGAAGGCGAGCGTCAGGCGCAGGCTGGGGTCGATGCGGGGTGTCTCAAACAGCAGGGTGGCGATGGAGAGGGCCACGCAGCCGACAAGCATTTGCAAGCCCACCACCATGAGAAAGTTGCCGCCGGATGTCGCGCCGCGCACAAGCAGGGTGGCCGCGGTGAGGGCCACCACGCCGATGGCGCAGAGGATGAGACCATAGAGGTCGACTTGCCCGCCGAGGCGCGCGCCCATGATGATGGCGACGCCGATGACACCGGCAAACAGTCCCGCAATGCCCAAGGGGCGCAGCTTTTCTCCCAGGAACGCCCACGCGGCGAAACCCACGAGCAGCGGCATGGTGGAAGCGATGATCGCGGCAAGGGACGCCTCGATGGTCTGCATGGCGATGAAGTTAAGCCCAAGGTAAACCGCGTTTTGTAGCACGCCGAAGATGATCGTCGCGCGCCATTGCGCGGGGGTGAGCCGCCAGCTTTGGCCTAAGGCCAGCGCGATGCCGACGCCGATCAGGCCGGAAATCAGGTAGCGCAGAGAGAGAGCCAGTAGGGGCGAGGCATCCATCACGATGATACGGGCAGAGGTGAAGGCCGAGGACCACATCACGGCAAAGGCCAGTCCCATGAGAATTGCGCGGATGTCCATGAAATGCCCCCTGTGCTGAACTTGCTAAGCAATGGCGGGTTTGAAGGGGGAGGGCAAGGTGCGGAAACGGGGGAGTTCGCCACCCCGCTCGGAATCAAGCCGCAGGCACCGGGCCATCGCCTGCCCGCCCGTCACGCCAGAGGCGTGCCGTGGTAGTTTGGGCGCACCGCTGGTGCGACCGGGTAGGCGTTTTGTTGAGGTTAGGCGCAAAATTGAGAGCGCACATCACGGCTGAGCCATAAAGTGGCAACGTCAGAAGTTTGGATCGCCGACCCGCGGGCAGGTGATGGCCCTCAAGGCCAACAAAAAAGGGCCGCCCGAAGACGACCCTTTCGCAAACATTCAGCCCAAGGCTTACTCGTTCACGCTGTCCTTCAGTGCCTTCGCGATGGTCATCTTGACCACTTTGTCGGCGTCTTTCTTGAACTGTTCGCCGGTGGCGGGGTTGCGGACCATCCGCTCGGGGCGCTCACGGCAATAGATTTTGCCAACGCCTGGCAGGGTCACGGCACCGCCGGCGGACACTTCACGGGTGATCAGGTTGCAAACGGCGTCGAGCGCTGCGCCTGCGGATTTCTTGTCGGTGTCCATCTCTTCTGCCAGAGCAGCGACGAGCTGGGTCTTGGTCATCGGTTTTGCCATTTTATTCTCCTTAGACTGCCCGCTTTTTAGGGCCTCATGGCCGGAATGTAACGGTATGTTGTGGGATAACACAACGAATTGTGGCGCTATAAACGCGAAAACATGCGAATTTCCGCTGTTTTCCGCCCTATAGGAACGCCGTTTCGTCGAAGGATCGAAGTTTCCGGCTGTGGATCCGCTCCAATGGCATGCGGCGCAGCAGTTCCATGGCGCGAATGCCGATCATCAGATGGCGCGCGACTTGAGTCTTGTAGAAGTCCGAGGCCATGCCGGGCAGTTTCAACTCCCCATGCAGCGGTTTGTCCGACACACACAGCAGCGTGCCATAGGGCACCCGGAAGCGGTAGCCGTTGGCGGCGATGGTGGCACTTTCCATATCCAGCGCCACGGCGCGGGATTGGCTCAGCCGCTGCACCGGGCCAGATTGGTCGCGCAATTCCCAGTTGCGGTTGTCGATGGTAGCGACGGTGCCGGTGCGCATGATGCGTTTAAGCTCATAGCCCTCCAATTGCGTGACCTGCGCCACCGACTGCTCCAACGCGATCTGGATCTCGGCCAACGCCGGGATCGGCACCCAGACGGGCAGATCGTCATCCAGAACGTGATCCTCGCGCAGGTAGCCATGCGCCAGCACGAAGTCGCCTAGAGCCTGCGTATTGCGCAGCCCGGCACAGTGGCCGACCATCAGCCAAGCATGGGGGCGCAGCACGGCGATGTGGTCCGTCGCCGTTTTAGCGTTGGACGGGCCGACGCCGATATTGACCAGCGTGATGCCCGAACCGTCGGCGCGTTTCAGGTGATAGGTCGGCATCTGCGGGGTCTTCAGCGTTTCGGCCAAGGGGGCATCGGGATCGGTGATCTCGGCATTGCCGGTCGAGACAAAGGCGGTATAGCCGCTCTCGGGGTCGCGCAGCATCTCGCGGGCGTATTGCTCAAACTCGGTCACATAGAACTGGTAGTTCGTAAACAGCACATGTGTCTGGAAATGCTCGGGATCCGTGGCCGTGTAATGCGCCAGCCGGGCGAGGGAGTAATCGACGCGCTGCGCGGTAAAGGGCGCGAGCGGGCGCACGTCGTCCTCAGGCACGTAGGTCCCGTTGACGATATCATCATTGGTGGTCGACAGGTCCGGCACGTCAAAGACATCGCGCAGGGTGAAATCGGCGGCCCCTTCTTGGGGCACGTTCAGCGCATTATCACCCGACATGGCGAAATGTACCGGAATCGGTGTGGTCGACGGGCCAACGATCACTGGCTGGTCGTGATTTTCAATCAGCAGGCCGATCTGCTGGATCAGATAGTTCCGAAACAGGTCAGGCCGGGTGATCGTCGCGGCGAAGGTGCCGGGAGAGGAGACATGTCCGAAAGACAGCCGCGTATCGACATGGGCGTAAGACGAGGTGCGAAACCGCAGTTCGGGATAAAAGGCACGCACGCGGGCATCGGGGGCCGAAGTCTCCATCGCCTTGGCAAAGGCATCATGCAGGAAGGTCGTGGCCTGCTGATAGAGTTCGGTCAGGCGGTCCACGGCAGCTGTCGCATCGCGGAAGCTTTCCGGGTTCGGGGTGTCCGGGGTCAGGATCGTTGTCATGTTTGCGGCTCTAACAATGGGATGATTTCAAATTTCTGCACATCGACCAGCCCAAGGTCCGAGATCCGCAACTCCGGGATCACCACAAGGGCCAAAAGAGAATGCTGCATATAGGCGTTGTTCAGCTTGCAGCCACAGTCGATCATCGCCTGCACAAGGGCTTCGGCATCGGCGGCGACTTCAGCGGCGGGGCGGTCAGACATCAACCCGGCGATGGGCAGGGCGACAAGCGCCAGTTCCTCGCCCTCGCGGAAGATCGTGATGCCCCCGCCGACTTCGCGCAGCCGGTTGGCGGCCAGCGCCATCTGCTCGGCATCGGTGCCCACGACAATCATGTGGTGGCTGTCATGCGCCACGGTCGAGGCCATGGCCATGCGCCCCTCATAGCCGAATCCCGAGACGAAAGCGTTGGTCACCGTCCCGGTGGCGCGGTGGCGTTCGACCAGTGCGATCTGGCAAACCTCGCCAGTGCCCTGCACGCGGCCTTCGGTCACGGGCAGTTCAAACTTCAGCGCGCGTGTGGGCGCTTGGTTTTCGACCACGCCGATGACATTGGCGGTGACGGCGTTCGCGCCTTCGGGGGCAGCGATGTCGAAGTCATCGGCGCTCAGGTTTCGGGCCATGTTTACGGTCTGGCGAGCATTGTTAGGCCAGTCGAAATGCGGGCAATCGACAAGGCATTTGCCATCTTCCGCGACCACCTCGCCACGCGCGATCACCGCCTCTACCGGGAAGCTCGCAAGGTCCGATGTCAGGATCACATCAGCTCGGCGGCCGGGTGTGAGTGAGCCGATCTCCCGCTCCAACCCGAAATGCGTCGCGGTGTTGATCGTCGCCATTTGCAAGGCAATCAACGGATCGCAGCCGCAGTCGATGGCATGACGCACCACCCGGTTCATATGCCCTTCGTTGGTGATGGTACCCGAGTGGCTGTCATCGGTGCACAGGATCATGTTGCGCGGATCGAGCCCCTTTTCGGTGATCGCGGTGATCTGCGTCTTCACGTCATACCACGCCGAACCGAGCCGGATCATCGACCGCATGCCCTGCCGCATCCGCGCCACGGCGTCGGCTTCGCAGGTGCCCTCATGGTCATCCGCCGGACCGCCCGCCACATAGGCAGCAAAGGCGGGGCCGAGGTCGGGGGAGGCATAATGCCCGCCCACGGTCTTGTCCGCGCGTTGCGTCGCTGCAATCTCGGCCAGCATTTGCGGGTCGGCATTGCTGACACCGGGGAAGTTCATCATTTCGCCCAAGCCCACGATGCCGGGCCATGCCATTGCCTCGGCCACATCTTCGGCGGTGATCTCAAAACCCGTGGTTTCCAGTCCCGGGGCCGAAGGCGCGCAGGAGGGCATTTGCGTGAAGATGTTAATCGGCTGCATCAGCGCTTCGTCATGCATCATGCGCACGCCGTTCAGCCCCAGCACATTGGCGATCTCATGCGGGTCGGTGAAGGCCGATGTCGTGCCATGCGGGATCACGGCGCGGGCGAACTCCGCCGGGGTGAGCATGGTCGATTCAATATGCATATGCCCGTCGCAAAGACCGGGGACCATATAGCGGCCATTGGCCTCGATAATGCGGGTATCATCGCCGCGGCAGTGGCTGGCATCCGGCCCGACAAAGGCGATGCGCCCGGCGGCAATGGCGATGTCGTGATCGGGCAGGCATTCGCGGGTGTGCACATTCACCCAAATGCCGCCGGTGATGATCGTATCGGCCGCGCGCCGCCCGGCGGCGACCTCGACCAATTGTGCGGCCACATCGGGCCAAGTGGGGAACGTTTTATCTGTCATGTCCAAAGGTGCCATAGGGCCGGGGGAGGTTCAAGCGGGCCCGCGATATGAAAGGGCGCGGGATGTTGCCAGAACGCGCCGCTTGCGGCTAACTGGGGCCCAAGGCATTTACGGAACCATCTGATGAATTTTCTCTTTGTGCACCAGAATATGCCCGGCCAATACCGGGAGTTGGTGCAATGGCTGGCGCAGGCGGGCGGGCATCGGATTTATTTTCTGACCCAGCGTCAGAACGCCCCAAATCTGCCCGGCGTAGAAACCCGGGTCTACCGCCCTCACCACCGGGCCGACGACAAAGCCTATGGGCTCTCGCGCGTTTGGGAAGAAGCCTCGGGCAATGGTTTCGGGGCCGTCAACGCGGCCCGGCAGATCGAAACGCAAGAGGGCTTTCGCCCCGACATCATCATCGGCCACGTCGGTTGGGGGGAGTTAAGCTTTTTCAAAGAGCTTTGGCCCGATGTGCCGATCATCGGCTATTTCGAGTATTATTATAACATGACCGGTGGGATGGTCGGCTTTGATCCAGCCGAGAAAATTTCGACCCATGCGCCTTATCTTAACCATGCGCGCAATATCGTGCCGCTGGCCAATATCGAAACCGTCGATCTAGGCCACTGTCCGACCCATTGGCAACGTGACCGTTTTCCCGAAAGCTTTCACCGCAAGCTCTACGTCTGCCACGATGGCATCCGCACCGATCAACTATTGCCCGACCCGGATGTCAGCCTGCGGTTGGGGCGTCTGGCAGAGCCCGTCACGCGCGAGGATGAGATCATCACCTATGTCGCGCGCAATCTGGAAAAGACGCGGGGCTTTCACACGATGATGCGCGCTTTGCCGCGTATCTTGGCCGAGCGGCCCTCTGCGCGGGTGGTGATCGTCGGCGGCAATGAGGTGTCCTACGGCAAGCAAAGCGACCATCCCGGCGGGTTGCGCGGAGAGATGGCGGCAGAACTGCAGGGCAAGGTCGATTGGGAGCGGGTGCATTTCGTCGGCAAAGTGCCATACCCCGATTTCAAGAAGCTTGTGCAGATCAGCCGCTGTCACATCTATCTGACGATGCCCTTTGTGCTGTCTTGGTCCCTGCTCGAAGCCATGTCGATGCAGGCCACGATCGTGGCCTCTGATGTGGCCCCGGTGCGCGAGGCGGTGAGCCATGGCAAGACCGGGCTGCTGGTGGATTTCTTTGACCCCGATGCGTTGGCGGCGCAGGTGGTGGAGGTGCTTGCCAATCCGCAGGACCACGCACATCTCGGCCCGGCGGCGCGGGCGCATGTGATTGAGAATTACGATTTCCTTACCCGCTGCCTGCCCGAACACCTCGCGCGGATCAACGCATTGGTGCCCGACAGCAAACGGATCAGCTAGCGGGGATCAGTTGCCAAGGTTCCCGGCTGTGTTCACCAGCCCAAAGACCGATCCGACAAGGCCCAGAATGGTGCGCGTGTCCGACAGTGGGCTTTCGGTCGCAAGCACCAGATCGCCAGATTGAATGTGGAAATTCCGCGCCGAAAAGAGCCCGTCAGATGTGGTCAAATCCAGCGTGAACACCACCCGCGTGCGGCGCGGGCCGCGCACCCCGGCGCTGACCGCGCTGGCGGGGTATTCGCGCAGGATCAAAATGCCCTCGGGGTCGGCGCGGGATTCGTTTACCCCACCGATGATCGCCAGCGCATCCAGCGCAGAGACCTCATCGCGGTTAAAGGGAAACTGTGCCTCCCTTCCGGCGGCACCCAGCGACAGGAAGTAACGGCGATCATCCTCGATGATCAGTTTGTCGCCCCCGATCAGCCGGGTATCAAGGCTGGGGTTTTCGTAAAGCCGGTCGATCGACGTGGTATAGATGTTTGGGCCGCGCAGCAGTTTGACCTGCGGGTTTTCGATGCCGCTTTGCACCCCGCCACCAGCCGAAATCGCCGCCAGCACGGTAAAGTTATTGTCGGGCATCAGGATGTTGCCGGGGCTGCTCACGCCGCTCACCAGATCGACGGAGTTGCTGCGCCCTTCGGTCATGGCCAGTTGCACCTGTGCCGAGGGCACGATCGTCTCAAGCCGACGCTGAAGCAATTGCCGCGCTGAATCCGGGGTCCGGCCCGAGACCTGAACCTTGCCGATATAGGGCATGAAAATCGTCCCGCTCTCCGAAACGCGAATGCCGGACAGGGTGGCAACCTGTTGGCTTGGCGACGTCAGAAGCGAGTTGTCGCTGCTGTCCCAAACCAGAATGTCCAGCCGATCACCGGGGCGGATCACTTGGGCGTTCGACCCTCGGCTGGCACCGATCCAGCCATGGCGTCTTTCGCCGGTGCGGGGCCACTGAGCAACACTGGGCAGAAAGGCACGGGTGACGGGATAAACGGCGATATCGGCATCCGGCGCGGCCGCTTCCTCAGTGACCTCTTTTTGGATGGCTGCACCACGCGGAAGGTTGCTGCATGCCGCCAGCGAGAAGGTCATCAGGGCCAAGAGGAACAGTTTGCTCAGGTGCTTCATGAGATGCGCAGTCGCTTTCTGGTGTTTCACCGGTAAACCGGGGTACTTGTGCCTGTATGCAGTGTTCATTGGCGGCTTGCAAAGGATGTTGTAAACCCGGCCCCCATCCGAAATTCTAGTCCCTCAGGATAGAGGCTGAACCTATGGCGTCAATGACTACAAAAGACAGCGCGGTTTCAAGCGGCCCGGCGGATTTTGACGGGGTTCTCTTGCTGGGCGCGACGGGGCGTTTGGGCAGCATGCTGCGCCGTCATTGGCCTGAACCGCAGGCTCTGCGCAGCCAGTCGCGGCAGCCTCGACCCGGGTTTTGCAATTTCGATCTGCCAGCAGCGGGAGAGGGGCCAAGCGATGCGGCGATTTCCGCCGCCCGTGGGGCGCGGGCGGTGATCTCTTTGGCCGGGGTGACCCCGGCCCGGGCGGGGGCCTGCGGCGCACCATTGGAGGATAACGTCACCCTCGCCCTCGCCGCGCTGAAACTGGCAGAGGCGGCGGCGGTCCCCCGGTTTTTTGTCGCTTCTTCGGCAGCGGTCTATGGCGCGCAAGACGGTCCGCTGCGAGAGGATATGCCCTGCGCTCCGCTTTCGGAGTACGGCAGGCAGAAGCTGGCGATGGAGCAGGCGGTGCGAGAAGCGCAAGGCAAGACCGCCATCACCGCGCTGCGGATCGGCAATGTGGCCGGCGCGGACGCGATCCTTGGCGGCTGGCAACCGAAAATGCAGATTGATCGCTTCCCCGATGGCGCCACGCCAAGCCGCAGCTATATCGGGCCGGTGACCTTGGCGCGGGTGCTCTGCGCGCTCTGCCATGTGGACGACCTGCCGCCTGTTTTGAATACCGCGGCCCCCGGCGCGGTGCAAATGGGGGCGCTGCTCGATGCGGCGGGGCTGGCGTGGCAGCCCAAACCGGCCCCGGCCACCGCCATTCCTGAGGTGCGGCTGGATACGAATGCGCTTGAATGCCACGTCGATTTCACGCCAGAAACTCAAACGCCCGCCGGTTTGGTACGTGAATGGCAGCAGGATATGAACAAACGATGAAGACCCTTCAATGACGTGGCGCAAGCGCATCTTCGATCTGTTCTTCGCCAGCCTGCTTGTCATCATCTTGGGGCCGATCTTGCTGGGGTTGCTGGTCTGGTTGCTGCTGAAAGAGGGGCGGCCGCTTTTTCATGTGGCCGAGCGGATGAAAACGCCTGAGCAGAGTTTCAACCTTTGGAAACTGCGTACGATGACCGTGGCAGAGAAGGATCAGGGCGTATCGGGCGGCAACAAAGCCGCGCGGATCACCCCCACCGGCGCATGGCTCAGGGCGCGGCGCTTGGATGAGTTTCCCCAGCTTTGGAATATCCTGCGCGGCGATCTAAGCTTTGTCGGCCCCCGCCCGCCGCTGCGCGAATATGTGGAGCGTTTTCCCGAGGTCTATGCCGAGGTTCTGAAATCACGGCCCGGCGTGACCGGGTTGGCCACGATCCGGTTTCACAAACATGAAGAACGGCTGCTGTCGCGCTGCGAGACCCCGGAAGAGACCGACCGTGTCTATTGTCGTATCTGCGTCCCGCGCAAAGCCCAACTAGATCTGATTTATCAGCGCCATCAAAGCACATGTTACGACTTCGATTTGGTGTTTCAAACTATCAGCAACCTTTTTAGACGCAGATGAAGGTGGCGGTTTTAGACGCAGATGAAGGTGGCGGTGGCCCGCGGCGTGACCGGGGGCAAATAGTTAAAAATTGGTGTTTTTGACAAAATCGTGGCAATGTTTGCTGAAAATTTAAGCGAATCCAGATTCGATTGATGACACATTGAGCGCTATTTACTGTTTTTACGCTTGCTGGTGCTCAGAAAGAGCTCCATGGACGAAAGAGAGCTACTAATACGTTTCGGGCGCATCGCGGTCGCTAATATACACGTAGACAGGAGACGGCGCATGCTGAGCATCATCAAGTCGCTGACCAAACGGCAAAAGCGCGTGATCATGTTGGCGCTCGACTCCCTTTTAATCGTTGTCTCCACGATTGCCGCCTTGGCTGTGCGCGGGCTGCCTGAGCATCTTCTCGAAACACTCGCCAACTATGCCCCGGTATTACCTCTTACCCTGATTGTTGGTGTGCTCGTATCGATCCGCTTGGGGGTCTGTAGCACACAATTGAACGCCTATGAGACCGCAGCGGTCGGTAGCACCGCTATTTTGGGGACCACCCTGGCGGGCGTATCCCTGCTGGGCGCGTCCCTTCTGGGGCTGGATTTCCCGCTGGGCGTGCATATCATGTTCGGGGCGATCTTTTTCTCTCTGGTGGTGCTGTCGCGGGTAATCTTGTTGCATATCGTGCTGCAAATCTACCGTACCGGCGACGCGCGCTGCCGTGTCCTGATTTATGGCGCGGGCACCACGGGGACACAGCTGGTCTCGGCGCTGCGCGGCCATGAAACGATTGAGCCTATTGCCTTTGTCGATGATAACATTGCGCTGCAAGGGCTCAACGTCTCAAAACTGCCGGTCTATTCCTCGCGCGGCATTGCTGAACTTGTCGTCGAGAAACAGATCGACCGCGTGTTGCTGGCCGTGCCCTCGCTAAGCACCCCAAAGCAGGCGCAGATCGCCCGACGGCTGGAGAAGCTGGGTCTGGAGGTGCAAACCCTTCCGTCCTTCGCGCAATTGATCGGGGAAGAGGCTTTGGTCGACAAGCTTTCCCCCGTTTCTCCGCGTCGGTTCCTGAACCGCGATGAAATCACCCCTTTGATCAACGAAGGCGGAGAGAGCTATGCCGGTAAGGTGGTTTTCGTCTCTGGTGCGGGCGGCTCCATCGGGTCGGAGCTTTGCCGTCAGGTTCTGCTTTGTCGGCCCACCAAACTGGTGCTTTTCGAACTGAGCGAACTGGCCCTCTACAACGCCGACATGGAGATCCGGCAGTTGGCCGAGGGCAGCGACATCGAAATCGTCTCGGTCCTGGGTACGGTCACGGATACCCGGCAGCTGCGCAAAGTGCTGTCGCAGCACGGGGTCAATGTGATCCTTCATGCCGCCGCCTATAAACATGTCCCGCTGGTCGAGGCGAACCCGCTTTCGGGGCTGGTGAACAATGTTTTGGGCACACAGGCGCTGGCCGAGCAGGCCGCTCGCGCAGGCGTGGAGCGTTTCATTCTGGTATCGACCGACAAGGCCGTGCGCCCGACCAATATTATGGGTGGGTCCAAGCGGCTTGCCGAACTCGTCATTCAAGATATGGCACGCAAATATGGCGGCGAAGGCGGTGTCATCTTTTCCATGGTCCGCTTTGGCAATGTGTTGGGGTCGTCCGGGTCTGTCGTGCCGCTGTTTCAAGAGCAGGTTAGCCGCGGCGGCCCGTTGACGGTGACGGATCGGGGCGTGGCGCGCTACTTTATGACGGTGGAAGAGGCCGTGCGTCTGGTCTTGCAGGCTGGATCGCTGGCCCAAGGGGGCGAGGTCTTTGTTCTGGACATGGGCAAGCCTGTGCCCATCTTGAAACTTGCACGCCAAGTAATTGAAACGGCTGGTTATACTGTCCGGGACGAAGACAACCCCGATGGCGATATCGAGATCGAGATCACCGGCCTGCGGCCCGGCGAGAAGATGACCGAGGAGTTGACGCTGAGCGGTTTGCTCATCAACACGGCGCATCCCAAGATCTATTCCGCGCGGGAAAACGGATTGAACGAACTGGAAATCGCCTCGGTCCTGCGGGACTTGCGCGAAGCACTTGTTGCCAATGACGAAGATTTGGCCCGTCAGGTTGTCTACCGCTGGGTCGAAGGCTTCGCCCCACCCGAGGCGCTGAGAAAATCCTCCTGACCGGACCGTCACATGTCGCGATATTGCCGCGGTCGCGGCGCGCGGCAAAACGGTGGCGGGACAGAGATTGATTTGCAGGGGCCGTCCGTGCCAAATCTAGCCAACAATATCGCAGGTAAGGGGCGCTTTGTGGATCGGCAGACGAAATTAGGAATGCGTAGGCTGAACCGTGGGCCGCTGGTGTCGATGCTCTTGGCGGGGGTGGCGCTGCCCGGTGTTGCGCTGGCTGATCCGACTTACGACATCTTTGAAACCCCCGAGCGTCCTTCGCTCAACTTTTACGGCTCGCCGGGGCTGGTCGATATGCCAACCGCCCATGCACTGCCGGATGGGCAGCTTGCCATCGGGGTCTCAAACTTTGCAGGCATGACGCGCACCACCTTGACCTTTCAGGCCACACCGCGCCTGTCGGCCAGCTTTCGCTACGTTGGAATTCGGGATTGGACCGATGTCGTTCCCGGCAATTTCGATACCTATCGCGACCGAAGCTTTGACCTGCGCTATATGCTGAAAAAGGAAGATGTTTTCTGGCCTGCGATCACCGTAGGTTTGCAGGATTTCGCAGGCACTGGGATCTACGCGGGCGAATATGTCGTTGCGACCAAGACTTTCGACAACACGCTGCTGCCCGGCCGCGTCAAGGTGACCGGCGGTCTGGGCTGGGGGCGTCTGGGCAGCCACGGCAGCATCGGTGCGCCCTTTGGTGGCAACCGCGGCTCCTTTGTTGGGGGCAGCACGGGGGGCAAACCTTCGTTTGATCAATGGTTTCGCGGGTCGGCTGCGCCCTTCGCCGGGGTAGAGTGGGCGGTGAATGACCGTTGGACCCTCAAGGCGGAATACAGTTCCGACGCCTATGAGACCGAAGACGGCTTGCGCGAGATCTTTACCCGTAAATCGCAGTTCAACTTCGGCACCGAATACCAATATTCCGATGGGCTGCGGTTGGGGGCCTATTATCTCTATGGGTCCGAGATCGGGGTGAACCTGCAATACCAGTTGAACCCCCGCAAGCCGCTGACGCCGGTCAAGATTACCCCGGTCGCGCCGCTCAAGGTGCGCCCCAGCCGCGCCACCTCTCCGGCGGCTTGGGATACGCAATGGGCCGCCAGCACCAACCAGCAGCGCAGCCTGCGCGATCAGGTGAAAGAGGTGCTGGATGCCAGCGGTCTTTCCCTCGTGGCGCTGACGCTTGATTCCGCCAAGGCCGAGTTGCGGTTGCGCAATGACCGGTATCAGGCCCCGGCGGTTGCTGTGGGGCGTGGTGCGCGCGCGCTGGCTTGGGTGCTGCCCGCCTCGGTTGAGACCTTCCGCATCGTCTTGGTCGAAGAGGGTTTGGCGCAATCCGCCGTGACCCTGCGCCGCTCTGACCTTGAGGCTTTGGAGTTTGACCCGCAGGCCGCCGACGCGCTTCTGGCCGTGGCAGGCATCGGTGAGGCCACTCCCCGGCTGCCCGGCGCGATGAAAAATGGCGACCTCTACCCCGATTTCGCCTGGTCCATCGGCCCCTATCTGTCGCCCAGCTATTTCGACCCGGAAGAGCCGGTTCGCCTGGATGGCGGCGTGGAGGTCACGGCCAGCTATCGCCCCGCGCCGGGCTGGACCGTCGCAGGCGGTCTGAAGCACCGTCTTTTTGGCTCTGTGGGCGATAAGACGACGCCGAGCAATTCAAGGCTTCCGACCGTCCGCACCGAGGGGCCGCGCTATGCCCGCGAAGGCGAGACGATCATCGACAATGCCTATGTGAGCAAGCAATGGAAGCCCGGCAATGACCTCTATGCGCGGGTCACGGCAGGCTATCTTGAGCGGATGTTCGGGGGTGTTTCGGCCGAATTGCTGTGGAAACCCGTCAACAGCAATCTCGCACTCGGGGTTGAGGCGAATTACGTGAAGCAGCGCGATTATGACGGTGCTCTGGGCTTTCTCGATTACAGCGTGGCGACGGGCCATGTCTCGGCCTATTACGCCTTTGGCGGCGGCTATCATGGTCAATTGGACGTGGGCCGCTATTTGGCCGGTGATGTCGGTGCGACCGTGACCCTGACGCGCGAATTTACCAACGGCTGGAAGGTCGGCGGCTTTTTCACCATCACGGATGTCTCGGCCGAAGAGTTTGGCGAGGGGTCTTTTGACAAGGGCATCAACCTGACGATCCCCATCGGTTGGTTCTTGGGCGAGCCGGACAAACGCAGCGTGTCTACCACGATCCGACCGATCCAGCGGGATGGCGGGGCGCGGCTTCAGGTGCCGGGCCGGCTTTATGAACAGGTGCGCAGTGGCCATCGCAATTCACTGGAAGATCAATGGTCGAGGGTCTGGGAATGAAGCATTTTGCAACCGGTCTTTTGTTGATCGCCAGCCTTACCTTGAGCGCCTGTGCGGGCGGAGGGCGCGAAGAGGAGCGCAGCCCACTGCTCAGCGCGGGCAGCACGTTGTTTAGCATTCTCAAAGACCGCACCGGACCCGAGGCGCCAGCCAAGGGGCGGGTAACAGTGACGCGCACGCTGCTGGATCAGACGCCCGGCGCGGTCATGCAGGTCGTTCCGGAAAACACCGGGCTGCAGGACTTTCTGAAACGTGTCGCTCGGCGGTCTGATGGCACGCCGGGGATGGTAGAGGTCTGGCAATCCACGGATCAGGTTCAGATCGTCCTGCGCGAAGGCGTGCTGGTCGGCACCAAGGGGCTTGGTGGCGATATGCGCTCGGCCCAAGCGCAAACAGTGATCGCGGCGCTGGACGGGCAGGGCGGCGGCGGCGAAAGGTTAATCACGCTGGCGCGGCTGGATGGCACGGCACAGACGGTGCCCTTTGCCTGCGACGTGACCCATCTGGGTCCAGAAACGATCCAGATCGTGGACCGTCGCCTGTCCGTGCGTCATTTCCGTGAGGATTGTATTTATGGCGCAACGACCTTCAGCAATGACTATTGGGCCGAGGTCGGTACCGGCAAACTCCGCCGTTCGCGGCAATGGGCCGGGCCGCAATTCGGCTATATGGCGATCGACCTTCTGAAAGATTAAAATCCCTGCTTGGCGCTTGTGATCGCAGCCCGCGCGGGCCAATTTGGCGAGATGGATAAAACGCTTCTTTCCCTTGGGCATGGCTATAGCGCGCGCGCATTGGCCGCCCGGTTGATCCCGCAGGGCTGGCGCATCATCGGCACCACGCGCAGCCCCGAAAAGCTTAAAGAGATTGCCGCGACGGGGGTGGACCCGATGCTCTGGCCCGGCGACGATCTGAGCGCGCTTTTGCAAGAGGTGCCGAACTTGCTGGTCTCTGCCGGGCCGGGGCCGGAGGGCGATCCGGTTCTGCTGGAGTTGCAGGATCAGATCACCGCCGCCGCCCCGCATCTGCGGTGGGTGGGCTATCTGTCGACCACTGGCGTCTACGGCGACCACGGTGGCGATTGGGTGGACGAGACCACGCCGCTTGCCCCCTCCACCCGACGCGGCGCGGCGCGGGTGCAGGCCGAGGCGGCATGGGGCGCGATCCCCGATCTGCCGCTACATATTTTTCGGCTGGCGGGCATCTACGGCCCCGGACGCGGGCCATTTGCCAAGGTGCGCAAGGGCACGGCGCGGCGCATCATCAAGCAGGGCCAAGTCTTTTCGCGGATCCATGTGGAGGATATCGCCCAAGCGCTGGAATTGTCTTTGGCAAAACCGCAGCCGGGGGCGATCTACAACCTGTGCGACGACGACCCCGCTCCGCCCCAAGATGTAATCGGCCATGCCGCCGCGCTTTTGGGCCTGCCCTTACCCCCGGCGGTGAACTTCGACGAGGCCGAGATGACCCCCATGGCCCGCAGCTTTTATGCGGAGAGCAAGAAGGTCCGGAACGATCACGCCAAGGCGGCGTTGGGCTGGCAACCGATCTACCCTGATTATCGCTCGGGTCTGGCCGCGCTGCTGGGGGCGGATGACTGAACCCGTGGCATCGCCCGAGGCACCGAATGCGTCAAGACGAACACACGTTGGCCTATCTGCTCGACAGTATGGAGCGCGCGGCAGAGAAGGAGACGGTGTCGATCAACGATGTGCTGCATGAGATCGGCGACCGTTCCATCACACCGCTGATCCTGATTGTCGCCTTGCTGCTGGTCTCGCCCCTGTCGGGAATCCCCGGCGTCTCGACCCTAGCGGCGGTGACGATCATCCTTTTGGCGGTGCAAGCCGTTACCGGGCGGCGCAGGCTTTGGATGCCGCAGTTTCTGTTGCGGCGCGAAGTGGCGGGCCATCGGTTAAGCGGCTGCGTCCGCTTTTTGCGCCGTCCCTGCGCCTTTGTCGACGGGCGCTGCAAGCCGCGTCTTCAGTTCCTCACCACCGGCCCGATGCGGTTCATCACGCTTGTTGTGGTCACGATCATCCCGCTCGGCTGGCCCTTTATGGAGGTCTTGCCGATGATGTCGTCGCTCGGCGCTGGCACTGTGGCGCTTCTGGTTTTCGGCCTTTTCACCCGCGACGGGCTGTTCGTGCTGTTGGGCTATCTCTGCGTGGCGATCACGCTGGTCGCGGGCGCCCTGCTGGTGCTGACCGCCACCAGTTAGGCGCGCTGCGCGTCCAGATCGCCGATGCCGAGCACCTCAAGCACTTTGGCGATGATCTGTTCAGCGTTCATCCCCGCCACGGCGTACATATCCGCCGGGCTGGCCTGATCGATGAAAGTATCGGGCAGCACCATGGAGCGGAACTTAAGCCCCTTATCAAAGACCGCCTCATCGGCAAGCAGTTGCGCCACATGGCTGCCAAAGCCGCCTACGGCACCCTCTTCGATGGTGATGAGCGCTTCGTGGTCTGCGGCCAGTTTCAGGATCATGTCGCGGTCCAGCGGCTTGGCAAAACGCGCATCGGCGATGGTGGGG
This sequence comes from Sulfitobacter sp. OXR-159, assembly GCF_034377145.1. Taxonomy (NCBI): domain Bacteria; kingdom Pseudomonadati; phylum Pseudomonadota; class Alphaproteobacteria; order Rhodobacterales; family Roseobacteraceae; genus Sulfitobacter; species Sulfitobacter sp. OXR-159. The sequence continues at coordinate 249,299 of NZ_CP139707.1, forward strand.
GTGATGCCCTTGGCGCTAAGCTGTTCGGCGGCTTTCTCGACTTCTTCGAGCCGCGTGCCAAAGGACAAGAGCGCAACCTTGCTGCCTTCCCGGATCATCCGGCCCTTGCCGATTTCCAGTGGCGTGCCGCGCTCTGGCATCTCGACCCCGCGCCCCTCGCCGCGCGGATAGCGGAAGGCGATAGGCCCATCGTTATGGGCAGCGGCGGTGGCGACCATATGGCGCAACTCGGCTTCATCGGCGGCGGCCATCACCACGAAACCCGGCAGGTTGGCAAGGAAAGCCACATCAAATGCGCCCGCGTGGGTTGGCCCATCGGCCCCCACCAGCCCGGCGCGGTCGATTGCGAAACGCACCGGCAGGCGCTGGATCGCGACGTCATGCACGACTTGGTCGTAACCGCGTTGTAGGAAGGTGGAATACATCGCGCAGAAGGGTTTCATCCCCGCCGCCGCCAGCCCCGCGCAAAAGGTCACGCCGTGCTGTTCGGCGATGCCCACGTCGAAACAGCGGCTGGGGTAGCGTTCGGCAAAAAGATCCAGCCCTGTGCCATCGGGCATCGCTGCGGTCACGGCGCAGATCTTGTCGTCCTCGGCGGCCTCGGCCAGCAGGCTGTCGGCGAAAACGCGGGTATAGCTGGGTGCATTGGAGGGGGCTTTCTTTTGCTCGCCCGTAACCACGTTGAACTTGGCCGTGGCATGGCCGCGATCCCGCGCGGCTTCGGCGGGGCCATAGCCCTTGCCCTTTTGGGTCTGGATATGGATCAGGATCGGCCCCGTCGCGCGTTGATGAACGGTGCGCAGCACGGGCAGCAACTGATCCATGTCGTGCCCGTTGATCGGGCCGAGGTAGGAAAAGCCGAGGTTCTCGAACAGGGTGCCGCCGACCGCCATGCCCTTGAGCATATCCTTGGCGCGTTTCGCGCCTTCGCGGAACGGTTCGGGCAGCAGGCTCACCGCGCCTTTGGCGGCGGCTTTGAAGTCCTGAAACGGCGCTTCGGCATAGAGGCGGCTGAGGTAGCTCGACATTGCGCCGACGGGCGGGGCGATGGACATCTCGTTGTCGTTGAGGATGACGATCAACCGTTTTTTCAGGTCGCCCGCGTTGTTAAGCGCCTCATAGGCCATGCCCGCGCTCATCGCGCCGTCACCGATCACGGCAATCGCGTCGCCAAGCCCTTCGGGGATCACACCGCCCAGATCGCGGCCCACGGCAAAGCCGAGCGCGGCCGAGATCGAGGTCGAGCTATGCGCCGCGCCGAAGGGGTCGTAGGGGGATTCGCTGCGTTTGGTGAAGCCCGAGAGCCCGTCCTTCATCCGCAGGCTGCGAATACGGTCGCGGCGTTCGGTAAGGATTTTATGCGGGTAGCACTGGTGGCTGACATCCCAGATGATCTTGTCGCGCGGGGTGTCAAAGACCGCATGCAGCGCCACGGTCAGCTCCACCACGCCAAGCCCCGCGCCCAAGTGTCCGCCGGTTTCCGACACGGCCGAGATCGTCTCGGCCCGCAGTTCACGCGCGACTTGGGTCAGTTCGGCATCGGACAGGCGTTTCAGGTCCGCAGGGCGGGTGACCTGATCAAGCAGGGGGGTGGCGGGTTTGTCACTCATCGGGGCCTCTCTGGTGCCGCATTGGCGCATGTGCCGCCCGGCTAGCTGTCGCGGGCAATAACGAAGGCGGCAGCGGCTCGCAAGCTCTGCGCCTCTGGTCCATATTCAGATAGGGCGTCGCAGGCCAAGTCCACCAATTCGGCGGCGCGGGTCTTGGCCCCGGCAAGCCCAAGGTGGGACACAAAGGTCGCTTTTCCCGCTGCGTCGTCTTTGCCCACGGCTTTGCCCACGGTCTCGGCGTCGCCTTCAACGTCAAGGATGTCATCGGCGATCTGGAACGCAAGGCCAAGGTGTTTGGCGTAAGCCCCAAGCGCCGTGGCATCGGCTCCGGCCATGCGCGGCCCGGCCATGGCCGACCATTCAATCAGCGCGCCGGTCTTGCCTGCCTGAAGTGCCGTGATCTCGGCCAGCGACAGCGGCGCGGGGGCGGTTTCGGCGGCGATGTCCAGCGCTTGCCCGCCGACCATGCCGCCGACGCCTGCCGCTTGGGCGAGGCTCGTCATCAGAATCAGACGCGCCTCCGCCGGACAGGCGAGTTGCCCGAGCAGTTCAAAGGCCAGCGTTTGCAGCGCGTCACCGGCCAGAACGGCGGTCGCCTCATCCCACTTGCGGTGCACCGTGGGCTGGCCCCGGCGCAGATCGTCGTCGTCCATACAGGGCAGATCGTCATGCACCAGCGAATAGGCATGCAGCGCCTCAATGGCCGCAGCGGCTGGGGCGGCCATGCCGGGGGCGATGCCATGCAGCCGAGCGGATTCGATTACCAGAAAGCCGCGCAACCCCTTGCCGCCGCCGCAGGCATAGCGCATCGCCTCGGCGACCGGGCCTGTGCGCTCGGCCAAGGCCGCTTCGATCTGCGCTTGCGCCAGATCACGGGCAAGGGCAAGCGCCTCTGCCAAGGGAAGGGGGGTGGGCTGGAAGGTCATGCAGGCGGTCAAAGCCCTTCGACGGGTTTCAGCCCATTGGGGTTGCCATCGCCATCAAGGGTGATCGCGGCGACCTTTTCTTCGGCCTCTTTCAGCTTGGTCTCGCAGCGCGCCTTAAGCTTCGCCCCGCGTTCGTAAAGCGCGATGCTTTCGTCCAGCGCGACATTGCCGTTTTCAAGCTGGCCCAACACTTTTTCAAGCTCGGCCATGGCGGTCTCAAAGTTCATCTCTTCTACGGGTGTGTCAGACATTGCGCGCCTCGTTGGTCGGAATTTCGCGCGACAATAGTGCTTCGCGCCGGGCATTGCCAGCGGGCTGGCCTTATGAATTTTACCTATGTGTTTCGCTAAAAGGGCCGGGTCAGTCCGGGGCCAGCATATAGCCCGCGCCGCGCACGGTTTGCAGGTATTGCGGCTGTTTCGGATCGCTTTCGATCTTGCGGCGCAGGCGGGTGATCTGAACATCAACCGCGCGTTCCTGCGCTTGGCCCCGGTCGCGGCCCAATTCTTCGACAAGTTTTGACCGGCTGAGCGCGACACCGGGCTGCGCGGCGAAAATCTTCATCAGTTGCACTTCGGTCGCGGTGAGACGTACCAGATCGTCGCCCTGCCACATTTCACCCCGCTCCATGTCATAGCGGATCACGCCGAGCGACAGCACTTTTGGCGCGGCATCGGCGGCTGAGGTGTCGGGCATGCGGCGCAGGATCGCGTTGATGCGCAGCAGCAGTTCCTTAGGCTCGAAGGGTTTTGGCAGATAGTCATCCGCCCCGGCCTCCAACCCTTCGATGCGGTTGTCGGTCTCGCCCTTGGCGGTCAGCAGCAAGATCGGCGTTTGCAGGGTTTCGCGCAGGGATCGGGTCAGCGCCATGCCGTCTTCGCCGGGCATCATCACGTCGAGCACGATCAGATCAAACTCTAGCCCCGCCAGCACCCGGCGCGCATGGGCCGCGTCGCGGGCCGTGCTGACCAGAAAGCCGTTCCGCATCAGGAATTTCTTTAGCAGGCTGCGGATGCGCTCATCGTCGTCGACAACCAGCAGGTGCGCGTCAAGCTCGTTCATGGAGCGCTTTCGCGGAGCCGGTCAAAGCTCTGGCGCATTTCGGGATCCATCATGGCCTCCAATACCGTTCTGAAACCGGCCACGGCGTCGGGCCCGGCGGTGCGAAAGGCCAGCCGCATGCGCGCGCGCTGAGCGTCCGATAGCTCCTGTTCCAGCTTGCGACCCTCGTCGGTCAGGAACAGATGCCGCTCGCGCTTGTCATTGCGGCCAACCTTGCTTTGCACCAGACCATCGGCGATCAGCGTGCGCAAGACACGGTTGAGCGATTGTTTCGTGACCCCAAGGATGTTGAGCAGGTTGTTCACTGTCGTGCCGGGGGCGCGGTTGATAAAGTGGATGGCGCGGTGATGCGCGCGGCCATAGGCCATATCGGCCAGAATCCTGTCGGGATCGGCAGTGAAGCCGCGATAGGCAAAGAACATCGCCTCAATCCCCTGCCGCAGTTGTTCGTCGGTCAAAAACAGCAGGCTGTCGCCGCTGCTAGGGGCCATCATCCGCCCGTCAGCCATAGTATGTCTCATTCTCTCTCGGGCCTGTTGGGGATCAGTTTACGTCAGCGTTGTTGACATTCCAATAGTGAAAGGCTATCGAATCCCGTGTTTTGCGCAATTAAATGTCTGCATCTGCCGATTGTTGCGCAATTTTTGAAAAGATAGCGCGTCATTTGGGAGGTAAACACCATGGCAGGCGGATATGACAACCGAGATGGGTACATCTGGATGGATGGCAAAATGGTGGACTGGCGCGAGGCCAATGTCCACATCCTGACCCATGCGATGCACTATGCGTCTTCGGTGTTCGAGGGCGAGCGCGCCTATAACGGCAAAATCTTCAAAAGCCGGGAGCATTCCGAACGGCTCAAGCGCTCGGCTGAGATGATCGACTTCGAGATCCCCTACACCATTGACGAGATCGAAGCCGCCAAGGCCGAAGTCCTCGCCGCCTCTGGCCTGCAAGACGCCTATGTGCGTGCGGTCGCTTGGCGCGGTGTGGGCGAAGACATGGGTGTCGCCTCGGCCCGCAACCCGGTCCGCATGGCCATCGCAGCATGGGAATGGGGTGCCTATTACGGCGACGCCAAGATGAAGGGTGCCAAGCTCGACATCTCCAAATGGAAGCGCCCCTCGCCTGAGACGATCCCGAGCCACGCCAAGGCGGCGGGTCTCTATATGATCTGCACCATGTCCAAACACGCCGCCGAAGCAAAGGGCTGTTCGGACGCGATGATGTATGACTATCGCGGCTATGTGGCCGAGGCGACGGGCGCGAATATCTTCTTCGTCAAGGATGGCGAAGTGCACACGCCGACGCCTGATTGCTTCCTCAATGGGATCACCCGTCAGACGGTCATTGGCATGCTGAAGGACAAGGGGATTACCGTCCACGAGCGCCACATCATGCCCGAGGAACTCGAAGGCTTCGAGCAGTGCTGGCTGACCGGCACCGCCGCCGAAGTGACCCCGGTGGGGCAAATCGGCGACTGGAAGTTTGAGGTCGGCGCGCTGACCCGTGAGATTGCCACCGACTATGAAAAGTTGGTGCGCAGCTAAACGCTGCCGCCGAATTTTGCCAATGTTACCCCGCCGTCCTGCAAACCCTTGCGGACGGCGGTTGCGATTTGAACGGCCTCTGCGGTGTCGCCATGCAGGCAGATCGTGTCGATCCGCGTGGGGATGTGTTTCCCGCTTTCGGTGATGATCGCGCCGGCTTTGACCATCTCGACCATTCTGGCGGCGGCGTGATCGGCGTCATGGATCACCGCGCCCGGATTGCTGCGGTCGACCAGCGTGGCGTCGTCGTTATAGGCGCGGTCGGCAAAGATTTCTCCGGCCCATTTGCAGCCCAGTGATTTCACCGCCCGTTCCTGCGCCGTGGCGGCCAGCACCATAACGATGAGATCGGGGGCCACGCTTAGCGCCGCCTCATAAAGATCGCGGGCCAAGCCTTCATCTTCGGACGCCATATTTGCCAACGCGCCATGCAGCTTCAGATGCCGCACCTCCGCGCCGACGCTGCGGGCCATGCCGACACTTGCCGCGACCTGATAGCGGATCTGGTTCTGCAAGGTGCCGCGCGGCACCGCCATGCGGTTGCGCCCGAAGCCCGCGAGATCCATGAAACCCGGATGCGCGCCGATGCCGACGCCGTTTTCATGCGCCATGCGCATCGTCGCGGCCATCACGTCTGCGTCGCCCGCGTGCCCGCCACATGCGATATTGGCCGAGGTCACGACACGCAGAAGCGCCGCGTCGTCGCCCATCGTCCATGGGCCAAAGCTTTCGCCCATGTCGGCGTTCAGATCGACGGATGTCATGGCGTGTCCTTTTCGAATGGATCGGCGGTGGCCGAAACCACGCCAGAGATCAGTTGATAGCCCAGCAAATCACGGATGCGCGCGGGATCGCGCAACAGGGGCTGGCGGCGTTTGGGAAGGGCGGCGAGGTCGGCGCGGTGGCGTGTCTCGGCGGCCAGCGCTTCGTCGAGGTCAATGAACTCGAACCGCAGCGCAGCGCCGGGCTGCGCCTGCGCCACGATGGGCAGGTCACAGGGGATCACCGTGCCGATGCGGGGGTAGCCGCCGGTGGTCTGACATTCACACATCAGCACAAAAGGCGCGCCATCGCCGGTAATCTGGATATCGCCGGGGGTGATGACCTCTGAGACGATGGTCAACTGCCCGCCGGTCGCGAAACCTTCGCCCTCGTGATCCATCCGTGCGCCCATGCGGTTGGCGCGAGCGTCACGTCGAAAGGTGGTATCGGTAAAGCGCGCACGGGTCGCGTCGTCAAAGGCGTCGGTCTGCATGGAGACGACGATGCGCACACGCTCCGCGCCAAAGCGGCTGTCACGGGGCAGGGTCAGGTTCGTCTCACCGCCCTTGTCCGCCCCCAGCGGCAGGGTCTCCCCGCTTTGCAGCAGGGCGCCGATGCCAGCGGCCAGATGGCTAGAGCGGGACTCCATCACCGGCTCAACATCAAAGCCGCCGCCCACATGAAGGTAGCCATAAGCCCCATCCCGCGCGCCGCCGATGGTCAGCTTGGCCCCCGCAGGCAGCAGGTGGCTGGCGTTCCATGCAATCGCTTCGCCGTCGATGCTCACTTGCATCTGCGCCCCGGTCAGCGCGATGCGTGTGTCCTGATCCACCTCGAAACTGCCGCCGCTGCCCGCCATTTCAATTGCCGCACAGTTCGGGTCCTGCCCCAACAGGGCGGCCCCTTCGTGCAGGGCGGTCGGGTCCGCCGCGCCGCCATGGGTCAGGCCAAGGGCGCGGTAGCCGGGGCGGCCATGGTCTTGAACCGTCATCGCCGGGCCAGCTTGGAGGATGGTCAGCGTGCCGCTCATGTCAGCGCCTCCCGCTCGGCACCACCGGTGGGCTCGTCGGCGATGCGGTCGAACTCTTGCCGGGTGATGGATGGAAAGATCAACTCATCGCCCGGCGACAGCGGAAAGGGCATGTCGCTGCCGGGGCGGAAGGTGCGAAAGGCGGTCTGGCCGATGTGCCGCCAGCCGGTGGGGGAGGCATTGGTGAAGATGATCAACTGCCGGATCGCCACGACCAGCGCGCCGGAGGGCACGGATTTTGTCAGCCCCTGCTGGCGCGGGATGTCCCAATGCGAGGGCAGTTCACCCATATAGGGCTGGCCGGGGGCAAAGCCGATGGTGAGGACGCGCACGCGAGCCTGCGACAGCTCGGCTATGGCCGCGTCGGGGTCGAGGCCCGCGGCCTCGGCGGCTTCCTCCAACTGCGGGGCGAGGTCGGTACCATAGACGGTCGGCACATGCCACAGGCTGCGCCCGGCGGGCAGGGCTTCGGCGAACCAATCGCGGGTTTCGAGCAAGTCGCGCAGGCGGTCGGTCATCTGTGTGATGGCCTCTTGGCTGACCTCAAACTGCACGAAGGTTGATACCAGCGAGGTGCTGGTCTCGCGCACCTCGGGCCAGTCCTGTTCCTCGACCGCCGCGCGAAAGGCGAGGGCGGCGCGGTTGGCGGGTTCGGACATCTTCTCGGCAAAGGTGACCAATAGGCCAGAGAGGCCGACACTGCGGATGCGGGGCCGGTCAGTCATTGGAGAGCATCCTTTCGTAAAGGCGCGGCAGCAGCACCGGGGTCAGATACATCGGCAGTTGCCAACAGCCGATAAAGATCATCAAGGGCGCCAGAACCTCGGGCGGGAGTGCGACGAGGAAGAGCGCGATATTGCGGTTGCCCGCGCCGATCGCCAGCGGGCCGGCCACAGCATGCAGCGGGCCGCGCCGGGTCAGCAGCAATGTGCCCGCCTGCAACAGATAGCTTAGGGCGAAGGCCAGCACCGTCCAGCCCGCCACCGCCCAAGGATCGCTCCGCAGCGCGGGGTTGAGTGCCGCCATAAGCCCGACGACAATGACCGAGAAGGCCAGCACCGACGCGCCGTCGAGCGCTTCGATCTGACGCGCTGAGGGGTGCGGCAGGAAGACATGGCGCAGGGCAAAGCCCAAGCCCGTCGCCCCAAGGATCACCGCCAACAGACGCATCGCGGCTTGGGCCACGTCCGAGGCTGGTCCGAGTTGCGGCAGCAAGGCCAAGACCGGCAGTACCGTCAGCGGAAAAGCCGCGGTGCCCAGCACCATCAGTTGCATCATCCGCCCGGCGTCGAGCCGCAGCAACAGGGCAAGGTTGACGCTGCCCGTCAGCGCCGGGGCCGCGGCGGCCAGCGTCACCGCCAGTGCGGCGGGGGTCTGCCCCAGCCCGGCCAGCATGAAGCCCCCCAGCAGCGCCAGCGGCAGTGCCGTCTGCAATGCCACTACCGAGGCCAATCCCCAAAGCAGATCCCGTACAGCCCCAAGGGCCGCGCGATGCCCGATCCTGAGCGCGGTGATCGTCAGCAGCGCAGCCACCATCTGCGGCAACCAGTCGGCCAGCGCCGCCGCAAGGCTGGGCAATCCCAACCCTGCCAGCAGTCCGACGATCAGGCAGACCCGCGCATGGCGCGAGGCCAGTTTGAGGATATGCAGCATGTTGGATCACCCGCTGGCCGGGCCGCTGCGCAGGTTTTCGGGCAGCCATGTGGCCACTTCGGGGAACCAGATCAGCACGAAAACCATGAAAACCATGATCGCAAACATCGGCAGCGCGGCCTTGGTGATATAGCCCATCTCGTGATTGGTCATGCCTTGCAGCACGAAGAGGTTAAAGCCAATCGGCGGGGTGATCTGGGCCATTTCGACGACCACGACCACGAAGATGCCGAACCAGATCAGGTCGATGCCTGCGCCGCGCACCATCGGCTCCACCACGGCCATGGTCAGCACGACCGAGGAAATCCCGTCGAGGAACATGCCCAGCACGATATAGAAGACCAAAAGCGCCATCAGCAACTCGAAGCGAGACAGCTCCATCGCCGCAATCCCGTCGGCCAAGGCGCGGGGCAGGCCGGTGAACCCCATCGACAGTTTCAGGAACGCCGCACCGGCAAGGATCAGCGCGATCATGGCGGAGGTGCGCATCGCCCCCATCAGGCTCTCGCGGAAGCTGTGCCAGTTCAGCGAGCCTTGGAACAGCGCTAGCGTCAGCGAGCCGATGACGCCGATGGCGGCGGCCTCGGTCGCCGTGGCAAAACCCAGATACATGGAGCCGATCACGACCGTGATCAGCGCGAAGACCGGCAGCAGGAAACGTGAGTTGCGCAGCTTGTCGGCAAAGCTCATGTCGGTCTCGATATCGGGGTTCCAGTCTTTTGACAGCTTACTGGTGATCGCGACATAGCCCATGAACATCAGCGCCAGCAGCAGGCCGGGCATGACGCCGGCAAAGAAGAGCTTGGTGATGCTTTCGTTCACCGTGACGCCGTAGACAATCAGCGCCAGCGAGGGCGGGATCATCAGGCCCAGTGTCGCGGCCCCGGCCAGCGTGCCGATGATCATCTTTTCGGGATAGTTGCGCGCCCGAAGTTCGGGGATCGACATTTTGCCCACGGTCGTCAGCGTCGCGGCGGAAGAGCCGGAGACGGCGGCAAACACGGTACAGCCCACGATATTGGTATGCACCAGCCCGCCCGGCAGTTTCGCGAGCCACGGCGACAGCCCGCGGAACATGTCTTGCGACAATCGCGTGCGGTAAAGGATTTCGCCCATCCAGACAAAAAGCGGCAGCGCGGTCAGCGTCCAACTAGAGGAACTGGCCCAGATCGTGGTGATCATCGCGTCGCCGACGGGGCGGGTGGTGAAAAGCTCCATCCCGACCCAGGCCACGCCCATCAGGGCGAGCCCGACCCAGACACCAGTGCCGAGGAGGAAGAACAGGACGATCAGGAACAGGGCAATGGCATAAATCTCGGTCATGGCGTCATTCCCCGAAGCTTTGATCGACTAGGTCACGGGTGACGCGGTGGTCGCCCTTGAAGATGAGGTGCAAAAGGTTGTCCGTCAGCGCGATGGCCAGAATGCCGCCGCCGATGACCATGACAGATTGCGGTATCCACAGCGCCGTGGCGTCTTGGTCTTGGCTGACCTCGTTGAACTTCCACGACCAGTAGACGAACCAATAGGCGTAATAGGTGAAGTACCACGCGACCGCCGCCGCCACGGCGAAACACCAGATATCAAGCAGCCGCTTCCCGCCCGTGCTTAGCGCGTTAAGCAGGATCGACACGCGGATATGCGAGCCGCGGTTCAGCGCATTGGCAAAGGCGAGGAAGCTTGCCCCGGCCATGGCATAGCCCGCATAGCTGGCCGCGCCCGGAAAGACATTGCCGGTCCAGCGGGCGACCATCTGGGCCACGATCAAGGTGAGGATGGCCACCAGACAGAGCGCCGCCAACGCCCCCGCCCCGATGTAAAGCCCGTCCAATAGTCTGCGCAGCGCCTTCATCTGGCTCTCCCTCAGTCAAGTCATGCCCCGGCATGAGAACGGCGGCCCGAATAACGGGCCGCCGCAGGTTTCGTGATTATTGCATCGCCTTATAGTCGTCGACGATCGCCTGACCGTCTTCGCCCGCGGCTTCGAGCCATTCTTGCGTCATGGTCTCACCCACTTCGCGCAGGCCGGACATCAGCTCTTCGCTGGCAGGCTCCACGTTCATGCCGCCTTCGCGCAGCCCGTCATAGGTGAACTGGGTGTAGTCCTTGGAGGCTTGCAGGCCACGTTCTTCGGCCTCGGTGGCGCAGGTGGTGATCGCCTCTTTGTTGGCGTCCGTGACTTCGGCCCAGACATCGGCGTTCACCATCACGTAGTTGCGCGGCAGCCAAGCGTCGACTTCGTAGAAATGCGTCAGGCTTTCCCAGACCTTCTGGTCATAGCCGGTGGCCCCCGACGAGATCATCGATTCCGCAACACCCGTGGCGAAGGCTTGGCTGACTTCGGCGGCTTCGATGGTGACGGGCGACATGCCGGTCAGTTCGGCCAATCGCGCGGTGGTGTTGTTGTAGGAGCGGAATTTCACGCCCTTCATGTCCTCGACCGAGCCGACTTCCTTCTTGAAGTAGAGCCCTTGAGGTGGCCATGGCACGTTATAAAGCAGGACGAGGTTCTGCTCTTCCAGCACGGCTTCGACTTTGGGCTTGGCGGCTTCCCAGAGCTTCGCGCTCGCCTCGAAAGAAGGCGCGAGGAAGGGGATGGAGTCAAAGCCGAAGACCGCGTTCTCGTTCTGGTGGCCAGAGAGCAGACGCTCGCCGATCTGAACCTGACCGGTCTGGATCGCGCGTTTGATGTCGGCCCCAGCGAAAAGTGCGCCGCCCGGATGCACAGTGATCTCGATCTCGCCGCCGGTGGCTTCGGTCACGCATTCGGCGAATTGCACGCCGTTCTCGGAATGGAAGTTCGAGGCCGAATAGGCCATCGGCATGTCCCAATTCTCGGCCGCGAAGGCGGGCATGGCGGTGCCCAGTGTCAGGGCGGTCATCGCCGCGCCGGCCATCAGTCTTGCTGTCAGTGTCATTTGGTTTCTCCCTTGTTTATTTGCGTGCGCGCTTGGCGTTATCTGTCAAAGCGCTGGGGGTGATACGGAGTCAGATCCGTGTTTGGCGGCTGCCCCGTGATCAATCCGGCGACCAGTCGGCCCGTTTTCGGCCCGCCCGTCAACCCGATGTGGTGATGCCCGAAGGCAGTATAGACCCGGCTCGTCCCGATCTGCCCGATCAGGGGCAGCGAGTCGCTGGGGGCGGGTCGGTGCCCCAGCCATTCGATCTCTTCCTCGGCGGTGAGGTTGGGAAAGGCGGCCTTGGCCTGACGATGCAGCAGCGCTAAGGGCGCTTTGGATGCACCTGCCTCCAACCCGCCGAATTCGACGATCCCGGCGCAGCGCAGCCCCTCGGCCATTGGCGTGGCGACGAATTTGCCTGCCGCCATCATGGTGGGGCGCGACGGGCCGCCCTCAGCATCCTTAAACACGATGTGGTAGCCGCGTTCGGATTCCAGCGGCACATTGATCCCCAGCTTGCGCATCAGCGGTTTCGACCAGACGCCCGTGGCCAGCAGCACGTCGTCGCAGGGCAGGGGGCCTTGATCGGTCAGGACCGAAGTGACCTCTTCATCAAGGACCGTGATGTCCTCAACCTCGGCCCGTCTAATAGTGCCGCCCATCCCCTCAAACGCCTTGGCCAGCGCCCGGACATAGCCGCCGGGGTCGGCGATGAAACCGTGGTCGGCCAACCGGGCGATGCAGGTGATCTGCGGGCCATAGGCCGGGTCAAATTCCCTGACCGCGCCGCCTTCGATGATCTCCGGCACGAAGCCCGCCTCGCGGCGGAGCGCCCATGTATAGGCTTCGGCCTCAAAGGCCGCGCGGCTGGTATAGGCAAAGCAATAGTCGCCGTCGCGCACCCAATCGGCCAGCCCCAGATCGGCGCAGAGGGCTTTGTGTTGCGCCACGCTGTCGCTCACGATGGGCACCAGCCCGGCAGAGATGCGTCGGGTGTCGGCATCGTTGGCGTGGCTCATGTAGCGGCGTAGCCATGGCAGCAGACGTGGGAGATAGGGCCAACGCAGGAACAGCGGAAACTCGGGGTCGCGCAGCATCCCCGGCGATTTCCGCATCAGGCCCGGCCCGGTCACCGGCGCAACGCCCGCCGCCGCCAGCACGCCACCATTGCCATGCGAGGTGCCCCGCCCCGGCTCAGACCGGTCCAGCAGCGTCACTTCCGCCCCGGCGCGGCGCAGCCAGATCGCGGCAGAGACGCCGACAATTCCGGCGCCGATAACGACGACATGCTGGCTCATGGGTGGCGGCTTTCGTTTTCGCGTTGGGTCATGGCTGGGTTCCTTTGGGGCATCTTTACACAAAAAATCACCACGTCAACAAAATGCTGATAAAATGTCATCGTCATGGTTTTGCTTGTCTCCCGCTGCCCGCAAAGGCACCCTGCGCCCAAACGGAGGGCATATGGCAAACGAGACAGGCGCGCGGCTGGGGATACTGATGCTCGACACGCGGTTCCCCCGCATTCTGGGCGATGTCGGCAATGCGGGGAGTTGGTCGTTTCCGGTGCGCTATGCTGTTGTGCCGGGGGCCACGCCCGAAGCCATCGTTTGCGATGATATCGAACCCTTTGTGCAGGCATTCATCGCGGTGGGGCGGGACTTGGTCGCGGAAGGCTGCACTGGCATCGCCACCACCTGCGGGTTCTTGGCGCTGATCCGGCCCCGTCTGGCCGAAGCGTTGGACGTGCCGGTTGCGGCCTCGGCGTTAGAGCAGGCCGGGCAGATCGCGGCTTGCCTGCCGCCCGGGCGCAGGGTGGGGATTTTAACGATCTCGGCCAGCACCCTTTCGCCCGCCCATCTGCGCGCGGCGGGCGTGCCCGAAGGCAGCCCGGTGATGGGGTTGGAAGGCAGCAGTTTCGCCCGGACGATCCTTGGCAATTTGCCCGACCTTGATGTGCCGCAGGCGCGGGCCGAGATGGTGCAGGCGGCGCAGCGGCTGGTAGAGGCCCATGCAGATGTCGGCGCGATCCTGTTGGAGTGCACCAATATGGTGCCATACGCCCCCGACATCGCGGCGGCGACCGGGCGGCCCGTGCATTCGATCCACAGTTATCTCAACTGGTTTCACGCAGGGTTGCAGCCGCCCAGCTTCGCCTAGACCGGATCACGCAGCCAGTCGTCGGCAAAACAGACTTGGCTCACCCCGGCGAGCGGCAGGAGACGGTGCACTTCCGCCTCAAACGCCACCTGCCGCCCCTTGCCCCAGCGGATGCCACGCTCGGGCCAAAGCGCGGTGATGCGCAGCTCATCCGCGTCGCGATGGGCTTTCATATCAACGCGGCCCACCAGCCTGTCGCCCTGCAGCAAGGGGAAAACATAGTAGCCGTATCTACGCTGCGCCTCGGGCACGAAGACTTCGATCCGATAGTCAAAACCGAAGAGCCGTGCCGCGCGTTTGCGGTCGCGCAGGGCGGGGTCGAAGGGGCTGAGCACCCGAAGCCGTTTGGGCGGTTCGCGGATGAGGGCGGGGTCATCGGCCCAGCCGGGGCGGACAAAGGCAGGGCGTAGGCTGCCATCGGCGGCCTCGATATCGATCTCCTCCAACCGCCCGGCGGCCTGTTCGGCCGCGCACCATCCGCGCGCTTCGGCGGGAGAGATATGCGCCCAGAAGGCCGCGAGCTCCCCCGCCGTGGCAAAGCCTAAACGCGCCAGCGCCTGATTGCAGCACCAGTCGACCGTCTGCCCTATGTCAGGGGCATTCGCCGGGTCACGCAGCGCGGCGGGCACCACCCGCTCGGTCAGATCATAGCGTTTGCGAAAGCCCTCGCGCCCGGTCACCGCCAGCGCGCCGCTGCGCCACAGATATTCCAGCGCGGTTTTCGACGGATGCCACTGCCACCAGCCTCCGCTGCTGCGCGGCTCGTCCCGGCCCACATCTGATGAGGTGACGCCGCCCTCCGCGCGGACCTGCGCCAGCACGCTTTGCATTTGCGCTTCGAAATCATGGCGCTGCCAATCCTTCCAACGGCCCAGCAGCTTTGCCGCATCGCGGGTGCGGCGCAGGTGCCACTGGGGGTAGAATTCCATCGGGATGACGGCGGCGTCATGGGTCCAATGCTCAAACAGCGCGCGGCCATTTTCATAGAGCCGTTTCAGGGCAGCGGGGCGATACCGAGGGCGCCGTGCAAAGAGGATCAGATCATGCGCCCGCGCCACGGTATTGATGCTGTCGAGCTGCACGAAGCCCAGATCATGGATCAGTTTGAGCAGCGCCACGCCCTTGGCCGGGCCCTGCGGCGGGTCGGACAGCAGGTGACGCGCCAAAAATAACCGCCGCGCGGCGGCATTGGCGAGCCTGGGGCGGCTCACCCCTGACGGCGGCGGCGCAGGGTGTCGCCCAGCGACAGCGTCGGGGTAAGGGTGATCTGGGTCTGCATTTCCGGGTCCGGCTCGGGCTGGGTCTGGTTGAGGATGATCCGCGCCGCTGCCTGACCGATCTCGTTCCGGCAGGCATCCATCGTCGCCAGTTGACGCGGCAAACCTTGCAACAGTTCGACGTTGTTGAACCCCGCCAAACCGATCTGACCGGGGATGTCGATGCCTTGATCGATCAGATGCAGTAGCCCGCCCGCGCCAATCATGTCATTGGAATAATAGAGGAAATCGAGGTCGGGTGAGCGTTCCAACATTTCTTGCGTCATCTCGCGACCCTTGGCCAGCGCAGAGCCGCCGGAGTAAAAGGCGCGGTCTTCGATCTCCACCCCTGCCTTGGCGAGCCCTTCGGTGAAACCTTCGAACCGTTTGCGGGCGCGGTGATCCAGCGGCATTTTCGTGCCCATGAAGCCGATCCGCTCATAGCCTTCGCGCAGGATCGCCTGCGCCATCTCGCGCCCCGCGCGACGGTGTGAGATACCCACCATCGCATCGATGGGTTTGCCGTCGGTGTCCATAATCTCGACCACTGGAATGCCTGCATTGCGGAGCATGGCGCGGGTGGCGTCGGAATGTTCCAGGCCCGCGATGATCACCCCCGAGGGCCGCCATGAGAGCATCTCATAGAGCACCCGCTCTTCCTTTTCGGGGAGGTAGTCCGTCACCCCCACGACCGGCTGCAGCGGCGTGTCTTCGAGCACCTGATTAATGCCGTTCAGGACTTCGGGAAACACCATATTGCCCAGCGACGGGATCACCACTGCCACAAGGTTCACGCGCTGGCTGGCCAGCGATCCGGCGATCTGGTTGGGCACATAGCCAAGCGCCTTGGCGGCGGCGAGAACACGGTTGCGGGTGGCCTCTGATACGTCGCCGCGTTTGCGCAGGACACGGCTGACCGTCATCTCGGAAACGCCACAAGCATCGGATACATCGCGTAGGGTCAACGGGCGTTTGGGGGGTGTGGTCAATTTGGTTTTCCTGTTTGCCTCACCCATAGGTAGCGCGAAGCGGGACGCGCGATCAAGCACTGCCGCAGTCAGGCCGTGCAGTCAGGTCGTGCAGTCGGGCCGGGGCGCCCGAACAATCGGTGGCCATTCTGCCGATGACATCGCCCCATGCTTGCGCTAAACCGCCCCTGTCGGCCCCGTGGCTCAACTGGATAGAGCAGCCCCCTCCTAAGGGGCAGGTTGCAGGTTCGAATCCTGCCGGGGTCGCCATGCGTCTTGCGCGATGTGCCAACGAAAGCGAATGTATGCGCAAAACCAAGCAATAGCTTGCGCATAATGGTGTTCTGAACGCAGGCGTGGCAGTATTTTGTATTTTGTTTCATGTGGTTACGGCTGAGTTTCTCGTGTCGCTAAGGTTGTCTGTCCGGGTGGCTTTCGCGCATATTTGACACGCCAGTTGATATCCTTCCAATGAATGGCACCAACTTTATCAAGGTTCCGGATCCTCTCGTTTAACTACAGGCAGCCATTCGCTGTCGAATGCTGGTCGCCAAGTTACTGGTGAGCTGGCCATGAGAGGACATCAAATGCCACGCATCAAATTTGCCGACGTGAGATTCCCGGACCCGAATACCCCGTCGGTCTTTGACATTGAACATCGGTTGAAACAGCACCTGATCAATTTCCGAGAGAACGTGAGCAAATGCAAACCAGACAGTCAAATCTCTGACCGAGATCGGCGCAATATCCTGCGGAAGATAGCCGCGTACAAGGATGCGGTTTCTCGTAGATCAGGCATGGGCCATCTTGCGGACAAAGACCGCCAGAGGCTGGAGGGTAATCCCCCCATTTTTAATGGGGTCCAGCCGTAGAATTCACGCAGCCGTTTTCAGTTTCATTGCGGGTGTCATGCCGCCGATGCCCATGTTGGGTCGCTCGTTGTTGTAAGTCCAGAGCCATTGTGTTGCTTGGTCTTGTGCCTCCTCAATGGTTTCGAAGATGTATTGCCCCAGCCATTCGTCCCACTGCCCGGCAGTCGCAACGAAGTTGCGATGAGAGGGGCGAACGGTGCGGTTGTAGCGCTCGATATAGGCATTCTGTTGGGGCTTTCCGGGCTGGATATATTCGAGCCGCACATTGCGTTTCTCAGCCCATTCCATGAGCTTCCCGCTGACGTATTCTGGGCCGTTGTCCACACGAATAGCTTGGGGCTTTCCGCGCCACTCAATGATCTGGTTCAGCGCACGCACGACACGTTCAGCAGGCAGCGAGAAGTCGACCTCAATAGCCAGTCCTTCGCGATTGAAGTCATCCAAGACGTTTAACGTCCTGATCGACCGGCCATCCGCCAACTGATCCGCCATGAAGTCCATGGACCAAGTTTCATTTGGTCTTTCAGGCACAGCCAGTGGCTCCGGCTTGTCCCGCTTTAAGCGTTTCTTCGGATTGATTGTCAACCGGCAGGGCATTGCGCAGCAATGTCCCGAGAGGGGCGCAGGTTCAACGCCAGCTCACAGTAGATCCGGTAGACTCTTTTATGGTTCCAGCCATAGCCCTGCACGTTGCGCAGATACAAAAAGCACAGGCCGAAGCCCCAGGTCCGCTTGTTAGTCGTCAAGCGTTCAAGCCAATCTGCGATCTCTTCGTTCTCATCGCTCAGCACAGGGCTGTATCTGTAGCAGGTCTCGCTGATCTCGAACGCACGGCAGGCCAGAGCTATGCTGACCCCATATTGCTCAACTGCATTCATGGCCATCTCTCGCCGATGAGACGGCCTTAACGCTTTTTTCCAAGCGCTTCCTTCAGCAGGTCGTTTTGCATGCTCATCTCGGCATACATGCGCTTCAGACGACGGTTCTCTTCCGCCATATCCTTCATCTCGGAAATCAAGGACGCGTCCATGCCGCCAAACTTGGCCCGCCATTTGTAAAAACTCGCGCTGCTCATTCCGTGCTCGCGGCACAGCTCAGAGACCGGAACGCCACCCTCTGCCTGCTTCAACACGGCCATGATCTGTGCGTCGCTAAATCGTCCGTTCTTCATCATAAATCTCCTCAGATATCTTGCCGAGAAAATTCTACTTTTGAACACCACTATTTTTAGGGGGGATTACCGATCCACCACTGCCAGAATCCGAGCAAGCGCTTCGGACTCCACGCCGATCGGCACGATGAGTCGACGCCCATTCGGAAGAGCTACCTCAACCCGACAGTCCGGAGATGGAATGGCATCGATCGGATTTGCCTGCGACGCGGAAACTTCCTTCGGCACAGTCACCGGCGCGAACGATACAGAGCCAGAAGACCCAAGCTCACCGTTTCGATACTGCCGCCGCCAAGTCGTCAAAAGCGACCGGCAAATGCCGTGTCGCCGCGCCGTGGCTGTCACCTGACGGTGGCCAATAAAGCTTTCTTCCACAATGCGCAGTTTGTCATCATCCGACCAATGCCGGCGGCGTTCACCATCGGCAGCAGACAGAACTTCGATTTGAGGGCGGTTGATAAAGTCGGACATAAGGTCGGACTTACCATCGGATCGAGCCTGAGATCAGACGGCCGTCGCCGGAGGTTTACTATGCAGGAGCCATCCACACAGGTCATCCGCTGCGTGAGGCATGAGGGTCAGCTACGAAAAAATTTTTGACCTTCACTATGCGGCCGGCCAGCTTTGCGGGGCCGGCACCCGACCTATTGTAGGCAGCTCTATCCTCAATTAGCCCTAAGGCTGCGAACGACGCTCTCAGCGTTAACTACAGGTCCTTGAGTGAGTTTGTTCATCGGCTGAATGATCGAAGCGATTGCCGAGCTCCGAGTTTCGGCAGCTAAATCTGAAGCTTTTAGGACAAAGTCGATTTGCTTTGTGTTCTGGCGAGCCCGGTAGTCCATGCTGTAGTAGACCCCAATGTTGGTGGATCTGAGGTTTCGCCCACTTAATCCACTAAACAAAACACGGATGCGGACGTCACCGGTGAAATCAAAGTAGTCAGCAATGTGCTTCACCGTTGCGAGGAAACTATTAGCGTAGGAAATCTGTTGAGCTATCCATATATGCTGGCCTCGTTCCCAGGTAAGTGAGGACCTGTGCTCAACGGCTTCCTTTATCCGGGCGGTGTCCTCCCAATACGAGATAGCCTCCGTTCCGCTTAACCACTCACTAAGCCGCCAAACGGCACGATGATCGAAGTCTGTGGTATTTACATGGACCTCGAGCCCGTGATGGCCCGCTACCTCGATTACAAAGGGACGATAGGGGGTATTGTAGTTGCTTTCGAAAAAGACATGGCCGCCGCGTGCATCATGCGGACGTTGGCGCAAACACTCAGTAATCTGATCGGTTGTTACTCGTTCAGCATCAACCAGGTGAAGCCATAACCCACAAAGCAATTCGATAGATCAACTTCATATGGGTGTTCCTGAGCCTCCTCCTTCCATTTTCCAACGGTATGTTCGAAGTCAGCTTCGAAAACGCTTTCTTCCACCGTCTCAGGCGTAGGTCGGGGCTGTTCGATCATGGTTGACAAAGCGCCAAGCAATGAAGCTTTGTCACTTAGAACACAGCGCCTTATCACGTCCTGCCATTCATCTGGAGATTCAATAGGCGCTGAAACAGGGCCCGCCTGCGGGTGTAGTGTATACCCTTTGTAACGCCTCGCGTGCGCCCGCGTTCGTCGTCTGGTCCATTCTTTTTTGCGCAAACTGGTGATGTGCCACATGGGGGCACCCAGATGACTGGCACAGCAAAAGCTACTCCCTCCGGTTGCTGTTTACTGACGGTGCAGTGCGGTGCCGGTTGCAAATAAGCAGCCGCGATTTGATTAACTTGGTCTTGATCGACGGTTATAATCTCTGTTGGGATTGCATCCGGGTAAGACCCATCGTCTTCGCGACCCAATAGGATCCACTCTCCACCATGATTGGCCAAAGCGCAGATTTCCTTGGCAAGCTTCGCTTTGCCTATATTCTCGCGCAGGGGTAGTGAGCGCTTAAACTCAACGTCTAAATCCTCAGTTGAAAACTGTAGGGCATTACCAAGATCAGGGGGCAGTTCGTGGGGCATAATCGATTCTATCAAGTTTCAGAGAAGGACAACCGCAGAGCAGGTCGGTGGTGCTTCTGAACTTCCCATTCCCTTGCTCAGAACATTTACTAAGCTTTGCAGTTTGGCAATGCCCGCATTTTGCGTTTCGCTGAGCTTCATTCATAGTGGAGCGCTTGTTGGTTCGGGTTTTTCACTGCCGTTCGCCACGAGTCGCGTGAATGTCCGGTCAGGGACGATGGCGAATACATGCATCGCGGTGGGGTGCCCCAAAATGGCTTACGCCGGCCGCTGTGATCTCCGGGCTGCATTTCAACTGGGCGCATATAGATTCCGGGGCAGCAGATGGGTTGGGCCGATCCCGCTTGGAATTCAGCGTATGCCGTACAGCCTTTTCGCTGCGGTTCTGTTCGATAAGTTGCGCCACTCTTTGTTGCGAGACCAGACGTCAGCATAGCCAGTGTGGTTCTCGTGCTGAGTGTGCGGCCAATCGCTGCCCCAGACAACGTGACTGTCGGGCAGTACACCCAGTAGTTCGCTGGCATGGAACGTGATGTCGAACGGGATGCGGTAGTGCGCGGCGAACTTGAAATACAGCGCGCTTCGGTCATACATCGCGGCAACCGCTCGGATCATCGGATCGTTGTGCGGGTCCGGTTCAGACGGTAGACCGAAATGGTCGATTACCAGGTTCACCCCCTGGTCTGCGAGCGCAGGAAGGACCGGTGCGAGGCGCGGGCCTTCAAGATGAAGCTCAAGGTGCAGGTTCCGGTCTCTCAGTTTTGCCAAAAATCGCTGTGTTGGGGTCGCGTTCAGGCGGGGGATTGCCGCGCCGCGGACGAGATTCCAGCGAACCCCGCGCATTCCAGCGTGCGCGAGGCGGTCCAGTTCCTCGTCGGCTACGTCTAACGGGACAACACCGACTCCCGCGAAACGCGAGCGGTCCAATTTTGAAAGTGCAGCGCACATCTCCGAATTGTCGGTGCCAAGGAAGCTGACCTGCACGATGACGCCGCCTCGTAGCTTATGTGTTTCCTGATGGCCCAGCCACTCCGCCAATGGCGCCGGTCGGGCAGGGACGTACCGCGCCCCGTCGACGGCAGTGGTCGTTTCATAAACATGCGCATGGCAGTCGAATTGGATCATAATGTGCTCCTTAGCCAATTCATATATATGACCAGTTGACTGAATGGGTCAATATTCGTTAAGCCATTCTGGGGAGGACGACAATGAGCACCAGATTCGCTATGACAGATGCACGGTTGCCGGCTTATGCGCGGTTGCGCGACACCTTAACAGCGCGCATCGCTGCGGGCGACTGGACGCCCGACCAGCCGATCCCGTCGGAGGCGCGTCTGGCGCGAGAATTCGACGTCTCTGTAGGCACGGTGCGCAAGGCGGTAGACGGACTGGTGGGCGAGGGCCTTTTGGAACGGCGCCAAGGGTCGGGTACCTACATGCGTGCGCCGTCCTTTAACGCCACCCTGTTCCGCTTCTTCCCAATGCGTGAGGGCAACGGTGAGCCGATGACGATCCCGCAGAGCAAAATGATCAAGCGCAGCTTGGCAGAAGCGTCCGCAGAGGCTGCCGGGGCGCTTGGCACAAAGGATGTGATAAAGATTGAGCGTCTGCGCAGCTTGGCCGATCAACCGGTACTGTTCGAAGAGATCTACATTCCCAAAGCGCGGTTTTCTGGCTTCGAAGCCCTACCGGACGCCGCTTTCGGACCGCTGCTTTATCCTACCTATTTCGAGCATTTCGGCGTGCTGGTGAAACGCGCGACAGACGAAGTGTCGTTCGGGCGTGCCTCGGACGCAGTGGCGCAACAACTGCGCATCCGTACGAATGATCCTCTGGCGGTAATCTGTCGCACAGCCTTCGACATCGAGGGCAAGCCCGTCGAATGGCGCATCGCCAGCGGAAATGCCGAGGGCTTCCGCTATCGCAGCGAAATCAATTGACGACTTCAATTTCAAAGGGAGAGAGACCATGATGATTAAGACAACTTTGCTCGGACTGTCCGCCGCCGCGGCGCTGGCCGCCCCGGCACTGGCAGAATACCCAGAACGTACCATTGAACTGACCATACCAGCCGGCGCCGGCGGAGGAACCGACACCAGCGCCCGTAAATTGGCGATCCTTTTGGAAGAAAAGCTCGGTACCTCCATTGCGATCCTGAATGTGGGTGGCGGCGGCGGCTCTGTCGGGGCTTCGCAATTTATGCAGGCCAACGCGGACGGCTATTCACTGTTCGCCACATGGAACAGCCCCCTGACCACCGTGCCGCAGGTGCAGAACGTGGCCTATTCGCTCGACAGCTTCACCCCCATCGCCTCGACCTCGCAAACCGCCTATACGCTTTGCGTGAAGTCAGATTTCCCGGCCACCACGGGCGAAGAGTTCCTGGCCGAACTGGAAGCCAACCCGGGCAAGTACACCTATGGCAATGACGGCATCGGCGGCACCATGCAGCTCGCTGCCGAGCGGGTCTTCCAGGCCAAGGGGATCGAGGCTATCGCCATTCCCTTCGGTGGCGCGGGCGAGACGCTTCAAAATTTCCTTGGCGGTCACGTGGATATCTACGGCGGTTCAATCTCGACCGTTTTGCCTTACGTCGAAAACGGCGAAGCCAAGTGCCCGTTGGTAACTTCAGCCTCTGGCGTTCCGGCCCTACCGGGCGCTTCCGGGCTTGAGGTATTGGGGCTTGGCGACAAGGAAACGCTTCTATGGCGTGCCATTCTTGGGCCGAAGGGTCTTGATCAGGCCATCGTTGACAAGCTGGCCGACATGATCGACGAGGCGGTCAATGATCCTACTTATGTCGAGTTTCTGGCCACCAAGGGCGAAGTGCCCAATGTGGTCAAGGGCGAAGACCTGGGCAAACGGCTGCAAGGCGAATACGACGCTCTGGCCGAAGTCTCCAAGAACCTCGGGCTTTGAACGATGGAGAAGCGTCAGGATATCGTCCTCGGGCTGCTTTTTGCCGGCCTCGGCATGGCCGCGGCCTGGAAGGCGACAGATTATAACGGGGCCAGCGGGAATTACCCGATGTCACTCGGTCTGATCTTGGCGCTTCTCGGCGGAGCCGTGACGGTAAAGGCTATCCGCTCAGGCCGTAACGAGGCGCGGGCGCTGATTAGCGCGCCCACGCAGATGTTCATCGCGGCGGTACTCTCGACGATCTACGTGGCGCTGGTTGTGCCATTGGGCTTTTACACCGCGTCCTTTCTTTTGATGCTGGCTCTGCCGGTGGCGCTTGGTTTTCGCCAGGGTATCTATGCGTTGATCGTGGCGCTGGTGTTCATGATCCTGATTTACCTCGTCTTCTCATTGCTGTTGGAAAAGCCGCTACCGCGTGAAGCCCTCCTATCCATCTTCGCACCCGGAGCCTGATATGGAATTTTACACCAATGCATTGGCCCAAGTTCTGACCTTCGGGCCGCTGACAGCAATGATCGGTGCCACGCTGCTGGGCGTATTTATCGGCGCTCTGCCGGGGCTTAACCCGGTGATGGCTATCGCGCTCCTGTTGCCCCTGACCTATTCGATGGATCCGTTAGTGGCACTGGCCATGGTGGCAGGCATCTACAACGGCTCGATGTACGGCGGCGCAATCCCGGCGATACTGCTGCGCATTCCCGGCACTCCGGCCTCAATCGCCACCACCTTTGACGGCTTCCCGATGGCCGACAAAGGCGAGGCCGCGAAAGCGCTGAAGATTGCTTGTTGGTCCTCCGCTGTTGGGGGCATCGCCAGCGCAATCGCTTTGATGACTGTCGGACCACTGTTGGCAAGAGTAACCTTATATTTCGGCCCCGCCGAATATTTCTGGATCGCGATCTTCGGCATGGCATCGGTCGGCGTCATGGTCGGTTCAGACCCGGTCAAGGGGATCATGGCTGCCGTGCTCGGTCTGCTGATCGGCACGATGGGGATCGATAACCTTTCAGGCCAAGCTCGGTTTACCTTCGGCCAAACCTGGCTTTTGGGTGGGCTCGACCTGATCGTGGTGCTGGTGGGGCTTTATGCTCTGCCGCCGGTCTTGCAATTGGCTGAAAAGGCCGACCTCAAGGGGCTATCTGCCGCGCAACTTAAGCTGACCGATGTGCCTTTCAAACCCGGCGAACGCCGTGCATTGATCCCGACTTGGCTGCGCTCCTCGGGCATCGGCATAGGTGTCGGCATCCTGCCAGGCGCGGGCGGCAACATCGCGGCCTTTCTCAGTTACAACGCCGCCAAGAACGCCTCGGACGATCCATCGAGTTTCGGCAAAGGTAACCCGCAGGGCGTAGCCGCGGCGGAATGTGGTAACAACGCCGACAACGCCGCGTCGATGATCCCGGCGCTGGCGCTCGGCATCCCCGGCAACGTTGTCGCGGCGCTGGTGCTGAGCGCGTTGACCATCCATGGGCTGCAACCCGGCCCGCAACTGTTCCATCAGAACCCGGTGCTGGTCGGCGGTTTCATGATGGAGATGCTCCTAACTTCGGTCTTGATCTTCGCTCTCGGAGGGGCCGTCGCCACTCGCGTCTTTGCCCAGTTCCAGCGCCTGCCTGGGGTGCTTCTGGTGCCGTCAATCCTCATCCTGATGTGCGTGGGGGTCTATGTTATCAACGGCCGCCCTGTCGACCTCTGGGTGATGCTCGCCGCAGGCCTCGTGGGGTATTTCCTGGAAAAGGTGAACGTTCCGCTGGCACCGATTATCCTTGGTATGATCTTGGGCCCGATGGCTGAACAAAGCGTCCGGCGCGCCCTGCTGATCAGCCGTGGCGACGCCACCGACCTGCTGACTCGTCCGATCTCTGCGGCGCTCGCCATCACCACTCTCCTCGTGATCGTCTGGCCCATTGCCAAGGCCATGCGGCGCCGGCGTGACGCGCGAGAGGCTTGAGTCGCGGGATTTTTGCTCTGATAAATCGAACGCACTGATCTTCGGCCGCGTGATACCAGAGGGAGCCACGCGGGTTCATAACCCTGCAAATGACTGCAGCTATCCACTTCAGCGCCAAATGTCTTTTTAGGGTGGCTTGTTCTGCCCATTGTCGCTGACAAGTGCTGCGGCTGCGCTGTGCGACAAAAAAGGACTCGGTAGCTGACATTCGCCGCGCAAGTCACGAACGGCAGGTGTGGGCCGGGAAACGGACCATAGGCGCTAACGGTGCTGCGGCAGCGGATTATTTCCTATTGCGGGTAATCTGGCGTGCAGGATCTGGAGGTGGCGCGAAAGGCGGGCTTAGACCTATAAAGGCGGTAATCGCGCCCGCTTAGCGGGCACGTTCCATCAGTATCTCCACGAACGCCTGCGCGGGCGGCGCCAGCACCTGCGACTCAGGGAGCACCAGCTTCAATTCACAGGGTATACTGGGGCTGAAGGGACGTATTTCGATCTCAAGGTTCGAATAGGCGTCTGCTGTCAGAATATCCATGATCGACACGCCCATCCCGTTCGCGACCAAGCTGCAGATTGGGCCTGTGTAGGTGGAGTCCAGAATGACGTTTGGCGTGACATTAGCCTCGTTGAACGCTTTCAACAGCCGCTTTCGCATCAGGCTACTCTCTGAAATCAGCAGCAGGGGGGTCTCTTGCAGGTCTTGCGGCGCGACGGAATTCAATTTGGACAGGGCGTGGTCCTTTGGCATCACGCAGACAAGGTTGGTTTCGGGCATCGTCTTGATGGCCACACCGTGGACATTGAGCGGCAAAAGCGCCAACCCTATGTCGCATCTGCCCTTTTCTACATGTTCGACGACCTCAGGCGATGGCCCGCTAACCAGACTGATCACCACATCCGGCCAACGCGCGTGAAAAGCCTTGATGACCTCGGGAAGAAAAAAATATGAATGCCCGACGGTAGAGGCCAGGCGCAGTCTCTTTTTGCGGTGAGCGCCGAGTTCAGTGGCGAACTTGACCATCTGTTCCAGTTCTCCGTAACAGCGTTCGACTTCTGCATGGAAAGCAATGGCATCCTTGGTTGGGTCGATGCGGCCGGCATGACGGGCAAACAGCTGTAGACCATACTCTTCTTCAAGGTCGCGGATCAGGCGGCTGATGGCGGGCTGGGTGACGCCGAGCACTTCGCCCGCTTGCGTCATATTTCCAGTTTCAATTACTGCGCGAAACGCTTCGATCTGCCGAATGTTGAAACGTAGCATGAAATCCGACCCCATCAGGTTTCGTTATGATGTGATGCTAATTTAGAATTTGCTTTATGCCTAGCCCTAAGCAAAGTTTCTACAAGATCGACCAGTCAGATAAATGTCAGGCGGTCGCACCGGCACAAATAGGGAGCTGCAGGGAGGCAGCTTTCGGTAGGAATGAGTGCCAATATATCTCTGGGAGGAGACCGCTGATGAGACCGATGTACCTTGCGCTTTCTGCGAGCCTTTTGGCCAGCACTGCCATGCCGGCGATGGCCGGTAAGGCGGATGACACATTGAATTGGGCCACCGACAAGGAAGTCGCCGTTGTCGACCCCTATTTCAGCGTGACCCGTGAACTCGTCATCATGGGGCATATGGGGTGGGACGGCCTTGTCCTTTTCAACAATGAAACCGGTGAGTTTGACCCGCTGTTGGCCACCTCGTGGGAGTGGAAAAGCAACACTGAGGTCGAGTTCGATCTGCGTGAGGGCGTCGTCTTCCACGATGGCACTACCTTTGATGCGGATGACGTTGTCTATACGATCAATTTTTTGGCGGACGAAGCCAATGGCGTTCCAGCACAGTCTGTTGTCAACTGGATGAAGGGCGCGACCAAGATCGATCAGTACAAAGTTCGTCTGGAATTGGTTCAGCCTTTCCCGAACGCCTTCGCCTATCTGGCGAATGAAATCTCGATCATGCCAGAGGGCTACTACGAAAATTCAACAATCAATGCAGATGGCACTCGGGACCTGTCGAAGGTGACGCCAATCGGGACGGGCCCCTACACGGTCAGTGATGTGAGAACGGGTAAATACGTCAACTGGGCGAAGAATGACCAGTATTTTGCCGACGGGCCGAAAGGCACTCCTCAAATTGGCAACATCAACTTCCGGACAATTGGCGAGTCGAACACCCAATTGGCCGAATTGATGACAGGCGGGCTCGATTGGGCATGGGACGTGCCGAAAGAGCAGGCTCTGCGCCTTGAGGAAAGCGGACAGGTGCAGGTGGTCAACGAAAAGACGCTGCGGATTTCTTATCTGGCCTTTGATGTCGATGGCAGTTCTGGTCAAGACTACTTTACAGATCAAAAGGTCCGCGCCGCTTTTGCCCATGCTATCAACCGCGACGCCATTGCAAAAGAGCTGGTCGGCCCGGCCTCTGTCGCCATCCATTCCGCCTGCCACCCTGAGCAGTTTGCCTGTTCTCAGGATGTGCCGCACTATGACTATAACCCGGAAAAGGCCAAAGAGCTGTTGGCCGAGGCGGGATATCCGGACGGTTTCAAATTCGACCTTTATGGTTACCGGGAGCGTGAGTTCACCGAAGCGGTGATCGGCGACCTCGCGGCGGTTGGCATTCAGGCCAATCTGAACTGGCTGCAGTACAGCTCGCTGCTCGAAAAAGTTCAGAACGGCGAGACCCCGGTGAACCACATGACCTGGGGTTCGAGTTCGATCCCCGATGTCGCGGCGATTACCAGCCATTTCTTCTCGGGCAGCAGCGATGATCCGGCCAAGGATCCGCGCACTGCCGAAGCGCTGGCGCGCGGTGATACCTCGGTCGATCCCGAAGTCCGCAAAGAGGCTTATCAAGAGGCGCTGAATATCATCGCCGAAGAAGTCTATTGGCTGCCGATGTTCACCTACGCCAAATACTACGTGTTCTCCAATGATCTCGACTTCACGCCCACCGCGGATGAGATCCCCCGTCTCTATGAGGCAAGCTGGAAGTAACACGCCGCTTGAGGGCGGAGCCGTATGGGCTTCCACCCTTTAAGGCACCCCCAAACCCGCGGGTACCCAAAACCTGGGTACCCGCAGACGGGGCAAACCCAATATCCACACCATTAACAATCGAGGTTGACCGGTGCTTGCATTCCTTCTCAGGCGAATATCGACGGCTCTACTCGTCGCTTTGACCGTGTCGTCGCTCACCTTTTCGCTCAATTTCCTTTCGGGGGATCCGGCCATTGCCCTTGCAGGCGAAAGCGCCACCCAAGAGGACCTACAGACCATTCGCGAGGCCTATGGCTACGACAAACCCATCCCCGTCCAGTACTTCAACTGGCTGACCGGGGCGCTGCAGGGGGACTTGGGCCAGTCGCACTACCTCAACCAGCCGGTTGCAGATGAGATCTTCCAACGCCTGCCCACCACCATGACACTTGGACTGAGCGCACTTGTCTTTGCACTGGTCCTCTCGATCCCCTTGGGGGTGTTGGCGGCGATCCGACCCAACAGCTTGTTAGACCGTTTTGCCCTGACCGTGGCCGTGGTGGGACAGGCGATGCCCAGCTTCTGGTTTGCGCTGACGATGATGCTGTGGTTCGCCATCAATTGGCGCATCCTGCCGGTCTCTGGCAGCGATACCTGGCTGCATTTCGTCATGCCATCCATCGCACTTGGCTACTACATCACACCGGGCGTCATGCGCCTGACCCGCGCCGGGATGCTGGAAGTCCTGCGTTCCGACTACATTCGAACTGCCCGCGCCAAGGGTGTCAGTCGCTTCTCGCTGATGTTCAAACATGCGTTGCGCAACGCAATCATCCCGGTGGTATCACTGGCGGCCGTGCAATTCGGCTTCATGCTGGGCGGGTCCATCGTGATCGAGACGATCTTCGCGATCAATGGCCTTGGCTTCTTGGCCTGGGAGTCGATCCAGCGGGCCGACCTGCCGATGATGCAGGCCATCGTGCTGGTTCTCAGCTTTTTTTACATCGCACTCACCTTCCTCGCCGACGTTCTGAACGCTTGGCTGGACCCGCGGATTAGGATCGGATGATATGAGCACGCTGCAAAACAACGCCCCCACCATGCCCAGCGAGGCGCTCGTTCGCTCCCCCCGGCAGATGATGTTCCAACACGCGAAGACCCATCGCGGATTGATGCTCGGTGGCTTTGTCATCGCTGTGATCGTTCTGGTAGCCCTTCTGGCACCGTTGATTGCACCGCATGATCCCTATGCGCAGATGCTGTCGCGCAAGCTGATCCCGCCAGTCTGGTTTGACAGCCCAAAAACAACTTGGGACCATATCCTTGGCACCGACCATCTGGGCCGCGACTACCTTTCCCGCCTGATGTATGGCGCGCGGATCTCGCTGATGATCGGTTTCTCCGCCATGCTGATCTCGGGTGTGATCGGCACCATCCTGGGCGTCTGTGCCGGTTATTTCGGCGGCCGGGTGGATATGGTGATCAACTTCATCATCACCACGCGCCTCTCGATGCCGGTGGTTCTGGTGGCGCTGGCGGTCATCAGCATTGTCGGGTCTTCGCTGACGGTGGTGATCTGGGTGATCGGCCTTCTGATCTGGGACCGTTTCGCGGTGGTGGTGCGCAGTGCGACCCAGCAGGTGCGGGGGCTGGATTTTGTGGCCTCCGCGCAGGCTTTGGGAAGTTCCACACCGCGTATCCTTTTCAGTGATGTCCTGCCCAATATTTCGAACCATATCATCGTGATCGCCACCCTTGAGATGGCCCACGCCATCCTGCTCGAAGCGGCGCTGTCCTTCCTCGGGTTGGGGGTGCAGCCGCCCACACCAAGTTGGGGGCTGATGATCTCGGACGCCAAGGGGCTGATGTTCTTTGACGGTTGGCTGATCGCCGTGCCGGGGACCGCGCTGTTTATGTTGGTGCTGGCAATCAATCTGCTCGGTGACGGGCTGCGCGACGTGACCGCCCCGGAGGACCGCAGCTGATGGGCAATCTGATGAAACACTCTGGCAAGATCGGTGAGCAAATGACCAATTCGACCAAGCCAATTCTTTCGATCCGCAACCTCACGGTGGCGCTGCCGGTTCAATTGGAACGCGCCAACGCGGTCGACAACCTGACCTTTGACGTCCGGCCCAAGGAAATCCTCTGTGTTGTGGGTGAATCCGGCTCCGGCAAGTCGATCACGTCGCTGGCGACGATGGGGCTCTTGGCTTCCAGCCTGAAGGTGACCGGGGGGGAGATCGACTTTGACGGGCGCGATGTCCTGAAACTCAGCGAAAGCGAGCATAACAAGCTTCGCGGTGACCGTATTGCGATGATTTTTCAGGAGCCGATGACTGCCCTCAACCCGGCCTATACCGTCGGCAACCAGATCGAAGAGGTCTTGCGCGTCCACCGGTCCTTTGATGCGGCAGAGCGGCGTGAGCGCACGTTGAAGCTGCTGGATGAGGTGCGGCTTCCGGATCCCGAGCGGCTGTTCAACTCGTACCCGCATCAACTCTCAGGCGGTCAGCGGCAGCGGATCATGATCGCCATGGCGCTGGCGCTGGACCCCAAACTCCTGATCGCGGACGAGCCGACCACCGCGCTGGATGTCACGACCCAAAAGCAAATCTTGCATCTGCTGAAACAGCTCAACGCCAAACACGACGCCGGCATCATGTTCATCACCCATGACTTCGGTGTGGTAGCCGAGATCGCCGACCGTGTGGTTGTCATGCGCCACGGCCAGATCGTAGAGCAGGGCACCGCCGACGAGGTGCTCAACAATCCGCAACATCCCTACACCCGTGCGTTGATCGACGCGGTGCCGCGCCGTGCCGAAGACCGGGAGATGACGATCTCGGAAAACCCTATTGTCGTTGACGTGCAGGGGCTGATGAAGACCTTTCACACCTCGGGCGGCATGTTCAAGAAAAGCCGAACCGTCGCCGCCGTGAACGATATTTCCTTTCAGGTGCGCCGGGGCGAGACACTGGGCATTGTGGGCGAATCCGGTTCGGGCAAGACCACGCTGGTGCGCTGTCTGATGCGGCTCATTGATCCCGACAGCGGGGCAATCAACATCTCGGGTGTGGACTTTGCCAGCAAGACCGCTGCCGAGCTGCGCCGCCACCGCAAGGACATTCAAATCGTCTTTCAGGACCCCTACGGCTCGCTTAATCCGCGCCGCACCATCGGCAGCCAGTTGATCCAAGGCGCGATCAATTTCGGAATGCCGCGCGAAGAAGCGTGGAAGCGGGTCTATGAACTGCTCGAAATCGTGCAGATGCCAAAATATTCCGTTCACCGCTATCCCAGTCAGTTCTCAGGCGGGCAGCGCCAGCGCCTGTGCATCGCACGCGCACTTGTTGTCAATCCCAAGGTGCTGATCGCGGATGAAGCGGTGTCGGCGCTGGATGTGTCGATCCAGCGCGAGGTGCTCAAGCTGATCAACGATATCCGCGACCGGCTTGGCCTTACCGTCATCTTCATCACCCATGATCTGCGGGTCGCGGCGCAGATCTGCAACGAAGTGCTGGTGATGAAGCACGGTGAAGTGTTGGAACGGGGCGGCGTTGGCCGCATCTTCACCAACCCGCAGCATGAATACACCAAGGCATTGATCGCCGCACAACCGGGGCAGGGCTGGGAGATCCCGGACATGGCCGAATTCGCACCACAGACCCTGTCGGGTGGACATAAGGTGGCCGAGATATGAGCGACGCGGCCTATGACTTCATCATCGTCGGTGCGGGCTCGACCGGCTGCGTGCTGGCCAATCGCTTGTCGGCCAAGCCAGGCTTGCGCGTGCTGTTGCTTGAGGCCGGACCGCGCGATTTGAACCCCTGGATTCACATTCCGATTGGCTACTACCGCACGATGGATGACACGCGCATCAACTGGCAGTACCAGACCGAAGATGTGCCGCAATCTGCCGGACGGCGCTTTGACTGGCCGCGGGGCAAGGTGCTGGGCGGCTGCAGTTCGATCAACGGGCTGGTCTATGCCCGGGGGCAGGCGGCGGATTTTGATCATTGGCGGCAGCTTGGCAATCCCGGTTGGAGCTACGCGGATGTGTTGCCCTACTTCCGCCGGGCCGAGGGTGCGTCGATCAATGACATCGACGAGGAATTCCATGGTCGCGACGGGCCGCTTGGTGTCAGCCGGGCAAGTGCGAACCCGCTGTGCGACGCCTATATTGCCGCGGCGGATGAGGCGGGCATTCCACCAAACCCCGATTACAATGGTCGTGAGCAGGAGGGTGCGGGGTACTTTCAGGTCACCACCCGCAACGGCTGGCGCAGCAGTGCGGCAACGGCCTATCTGAAACCCGCGCGTAAGCGACCCAATCTGCATGTGCAGACCGACACGCTGGTACGCCGTCTCATCCTCGAAGGCACCCGCGTGGTCGGGGTCGAGGTCGAACAGGGCGGCAAGGTCGAAACCCTGCGCGCCGGGCGCGAAGTGCTGCTGGCGGCGGGGGCGATCAACTCGCCGCAGATCCTGCAGGTTTCGGGCATCGGTTACGCCGAGATGCTGCGCAGTGCTGGCGTAGATATTGTGCATGATCTGCCAGAGGTCGGTGAGAACCTTCAAGACCACTACACCTGCCGCAGCACCTACCGCTGCGCGCAGCCTGTCACAGTCAATGACGAGGTCCGCAGCTGGCCGCGCAAGGTTGGGGTGGCCCTCCAATGGCTAAAGGACCGCAGCGGCCCGATGTCGCTCAGCGCAGGGCAGGTCGGCGTCTTTGCCAAGACCCGCCCGGAATGCGCCACCCCGGATGTGCAGTTTCACTTCCTGCGCTACACTGCGCAGAAACGCGGCCGCACACTGGACCCGTTTTCAGGCTTCACCGTGACCATGTGCCAGCTGCGCCCGGAAAGCCGTGGTCATGTGCGGATCACAAGCCCGGATCACCGGGCGAAACCAACGATCCAGCCGAATTACCTCGATACAACCACGGACCGCGACACCATGGTCGCCGGCATGAAACTGGTCCGCAAAGTCGCGGCGCAACCGGCGCTGGCCGATTACATCAGCGAGGAAATGTTGCCCGGTCGTGATGTGACCAGCGATGACGCCCTGCTGGACTACGTTCGCGCCAATGGCTCGTCGATCTTTCACCCCAGTTCCACCTGCCGCATGGGGGTGGACGCGGGCGCCGTGGTCGATCCGCGGCTTCGGGTACATGGGCTGACCGGCCTGCGGGTGGCGGACGCCTCAATCATGCCGACACTGGTTTCGGCCAACACCAATGCTGCCTGCATCATGATTGGCGAAAAAGCCGCGGACATGATCCTCGAGGACATCGCCTGACATGACCCACATCGAACCCAAGAAGCGAGCAAGAAGATGAAGATCAAGGATATCAAGACCTTCGTGGTCGGCAATAAATCCATTCACCGGGGCGGTCCGTATTGGGTTTTCGTTAAGGTCACCACGGATTGCGGCACAGTGGGCTACGGGGAAATCTACGGCGTGGCGTTCCACCCCAAGGCGCTGACCGCGATGATCGACGACATGTTCGAGCGCCATTTCGCGGGCACGGACCCTTTCAAGATCGAACGGCACTTCCGACTGGTCTATTCGGCCGGCTTTTCCCAGCGTCCTGATCCGACGGTCATGGGCATCTTCAGCGGCATCGAGATGGCCCTGTGGGACATCATCGGCAAGGCGCTCGACAAGCCGATCTATGAATTGCTCGGCGGGCAAGTGCATGAACGCCTGCGCAGCTATACCTATCTTAATGCCGCCCCCGATGCCGCGTCGAACCAGAAGGTCTATGACGATCCGGACGCTGCGGCAGAGCGGGCTCTGGAATATGTCGCCCAAGGATTCACGGCACTGAAATTCGATCCGGCGCGGCCCTATACCGCCTTTGATCCCCGCCAACTTTCGATGGAGACACTCGACTTTGCCGACCGCTACACTGCCCGTGTCCGTGAGGCAGTGGGTGCAAGCTGCGATATCCTGATTGGCACACATGGGGAGATGTCCCCCTCGGGCGCGCTGCGTCTCGCGCGCAAGTTGGAGCCGCATGATCCCCTCTGGTTCGAGGAGCCGACACCGCCTGACAACATCTCTGGCATGGCTCTCGTCGCCGCCGGGACCCGCATCCCCGTGGCAACAGGGGAGCGGCTGACCACCAAATACGAATTTGCCGATCTGCTGCGCCAGAATGCTGCGTCGATCTTGCAGATGAACCTCGGCCGTGTCGGCGGCATTCTGGAGGCCAAGAAGATCGCTTCCATGGGCGAGGCCTTTCACGCCCAGATCGCACCGCACCTGTTCTGCGGCCCGCTGGTCGGTGCAGCGAATATTCAGGTTTCTGCCTGTAGTCCGAACTTTCTCATCATGGAGGGGATCGAGCAATGGGGCGGATTTCAGGCCGAGATCCTAAAGACCCCGATCCGCTGGGAAGACGGTTATGTCATCCCACCGACCGCGCCGGGATTGGGTGTCGAACTCGATGAGGCCGTGGCCGAAGCCAACCCCTACACCGGCGAACGTCTGCAACTGCGGATGAAGGACACGCCAGCATGACCCAACCGACTGGAGACAACCCTATGAAGAACCCATTCTCGCTTGAAGGCAAAGTCGCCATCGTGACCGGCGGCAGCAAAGGGATTGGCCTGTCCATCGCGCACCACCTCGCTGCGATGGGCGCCAAAGTCGCCATCGCCAGCCGCAAGATCGAGGCCTGCGAAGCCGCGGCACAGGAAATCCGCGATGCCGGGGGCGAGGCCATGGCCGTGGCCTGCAACATCTCGCGGCGCGACGAATGTGAAGCCTTGGTGGCCAAGACCCATGAAGCTTGGGGCCGTCTGGACATTTTCGTCGCCAACGCGGCGGTCAACCCGGTCTACGGACCGCTCGCCGATCTGACCGACGAGGCGTTCAACAAAGTAATGACCTCCAACGTCCACAGTGCGATCTGGTTCGCCAACGCCGCCATGCCGCATATGGCCGAAGCGGGTGGCGGGGCGTTCATCATCGTTTCCTCCATCGGCGGTCTGCGTGGCTCGGCCACCCTGGGGGCATACGGCATTTCGAAAACAGCGGATGTCGGTGTCACGCGATCCCTCGCGGTGGAGTGGGGGCCGAAGAATATCACCGTCAACTGCATCATGCCGGGGCTCATCAAGACCGATTTCGCCCGCGCCCTTTGGGAGAACGACAGCCTGCGCGACGACCGTATTGCGCGGACCCCGGTCCGGCGGCTTGGCGCTCCTGAAGACATTGGCGGGGTGGCGACTTTCTTGGCCGGACCATCGGCCCGCTTCATCACCGGCGAGGTCATCGTCGTGGACGGGGGGACAACCATCGTCGGGCCATAAGGCCGCGTTTCTGAGCAAAAACTGAACCCAAGCTGCAGGAGGTAGCGCAACGGCCGACTTTAGGCCGCGGCCTCTTGCACCTTGAAAACGGCCGCGGGCCGGAAAATAAAGGAGTAATATCAATGGATTTCGATCACAGCCCCAAGGTGAAAGACCTCTGCGACAGGCTCAACGCCTTCATGGAAGAGCACATCTACCCCAATCAGGAGCTTCACAATCAGCAGCTCCAAGAAATGGGCCACGGCATCGAGCACTGGGAAAACTGGGGCGGCGTACCGATCATCGAAGAGCTCAAACCCAAGGCCCGCGAGGCCGGGTTGTGGAACCTCTTTCTGCCCGAGAGCCGACGGGGTGGCGGACTGACCAACCTCGAATATGCACCGCTTTGCGAGATCATGGGGCGCGCACCTTGGTCGGCGGAAGTGTTCAACTGTTCCGCACCCGATACCGGGAATATGGAAACGCTGGAACGTTTTGGCACCGAGGCGCAGAAGAAAGAGTGGATGGAGCCGCTTTTGGCGGGCGAAATCCGCTCCTGCTTTTCCATGACAGAACCCGATGTCGCGTCCTCGGATGCGCGTAACATCAGCCTGACCATCACCCGCGATGGCGATGAATACGTCATCAACGGGCGCAAATGGTGGACCTCAGGTTCGGGCGACTCGCGCTGCAAACTGTTCATCGTGATGGGTAAAACTGACCCAGAGGCCGAACCTTATCGCCAACAGAGCATGATCCTCGTGCCGCGTGACACACCGGGCCTGACGATCAAGCGGATGATCCCAGTCTTTGGCTTTTCTGACGCGCCGCATGGGCATGGTGAGATCATTTACGACAATGTTCGCGTGCCTGCGGAAAACATCCTGCTGGGCGAAGGGCGCGGCTTTGAGATCGCTCAAGGGCGGCTTGGACCCGGACGCATCCATCACTGCATGCGCATGATCGGGCAGGCCGAAGTGGCCCTTGAGAAGATGTGCAAACGTGCGCTTGAGCGGCGGCCCTTCGGCAAGCTTTTGTCGGATCAAGGCGTCACGCGCGAGCGGATCGCGGAATCCCGCATTATGATCGATCAGGCGCGTTTGCTGACGCTCAAGGCCGCGGACCGGATGGACAAGGTCGGTAACAAAGAGGCCCGCAAGGACATCGGTATGATCAAAGTGGTCGCCCCGCGCATGGCCGCACAGGTCATCGACTGGGCCATCCAAGTCCACGGTGCCGCCGGTATCTCCAGCGATTTTGGTCTCTCCTACGCCTATGCACGGGCCCGCGCGATCCGCTTGGCGGACGGGCCGGATGAGGTTCACCAGAACCAGATCGCCCGGTTGGAACTGAAGCCTTACACCAATGAAAGGGTTTGAAATGAGCGCTCCTAAAACCATCGGTTTCATCGGGTTGGGCCAAATGGGCGAACCCATGTGCGCCTTCATCTGCAAGGGCGACACCCCCGTATTGTGCTATGACCGGGTGCCGGACCGCACCCCCGAGGGCGGTACCGCCACAAACGGCCTTGCCGAAGTGGTTGCGGGTGCCGACACGGTCTTCCTGTCATTGCCCGACGGCAAGATCGTGAACGCTGTCGTCGACGATATCGCTGCCCTGCCGAATGTCGCGGGCAAGGTCATCATCGACATGTCCACCATCGGCCCCGCCGCCGCAAAACAGGCCGCCGCCACCATCGAAGGCGCGGGCATGACTTATGTCGATGCGCCGGTCAGCGGCGGGCGGCAAGGCGCGCTCAAGGCTGCGATCACCATCATCTGGTCCGGTCCTAAGACCGAAATGGAGCGGCATCAGGCGATCCTCGATCTATTCAGCAAGAATACGTTCCATGTCGGTGAAACGCCCGGACAGGGGCAGGCGGTGAAGCTTTTGAACAACTTCCTGTCGGCCACGGCCATGGCGGCCTCCTCCGAGGCGGTGTTGTTTGGCTTGGCGCATGGGGTCGAGATGAAAACCATCCTCGACGTGGTGAAGGTCTCGACCGGTAACAATACGGCCATTGAGGACAAGTTCCCCAATCGCGTCCTGCCCGGCACCTATGACGCAGGCTTCTTTGCGGAACTGCTGAACAAGGATGTGCGCCTCTACAACGAGTTTGTGAAAGAGGCGGGCACCTCCAACCTGATGGGCGAACGCGTGGCCGAGGTCTGGAACCTTGTCGAAGACAGCCTGCCGCCGCAATCGGACTTCACCCGCGTGTTTGAGGTTTTGGAAAAGAGGAACCGGTCATGAGCTTTGAACGACCATATGAAGGGCTGAAGGTCGTTGACCTCTCCCAAGGACTGGCAGGGCCCTATTGCGGCATGCTGATGGCCCAGCAGGGTGCCGACGTGATCAAGATCGAACCGCAGGGGGGCGATTGGGCCCGCCTGATCGGGGGCGTTTTTGGCGATCACACGGCCTATTCCATCGTTGCCAACACCGGCAAGCGGGCCCTGGCGATGAACCTCAAGAGCGAACCCAGCGGTGAGATCGTCGACAAGCTAATTGCGCAGGCGGATGTCTTTATCGAGGGCTACCGTCCGGGCGTTGCCGAACGGCTGGGCTATGGCTATGAACGGCTGCGCGCGCTCAATCCGGGGCTGATCTACGTCTCCGTTTCCGGCTTTGGCCAATGTGGCCCCATGCGCGACCGCCCCGCGATGGACCCGATGTTGCAGGCGTTCAGCGGTTTTGTTGCTGAAAACACGGGCACCGACGGCACGCCTCACCACACACCAGTCAGCTATTTCGACATGTCCACCGGGCTTTATGCGCAACAGGCACTGGCGGCGGCACTTTATGCTCGACGCGATGGGGCAGAGGGCCGCAAGATCGAAGTGAGCCTGCTCGAAGCGGCCGCCAGCATTCAGGCCGTGCGTCTGCTGAGCGGCTATCGCACCGGGCCGCGCCGCGCCTCCACCGCGCCGTCGGGCACCTTTCAGACCAGCGACGGGCATATCCAGATCAACATCGTGCGCGATCGCGAGTTCAAGGTGTTCTGCGACCTGCTGAAGCTCGACGATCTTTGGGCCAACGAGAAGTATCACACCATTGCCGGACGCTTGGAGGATATCGACTTCCTCTACGACTACGTGCGCCGCTTCACCGCCAGTTGGAAAACGGCGGAACTGTCGGACCTGCTGAGCAAGGCAGGATTGCAAAACGAGGTCGTGCAGACCTACCGCGAGCTTGTCCATCATCCACAGGCCGAAGCTGTAGGCGTCTTTTCATGGCTGCAGCAGGCCGGTGCCAACGATCCATGGCCGGTGCCGAATATCCCCGGCCTGCCGGCCTTCGTTCCGGGCGATGAACGCGCCCAATCCCCCACAGTCGGCCAGCACACGCGCCAGATCCTTACGGAGCTGGGCTACGGCAACGACCAGATTGACACCCTCTACGCCGATGGCGTGGTCGCCTGATCCCCCGCAGGCGTAAATCAAAAGGAAGAGACAGATGGACGAGAAACTTTTCGAACTGGGCCTTCAGCAACGCAAGAAGGTCGTCGGCGCAGAGTATGTCGAGAAGAACCTCGCGGCAGCCGATGACTTTTCGCTGCCGTTTCAGGAAGCGATGACCGCCTGGTGCTGGGGCTTTGGTTGGGGGGACGACACGATCGACCTCAAAACCCGCTCGATGCTCAACCTCGTCATGCTGGCGGCCTTGGGCAAGATGCATGAATGGGAGATCCATTGTAACGGCGCGATCAACAACGGCGTCACCAAAGAAGAGATCCGTTCGATCCTCCACATCATCGGCATCTACTGCGGCGTGCCCCAGTCGCTGGAATGCTTCCGCCATGCCCGCAAGGTACTGGAAGAACGCGGTCTTTTGGAAGGTGCAGCCAAGTGAACGGAGATCAGGACGGCATGATCACAGCCGACAAACATTACATCGACGGCGCATGGGTCGCAGGGCAGGGCGGCAAGCCCTTCCCAATCATGAACCCCGCGACGGAGGCGCAGATCGGCACCGTCACTCTGGGCAGTGCCGCAGATGTTGACCTTGCCGTCGCCGCCGCCAAACGCGCCTTTGCCAGCTTTTCGCTGAGCTCCAAGGCCGAACGTCTGGGATATCTGCGCGCGCTGCAAAAAGCGCTGGAGGCCCGCACATACGACATGGGCCGGGCGATCAGTCAGGAGATGGGCGCACCCATCACACTGGCGCGCAACGCACAGGCCGGATGTGGACCGCGTCACGCCGCCGCCTATATCGCAGCGCTTGAGGCGCATGAGGAAGAATACACGCTGCCAAATGGCGATATCATCCGCAAAGAACCGATCGGTGTCTGCGGTCTGATTACGCCATGGAACTGGCCGATCAACCAGATCGCACAAAAGGTCATGCCCGCGCTTGCCGTCGGGGCGACCTGCGTACTCAAACCGTCCGAACATACGCCGCTGTCGGCCGCAATCTTTGCCGAATGTGTGCATGAAGCGGGCTATCCTGCCGGGGTGTTCAACCTCGTTTTCGGGGACGGCGCCGATGTGGGCAGCGCGATGTCGCGCCACCCGGATGTGGCGATGATGTCATTTACCGGCTCGACCCGCGCCGGAGCCATGGTCTCGCGCGACAGTTCCGACAGCGTGAAACGCGTGGCACTGGAATTGGGGGGCAAATCCGCCAATCTGATCTTTGCCGATGCCGATTTGGACACGGTTGTTCCGGCGTCGGTCACGCGCTGCTTTCTCAACACAGGTCAGGGCTGCAACGCACCCACACGCATGTTGGTGGAACGCGCCTGCTATGACAAAGTTGTTGATCTGGCGCGCCAGACCGCCGAGGCGCAGGTGGTCGATGACCCGGCCAAGGAAGGCAGCCATATCGGCCCGCTTTTTGATGAGATGCAGTTCAATCGGGTGCAGACGATGATTCAGCTGGGCATCGACGAGGGCGCTCGGCTTTTGGCGGGCGGACTGGGGCGGCCAGAAGGGTTGGCCAAAGGCTGGTTCGCCAAGCCGACTATCTTTGCCGATGTGAACAACGACATGCGCATCGCCCGCGAGGAAATCTTTGGCCCCGTGCTTTCGATCATCCCCTTCGACACCGAAGAAGACGCCATCCGCATCGCCAATGACAGCGACTACGGCCTTGCAGCCTATGTCCAAACCGGCAGCGCCGCACGGGCGCAGCGCGTGGCCAACCAGTTGCGCGCGGGGGTCGTGGCGATCAACGGACAGGGCGCGGCCTATGGCTCGCCTTTCGGGGGCTTCAAACATTCCGGCAACGGGCGCGAAGGCGGGGCCTTTGGGCTCGAGGAATATCTGGAAGTCAAAGTGATGCCTTCGATCGATGCGATGGCCGAAGCAGGCCGTTTCACGCTGGCCTAAGCGAACCCAAGGAGCAGACGATGCTGGACGCCTATATCTACGACGGACTCCGCAGCCCCTTCGGACGGCACGGCGGGGCGCTTGCGGCGATCAGGCCAGATGACCTGATGGCGCAGGTCATCACGGCACTGATGTCGCGCAGCACCCTACAGGCCGACATGGTCGAGGATGTGGCGCTGGGCAACGTCTGCCAGTCCGGCGAAGACAGCCGCAACCTTGCGCGTTTTTCAGCCCTGCTCGCCGGTCTGCCGGACACGGTCGGCGCGCAGACGGTCAATCGGCTCTGTGGATCGAGCCTGTCTGCCGCGCTGGATGTGGCGCGGGCGGTGACCGTAGGCGAGGGCGATCTGTTTGTCGCAGGCGGTGTGGAAAGCATGACCCGCGCGCCCTTTGTCATGGCAAAATCTGCAACCGCGTGGTCGCGTCAGGGCGAGATCCACGACGCGACTGCGGGCAAACCCTTTCCCAACCCACGCTTCCAAGCGGCCTTTGGCAGCGACAGCATGCCGCAAACGGCCGATAACCTCGCCGCCGATTACGGGCTGACCCGCGCAGCCTGCGACGCTTTTGCCGCCAGCAGCCAGCGGCGTTTTGAAACCGCTCGCAAAGGTGGGTTCTTCGACGGCGAGGTAATCCCGATTGAGATTTCAGGCCGCAAAGGCGCCGTCACCACGGTGGCCGAGGACGAACATCCGCGCCCAGACACCACAGTTGAAAAAATGGCCAGCCTGCGCCCGCTGGACCCCGCAGGCGTTGTGACCGCCGCCAATGCCTCGGGCATCAATGATGGCGCTGCGGCCCTGCTGATTGGCCGAAACGGACTTGGCCCCGTGCCACGCGGGCGCATCCTCGCCGGGGCCGTATCGGGCGTGGCTCCCCGGGTGATGGGCATCGGCCCCGCGCTGGCCATTCCAAAGGCGCTGAGCCGAGCGGGGCTATCCCTCGAGCAAATGGATGTGATCGAGATCAACGAGGCTTTCGCGTCGCAGGTGCTCGCCTGCTGCAAGGCGCTCGACCTCTCGCCAGACGACAGCCGGCTCAATCCAAACGGCGGCGCCATTGCCGTGGGCCATCCGCTCGGCGCCTCGGGCGCGCGTCTCATGCTCACCGGGCTTCGGCAGCTTGAGGCCAGCGGTGGGCGCTATGGCTGTCTGTCGATGTGCATCGGCTTTGGTCAGGGCATCGCCGTGATCATCGAACGATTGAAATGAACGGGGAAGGGGCACAGGCCATGAAAGACAACGTCAACAGATTGGTGGTTATTGAGACGGAAGGGGAGATCGGGTTGATCCGGCTTGCCAAGCCGCCCGTCAATGCCATCGGGCTGGCGCTGCGCACGGCGATCTACGAGGGGTTCCAGACCCTCCAGCGCGATTCTGCCGTGCGTGCCATCGTGCTCTATGGCGAGGGGCGGTTTTTCTCCGCAGGCGCTGACATCAGGGATTTTGGCAAGGCAGATGTCGCGCCAACCCTGCCGCATATCCTCACGGCGTTGAATGACAGCGAAAAGCCAGTGATCGCTGCGCTGCACGGTGTGGCATTTGGCGGTGCGCTGGAGGTGGCGCTGGCCACCCACCTGCGCGTCGGCGCCGGGGATTTGCGCATCGGCCTACCGGAAGTGAAGCTGGGGCTGCTGCCCGGCGCCGGGGGCGCGCAGCGGCTGCCGAGGCTCACCGGGCTGGCAGGGGCGATTGATATCATCTGTTCCGGGCGCGACGTGTCTGCGCGTGAGGCGCTGGACCTTGGCATTCTGGATCGACTGGCCGAAGGCGCGCCACGCGAGGCGGGCATTGCCGCAGCGCGCGACGTGCTGGCCGGAATGCTCGCCGCCCGCCGAACAGATACGCGCGATGTGGCCGAAGACCTTGCCGCAGTGGAAGACGCAAAAGCGCGCTTGAAGGCTAAGCGCCCTGCCTTGCAAGCACCGCTCACAGCACTGGAGGCCGTCTGCGCCGCCACCCTGCCGATTGACGAAGGGCTCGCCAGAGAACGGGCGCTGTTCATGGAATTGATGGCGGGAGAGGAACGTGCCGCGCTGGTCCATGCGTTCTTTGCCGAGCGCGCCACCGTCGATATCCCTGAGAAGACCGCGCAGCCCCGGCAAATAGACCACATC
Organism: Sulfitobacter sp. OXR-159; assembly: GCF_034377145.1. Lineage (NCBI taxonomy): Bacteria > Pseudomonadati > Pseudomonadota > Alphaproteobacteria > Rhodobacterales > Roseobacteraceae > Sulfitobacter > Sulfitobacter sp. OXR-159. The sequence continues at coordinate 291,819 of NZ_CP139707.1, forward strand.
GCCGTGATCGGCGGCGGGACGATGGGGGTTGGCATTGCCACGTCCCTGCTCATCGGCGGTTACCACGTCGACCTTATTGAAGCGCAAAGCGAACGAGTCGCGCAGGCGCGTGCCGGGGTTGAGGGCAATCTCGCTGGCGCGTTGAAACGCGGCAAGCTGAGCGAACAGGCGCATGATACCGCTCTCGCTGCGCTGGACTGTACCGACAATCTGGATGCCGCGGGCCGGGCCGATCTGGTGATCGAGGCGATCTTTGAGGATATGACAGCCAAGACGGCACTTTTCACCAAGCTGGATGCGATCTGCAAACCCGGCGCGATCCTTGCCACCAATACCTCCTATCTCGATGTGAATGAAATCGCCGCCGCGACCAAACGGCCCCAAGATGTGATCGGTCTGCATTTCTTTTCGCCCGCCCATATCATGCGCCTGATCGAGGTGGTGGTCGCGAAGGAGACCGCCCCCGCTTGTGTCGCCTCGGCTTTCGCCTTGGCCCGCAAACTCGGCAAGGTGCCGGTGCGCGCAGAAGTCTGCGACGGCTTCATCGGCAATCGCATTCTGACCCAATACCGCCGAGCGGCCGATTACCTGCTGCTCGACGGCGCAAGTTTCACAGAGATCGACAGCGCGTTGGAGGATTTCGGCTTTGCCATGGGGCCCTTTGCGGTGTCCGACCTTGCCGGGCTCGACATCGCCAAGGCGACCCGAGACCGAAAGGCTGCCACGCGGTCAGCGGAGGAGCGTTATTCCCGCGTTGCTGATCTGATTTGCGATCAGGGTTGGTTTGGTCGAAAGACCGGGCAGGGCTATTACATCTACGAGGGTGGAAAGCAGCAGGGTGGGAACCCCGGAGCATTTGAGATTGTTGCAGCGGAGCGCCGCGCTCTGAACCTGCCCAAGCGCAGCTTCACCAGCGAAGAGATCGTTTCCCGCTGCCTCACCGCCATGATCGCTGAAGCTGTCCGCGTGCTCGAAGAGGGCATCGCCCTACGGCCCGTGGATATCGATGCGGTCGAGCCCTTTGGCTACGGCTTTCCCCGCCACCGCGGCGGGCCGATGCATCAGGCGGACCTGATCGGCCCCGCAGAGCTGATCCGGCGGATCGAGCTTTATGCCAACGAAGACCCCCAGTTTTGGCAAGTGCCGCACTTGCTGCGCGACATGGCGCGTGAAGGTCGCAGTTTTGCGGATTTGAACAGCGCAGCACCAGGACATGTCACAAAAGGAAGCACAAAATGAGCGAGAATGGTGGCCCCCCCCTTATCACTGTCAGCGAAGCCCTCAGCTTTGACGAGGCCGCGCTAAAGGCCTATCTGTCCGATCATCTGGAAGGATTTTCCGGCGACCTGCAGGTGCGCCAGTTCAATGCGGGCCAAAGCAATCCAACCTATCAACTGTCCGCCGGTGGGCGCAAATACGTCCTGCGCAAGAAGCCCCCGGGAACGCTGCTGCCTTCCGCCCATGCGGTGGATCGGGAATACCGGGTGATGCATGCCCTGCGCGACACGCCGGTCCCGGTGCCAAAGATGCTGCATCTCTGCACTGATCCATCGGTGATCGGTACTGATTTCTACGTGATGGAAATGGTCGAAGGTCGGGTCTTTCACGACCCCAGCCTGCCGGGATTGACCCCGTCTGAGCGCCGTGCCTTTTACGAAAGCTTCATCAAGGCTTTGGCCGATTTGCATGCGGTGAAGCCCGAGGCCGTGGGATTGGGCGATTTCGGCCGCCCCGAAGGATATCTGTCGCGTCAGGTCGCCCGCTGGACCAAACAATACAAAGCGACAGAAACCGAGACCATCACGGCGATGGACAAGCTGATGGAATGGCTGCCAGCCAATCTGCCTGCCGACGACGAGGCCGCGATCGTGCATGGCGACTTCCGCCCGGGAAATGCGATCGTGCGCGACGGCACGCCCGAGGTAGCTGCGCTGCTGGATTGGGAGCTTTGCACGCTGGGCCACCCGCTCGCCGATCTGGGGTATGTCTGCGCAAATTATCACGCCGACAACCTGCCGACCGGGCAGTTCAAGGGGCTTGATTTCGAGGCCTTGGGCATACCGACCGAACAGGAGTTTCTTGACCTCTACTGCCGGTATTCGGGGCGCGACACCGTGTCGAACCATTTGTTTTTTGTGGTGTTTTCCTTCTTTCGTAGTGCCGCGATCATTCAGGGGGTCTACAAGCGCGGGCTTGACGGCAATGCCGCGTCGCAAAAGGCGCTGAAACTGGGCCATCTGGCACGTGTGCGAGCCGAAAACGCATGGCGGATCGTGGAGCAGAACCTGTGATCTGCGCCACGCGAAAGAGTGATCCGCAATGAAATCCACCTTAAAATGAGTAGGGCCAATATCATGCCATTCCTGTCCCACGTTCATTCCGAGCCTAACATCTGATGTATGGGTCAGCGCCTCTGGCCGGGCTCAAGGTCGTCGAACTGGCGCGAATTCTCGCAGGGCCTTGGATCGGGCAAACGCTCGCGGATCTCGGGTCTGAGGTGATCAAGGTCGAAGCCCCGGAGGGCGACGATACCCGACGTTGGGGCCCGCCGTTCATTGAACGGACCCGGCCCGATGGCAGCACCGAAACGGTATCGGCTTATTTCCAGTCGGCAAATCGTGGCAAGACCTCACTGACCTGCGACTTCACCAATCCCGCGGATCTGGCGGAACTGAAAGCGCTGATCGCGGAGGCCGATGTGGTGATCGAGAATTTCAAAGTCGGGGGGCTGGTGAAATTCGGCTTGGACTATGCGTCATTGGCAGCTGAGAACCCGGGTCTGGTCTATGCATCTGTCAGTGGCTTTGGTCAGGACGGACCGCGTGCTAAGGAGGCGGGTTATGATTTCCTGATCCAAGGCATGTGCGGGATCATGGACCTGACAGGCGAGCCAGATGGTGCGCCCCAGAAAGTCGGCGTGGCATGGGTTGATGTCTTTACCGGGCTTTACGGCGTGATCGGCATTCAGGCGGCGCTGGCCGAGCGTGCGCGGTCGGGACAGGGGCAACATGTCGATCTGTCGCTGCTGGATTGCGGGGTTGGCGTTCTGGCCAATCAGGCGAGTAATTACCTCTTGGGCGACGCCGCCCCCAAGCGGCTCGGCAACGCGCACCCCAACATCGTACCCTATCAGGTGTTCCCGACCCAAGAGGGTCATTTGATCATTGCCTGCGGCAACGACTCTCAATTTCGTAGGCTCTGCGAAGTGCTTGATTTAGTCGGTACGGCAGATGATGAGAGATTCGCGACAAACCCGGCCCGTGTTCAGCACCGTGAGGCGCTCTGCGGCTTGATTGCGGAACGGACTGCACAGTTCACCAAAGCGTCGCTGATTGAGCGTCTCACGCAATGCGGGGTACCCGCAGACCCGATCAATACGGTCGCCGAAGCTCTGAGCGAGCCACAAATCGTGGCCCGCGACATGCGGATTGACCCCGAGGGTATCGATGGGTTGCGCACGCCGGTGCGTTTCTCGCGGAGTAAACTGGCGCTGGATCGGGCAGCACCAATGTTAGGCGCTGGTGGCCGAGGTTTTGGGCTTGGCAGGTAGATCAGATCTATTGCCGGGAAGCCATTCGTGACGTCACTGTTTCGCAAGGCGGGCCTTCTGCGGTTTTTTATGAGCATGTCATGCCAATGATATCGAACGGCAATGTGGATACTGAGCAAAGGCGGATGCGAACCTTTTGCTGCGTACCTGTTTCAAGCTTTGTGGGTCCTCAGGGCGGAGAGCCGACATCCGCTGTTGATGGTTTTGACGGGTCGGCTTTTCGGTCTCGATGCTGGAGATCGTGCAGCACTGTTTTATTGCGGATCGACCAAGAGCCTCGCATCGGGCCTGCCCATCGCGACGGCACTTTTCGCCGCGGAGGCCGTCGGTGCCATCGTACTCCCGCTGATGATCTACCACATGCTGCAATTACTGGTCTGCGCCTTTCTGGCCCAAAAGGCAGTGGTCGCGCCCGCGGCGTAATTTGAGAGGAAAAACTCTTTTCGTGTGGGATTGACCCATTGGGGGTGCGGACAAAAAGTTGGACTATCTCGGAGATAGTCCATGTGCAGCTACGAAGAACGACTGGGCGCGGTTAAGCTTTATATAGAGTTCGGCAAGCGCGCGAAGGCCACCATCCGTGAGTTAAAGCCGTCATCCGCAGCAATGGGCATTAAGGACCTCAGTGGGCCAATCGCTACAGGTGTTTCTGGGAACGGGAAAGGCAGCTTAACACTTTCCTGGTTTGGCCAGCAAAGCGTGGTGTGAAACCGTATTGGCAATAGTGTTAACCAGGCGCCGTCCGGCGCGATGTTTCACGGCTCAAAGCATGGACCGATCTCGTGATCTATGTACTCGACAACACTGCTGCCGATCTTGTGGGGCTGGAAGACACTCTGAAATGAGTTGAACGACCAGCCTTTCAGCGTCAGCTGGTCGATGCGGTGGACTGCAGTCGCCGCGCGTTAATGGTTGGCAATTCTGTGGGGAAGCTTACGGCTTGGAAAGCCCATATGTGCTGCTGACTGTATCGAACCCGGTAACTCGGTAGCCTGCGGCAAATGCGGTGGTCATCTCGTCGCGAACGCGCTGCCTTTCGGCAATCGCGCGGTTAAGATCAACCGCAAGCAAGGCATCCAGATCCTTTGGGATTGCGATGTGCAGTGGGTAGCAATGCATTCTCATTTCCGAGCGTGGGCCTTCAGCTCCGTGTGCCACCCGCTTATTGTCCAGTGCCCACTCCGCCACGATACGGTCTGAGGCCACACCAGCATTAATGCCCTCCATTTTTCCGTAGTAATCTGGCAGGTAGACTTTGGCCGTAGCACCAAGTCGCGCGATGTTGAGATTAGCATTGATGCGGCGCAGAGGGTCGAAGGTCCAACGGACGGAAGTAATCCCGCGCGCCAGACACCAGTCGCGTTGATACCATTTCAGTCGTGCGCCCAGCCCCATCCCCCGGCTGTCGGGGTGGACAGCGAGGCGGTGGGAATGCTGCACCTGCGGATCCTTGGTCGGAAACCCAAAGAGAAACCCGAGCATCCGCCCTTCGACAAAGGCACCGGCGACCAATCCGCCTTCGTGCTGGATCGCAAGCATGAGATCGGAATTGTCCGCTGGATCATCGGCGCCCCAAACGCTGCGCTGGAAATCCTCAGCGTGTTTGAGTTCCACCACGCCGTCGAGTTCACGCAGTTCAACCTCGGTATTCACGGCAGTCATGGGCGGATCATCTCACTATGGCTGGTGACGGATTTCATGTAGTCCCGGTCTAGGGTTACCCCGATCCCCGCGCCATTGTTTGGCACCGGCATTTCGCCGTTGGCGGCCTCAAGCGGCTCATTCACGATGTCGCGTTTGAAATAGCGGCTGGCGCTGGAGGTATCCCCCGGCTTAGTGAAATTGGCGAGGGTGGCGAGGTGGATATTATGCGCCCGGCCAATCCCGGCCTCCAGCATCCCGCCACACCAGACCGGCACACCGAAGGCGTCGCTGACGTCATGGATTGCACGGGCAGCGGCAAAGCCGCCAACGCGGCCAACCTTGATATTGATGACCCGCGCCGCCCGCATCTCAAGCGCCTTGCGGGCATCTCCAGCGTTGCGGATGCTCTCATCAAGGCAGATCGCCGTTTTCAGCGCCGCCTGCACCTGCGCATGGTCGTGGATATCGTCGAAGGCCAGCGGCTGTTCGATATAGTCGAGGTCAAATTCGTCAAACCGCCGCAGCAAGGCTAGGTCTTCGAGCCCGTAATCGGTATTGGCGTCGACCGTCAGCTTGATGTCGGGGTAGCGCGCGCGCACCGCGTCGAGCAGGGCCACGTCATGACCCTTGGCGATCTTCAATTTGGTGCGTTTATAGCCCGCTGCCTGCGCCTCAGCGATCCGTTCGAGGGTGAGCTCAACGCTGCCGATGCCAATGCTCACGCCCACATCCACCGCATCGCGCACCCCGCCGAGTGCCGCTTTGAGCGGAATGCCGAGGCTCTTTGCCCAGAGATCCCAAAAAGCCATCTCCACCACAGCTTTGGCCATCCGATTGCCGCGCCACGGGGCGAGGATCGGCTCCAACTCATAGGGCGAGGCGAAGCGTTTTCCGACGATCCGTGGCAGCAAGACATCGCGTAGGAAAGCCATTGCGGCGGGGATCGTTTCTTCGAGGTAATCAGGAATTTCGTCCATCACCGCTTCGGCAATGCCCTCGATGCCCGCTCCTTTCAGGACCAACAACGGAAAGGTCTTATCCGTCAATGTCTGGTTGGAAATCACGAAAGGGGTGATGAGCGGCAGGCTAACAATATGCAGCTCGGCCGCTTCGATCAGGATGCCGCCGCCGGCAAAAGCGGGATTAGTATTGTGCTGGGACATGGAAACTCGCTGGATCAATAAGGGCAGGGCGTTACTTCACGTTGGCGATGAAACGCTGAAAGACTTCGGTTTGCGGATTGGTGAACATCTGCTCAGGGGTGCCGCGTTCGGCAATGCGGCCCTCGTGCAAGAACACCACGTCGGAGGAGACATCACGGGCGAATGCCATCTCATGGGTGACGACGATCATGGTGCGCCCCTCGGCGGCGAGCGACTGCATGACCTTTAGCACCTCGCCCACCAATTCGGGGTCAAGCGCGCTGGTCGGCTCATCGAACAAGATCGCATCCGGCTCCATCGCCAGCGCCCGCGCAATGGCCACGCGCTGTTGCTGGCCACCGGAAAGCTGGGAAGGGTACATGTCCATCCGGTCCTGCAGGCCAACCCGTTCCAAGAGTGCCTCGGCAGCGGTGCGGGCGATCGCCTTGGGCGTGCCCTTCACTTGCACCGGACCTTCCATCACGTTTTCCAAAGCGGTGCGATGGCTCCACAGGTTGAACTGTTGAAACACCATTCCCAAACGGCTGCGCACCGTTTCGATATGACGGGCGTTCAGCGGCTTGCCGTCGCGCACCTGGATTTCCTCGCCATGCACGGTAACCGTGCCAGAGGTGGGGGTCTCGAGGAAATTCAGACAGCGGAGAAAGGTGCTTTTGCCAGAGCCGGATGAGCCGAGGATCGAGATCACATCGCCCTCCCGCGCCTCAAGTGAGATGCCCTTGAGCACCTCAACAGCGCCGAAGGATTTGCAGATATCATCGGCTTTGAGGATAATGTCGGCCTCGCTCATGGCTTTGGTCCTTCCGGGGGAGAGAGAATGGAGCGGCCCGTGTTGCGCGGACCGATGTGGCGGCTGAGGCGTGTCTCACCCTGTCGCCAGAGCAGCACAAAGATCGCGGTGATGCAGAGGTAGATCAGCGCGGCCCAGAGATAGATCGAGAAGTCGAATGTGCGCGAGAAGATCTGCCGCGTGCGGCCCATGATGTCGAAGACGGTGACAACGCTGGCCAGTGCGCTGGCCTTCATGAGCAGGATGATTTCATTGCCAAGCGCCGGCCATGCAATGCGGTATGCATGAGGGAAAGTCACCCGGCGCAGGATTTGCAGGCTGGTCATGCCGATAGCCTTGGCGGCCTCAATCTCTCCGCGTGCAACGCCCATGATGCCGCCGCGCAGGATCTCTGTCTGATAGGCTGTCGAGTTCAGCGCAAAGGCCAAGAGCGCACAGTTGAACGGATCGCGGAAAAATCCCCAAAGCCCCCAGTCCTGCAAGAATGGGCGGAACTGGCCGGACCCGTAATAGATCAAGAACAATTGCCCCAAGATCGGCGTGCCGCGCATGAAGGAGATATAAAGCCGCAGGGGAGCCTGCGCGATAGGGCTCGTATTGGCGCGGATCAGGGCAAGGCCGGGGGAGAAGAGGGCCGCAATGAAGGCGCCCAGAAAGGTCAGCTTGAGGGTCATCAAAGTGCCATCAAGCAGGCGTGGCCAATATTCTACCACGATGTCAAACGGGTTCATCTCAGACCCTCTGAATGCCGCGATTGGCGCGGCGTTCCATATGGTTCAGCACCACTTCCGACAGGACGCAGAGCGCCCAGTAGACCAGGCAGGCCAGCAGGTAGAAGGTGAAGGGCTGTTTGGTCACGCCGACGGCGACCTTGGTCATGCGCATCAGATCGTCCAGTGCGATGATTGACACCAGTGCCGTGTCCTTCAGCATGTTGATCCATAGGTTCCCAAGGCCGGGCAGGGCAAAGCGCCAGACCTGCGGTAGGCGGATACGAAAGAAGATTTTGCGTGGAGACATGCCGATCGCCCGGCC